>NZ_JAHBDI010000039.1:0-33401 GCF_019956275.1 Pseudomonas sp. GL-RE-26
CAGCAAGAAGTGGACGATGCCGATCCGGGACTGGAAAGCGGCCTTGAATCGCTTCAGTATCCAGTTCGAAGATCGTCTGTTAACGGTTTAATAAAAATCCCGTTTACACAAAATCTAGGACACCCTCGAATGGATGAGCAAGCCAAGTTGCACTCAAACAATGCCGCCCTTCAGCACAAAGTCACTACAGCCAATCGCGAATTCTCCAGAATCAATGAACTCACTCTTCGGCGGATCGGGGCAGATCTTCATGATGGTCCTGCTCAGCTATTGTCACTTATTCTCCTTCGCCTTGAAGAACTCGAAGATTCACAAGGCGCCTCGGATGGGGAGGTCATCGAAATGATCAGGCGTGCCGGCGAGGATGCTTTAAACGAAGTGCGGGAAATATCACTCGGCCTGGCACTTCCGGAAGTCAATGACCTGACCCTGCACGATGCGCTGGTATTGCTTGCCGAGCGGCACGAAGAGCGAACCGAGACGCGAGTAGAACTGGAGCTTGATACTCTTCCTGACGATGTACCGATAGCGCATAAAATTTGTATTTACCGCTTCGCCCAGGAAGCGTTGAACAATGCCTATATTCACGCCGGAGGAAAAGGCCAAAAACTCAGCGCCTCTCACTGCGAAGGGTTACTGGAAGTACAAGTCGAGGATGCGGGAGTGGGAATTCCAACCGAAAAACCAAATGTGCCTGGTCGAGGTAGAACCCATCTGGGCCTTGTAGGCATGCGCTATCGCGTCGAATCCCTCGGCGGAATATTCATCATTGAATCGGCGCCCCATGCCGGAACCAAAGCCAGGGCGCAGTTCAAAATCTGATCACCCGTACCAAAATGATCATTGCACTCAAGTAACCGCAAGCGCTTATCGCCCGTTACTTGTCTTACCGTTGTCATTCAAGTCGCGGCGTTGAAGAACACCACATAAGCCAGGTATATGGTCACTCTCCCAATGCCGTCTCACTGCTGCGACTGCCTGCGTCCGGTTACGAACGCGTAGCTTGTACATGACATTCGTCATGTAGTGCTTGATGGTCTTCTCGCAGAGCTCGAGCTTGATAGCAACCTCGCGGTTAGTCAGGCCCTTCGATACCTCCCGGATAACTTGTTCCTCGCGATGGGTCAGTTCGACCTTTTGCTTATCAGCCGCGTGTTTTGCGAAATTGCTTAACAGCTTGCTGGCAAGCTTGGGTGTAATGAAGGTTTCACCACCGGCAACATTTCTGATGGCTTGTACAAGCTCACGACCGCTTATGCCTTTCAACACATATCCCTGCGCACCCGCCTCGAGGGCGGTATAGGCGTCCTCGATGGACTCGGATACCGTCAGCATCAAAATTTTAACTGCGGGCGAAGAAGTTGAGATCGCTCGCACGGCAGCAAAGCTATCGCCCGGCATATTTACATCCATCAGCAAAACATCCGGAGCAAAACGAGCGGCAATTTCCAGGGCATCCTCGGCAGACGCCCCCTGCTCGACCACCTGAAAGTCAGCGACTTTCTTCAGTGCCATTGTGACCCCATCCCTTAACAGCGGGTGATCATCAACGATGCCAATCTTGATCATGGAACTCATAGGAACTCCTCATAAGAGGCGATGGAGCTGCATGTTGGTGTCGCGCCTTTCATTTTTCACCCCTCGCGTCATGCCGAATCCGGCAAGCCCCGCCGTCTCCATGATGTCCGGGACTACAGCGGTGCGAGTACCAGGGGGTGGTGCAACTAATGAGCCATTTCAATAAAGCGAAGAAAAAGTTCAAATGAATTAACAGGCTGTTTTTGAGTGTTTCAAGCGAGAGAAAGGTGAGGGAGGGAAGATTCCTCAAATTAGGTGGTAAACCCCCGGCTGGGTGGGTGAAATGCCCCATTTATGGAGAGAGTAGCGGGCCTGCTTCACTGACCGCTTTTGGTAGGGACTGCAAAAAAAAACGCCAACCCGATGGTTGGCGTTTTTACTTTTCGCTCGCAGCTGGAAGCTTACCGCTGCCTCACTCCGGCTTGCGACGACCGAAGCCCGGACGCTGGCCGGAACCGGCCGGTGCGCCACGGCGCTTGCCCGAAGGCGTGTCACCGTCGACCAGTTTGATCCCCGGACGCTTCGGCGCAGGTTTGGCCGGGCGCTTGGTGTCTGCCGGGCGATCGGCTACCGGCGTACCACGACCTTCGCCACGCTCGGTACGGCCGTTGGCCGGACGAGGTGTACGCGGACCGCGCTCGCTGCGCTCGCCGTCCTGACGCGCAGCAGGCTTGCGCCCTGGACGCTCGCCTTCGATCTGCGGCTCGCGGCTTGCACGCGGCGCGACAGGTGCGGAGGCTGCACCAGTGGCAGGACGCAGGGTACGCACGCGCTCGGTCTTGGCCATTGGACGCGACGACTTGCGCTGCATCCGGTCAAGCTTGTCTTTGCTCTTGGCGTTCATCTGCGGCATTGCGACCGGCGTCAGGCCGACCTCGGCACTCAGAACGTCGACTTCGTACTGGCTCATTTCGCGCCAGCGGCCCATCGGCAGGTCGGAGTTGAGGAACACCGGACCAAAACGCACGCGCTTCAGACGGCTGACCACCAGGCCCTGGGATTCCCACAGGCGACGAACTTCGCGGTTACGGCCTTCCATCACCACGCAGTGGTACCAATGGTTGAAACCTTCACCACCTGGCGCCTGCTTGATGTCGGTGAACTTGGCCGGGCCATCTTCAAGGACAACGCCCGCCTTCAGGCGCTCGATCATCTCGTCATCGACTTCGCCACGCACACGTACCGCGTATTCACGGTCCATTTCGTAGGAAGGGTGCATCAGGCGGTTGGCCAGTTCACCGTCGGTGGTGAACATCAGCAGACCGGTGGTGTTGATGTCCAGGCGACCGATGTTGATCCAGCGACCCTCTTTAGGGCGCGGCATCTTGTCGAACACGGTCGGACGGCCTTCCGGATCGACACGGGTGCAGATCTCGCCGTCGGGCTTGTTGTACATGATCACGCGGCGCACCGACTCGGCGGCCTCTTCGCGCTTGATCACCTTGCCATCGATGGTGATGGCGTCGTGCATGTCGACGCGCTGGCCAAGGGTGGCGTCTTTGCCGTTGACCTTGATGCGGCCGTGGCTGATCCAGGCTTCCACGTCACGGCGCGAGCCGACGCCGATACGGGCGAGGACTTTCTGCAGTTTTTCGCCTGCTGGGCCGATTGGCTGGTCGTCTTGCTGGTCTTTGATACTCATCTGGGCACCTCCCGGTGTGGTCTGAAAACTGGGTACTTGGGCGAAGGGATCGCCGAAGGGTCGCGAATCATACGCGCATGAGGGCGTTTGCGCATCAGAGACTAGCTGATCAAGGCAAGGTTATTTGTTTTTCCGCTGGCCGGTGGTTCGTAGCTTTGCGGTGAACACAATTCCCCTGTGGGAGCGGGCTCGCTCGCGAAGGCGGCAGGTCAGCCAACAAAGATGTCGTCTGACACGCCCTCTTCGCGAGCAAGCCCGCTCCCACAATGGATCTCCACAGTTCCCAAGATTCGTATCAGTCTTCGAATTGGTGACGCTCGGCTTCGATGGCTTCGGCCAGGGCGCGGGCCTCGGCCTCTTCGTCCGTAAGCTCCAGCTCGGGTTTGGGCTGTTCGAGGGCGGCAACGGCGGCCAGGAGTTTTTCCCGGGCTTCGGCAACGCCGAGGATGTCGTCTTCTTGCTCCGGTTCAATTTCCGGCTCAGGCTCGCCTTCCGGTTCAGGCTCGGGCTGTGCCGCTTCGACTTCTGGCTCGATGACCGACTGTTCCGGATCGAACTCAGGCGACGCGCCATCACGAAGCAAGTCGTCGAAGTCGGTCTTGATCCCCTCCTCCATGCTGTCCAGTTCCAGCAACAGCGTATGGAAACTGGTCTCTTCCTTGGGCTCTTCCGGCTCGGCGCTGGCGTCGGCCAACTCTTGCAGCCCGGCGGGTACGGGGGCGTCGTCGAAGTCGAGCACCGGATCGGGCTCCAGCTCGCGCAGTTCCGCGAGCGGCGGCAGGTCGTCGAGGTTCTTCAGGTTGAAGTGATCGAGGAACGCCTTGGTGGTGGCGAACATCGCCGGTTTGCCGGGCACGTCGCGGTAGCCGACGATGCGGATCCACTCGCGCTCCATCAAGGTCTTGACGATATTGCTGTTGACCGCCACGCCCCGCACGTCTTCGATTTCGCCACGGGTGATCGGCTGGCGATAGGCAATCAGCGCCATGGTTTCCAGCATGGCCCGGGAGTAACGCTGCGGGCGCTCCTCCCACAGACGTCCGACCCACGGCGCAAACTTCTCGCGAATCTGCAGGCGATACCCCGAGGCCACTTCCTTGAGTTCAAAGGCGCGGCCATCGCAGGACTTGGCGAGAATCGTCAGGGCCTTCTTGAAGACCGGCGGTTCCGGGCGCTCGCCTTCCTCGAAGAGTTCGAACAGGCTTTCCAAAGATTGCGGCTTTCCCGAGGCCAACAGAAAGGCTTCAAGCAAGGGTGCCAGATCACGGGGTTCAGTCAGGTTCATGTTTCGACTCGTTATTCGGCTCGGGCTCGCACGTGGATCGCGGCAAATGGCTCATTCTGCACCAGCTCGACCAGGGATTCCTTGACCAGTTCAAGGATCGCCATAAAGGTCACCACCACCCCCAGGCGCCCTTCTTCAGCGGTGAACAGCTCGACAAACGGCACGAAACCGCCGCCCTTGAGGCGCTCCAGCACATCGCTCATGCGCTCGCGGGTCGACAGCGCCTCGCGGCTGACCTGATGGCTTTCGAACATGTCGCCACGACGCAAGACCTCGGCCATCGACAGCAGCAACTCGGACAGACGCACGTCTGGTAGCAGCTTGCGCGCCCGGGCTTCCGGAGCGTCAAGCTTGGGCACCACCACATCACGGCCGACGCGGCTCAGGCCATCGATGCCTTCGGCGGCAGCCTTGAAACGCTCGTATTCCTGCAAGCGGCGGATCAGTTCGGCGCGCGGGTCTTCCTCTTCGTCTTCGACGGTTTCGGCCCGTGGCAGCAGCATCCGCGACTTGATCTCGGCCAGCATCGCGGCCATCACCAGGTATTCGGCGGCCAGTTCCAGGCGCACCGACTGCATCAGTTCGACGTAGCCCATGTACTGGCGAGTGATTTCCGCCACCGGGATGTCGAGGATGTTGATGTTCTGTTTGCGGATCAGGTACAGCAACAGGTCGAGCGGGCCTTCGAACGCCTCGAGAAAGACCTCGAGGGCATCCGGCGGGATGTACAGGTCCAGCGGCATTTCCATGACCGCCTGGCCATAGACCATGGCGAAGGGCAGTTCCTGCTGGGCTCCGGCCTGACTGTCGACGGGTTCTACTGCGGACATCTAGGCCTCGACCATGAACGGCGCAGGGTCGCCGCAACCAACGCGAATGACTTCCGGCTCGCCGTCGGCGAGGCTGATCACGGTGGACGCCTTGATCCCGCCGAAACCGCCGTCGATGATCAGATCGACCTGGTGTTCGAGCAACTGGCGCATTTCGTGCGGGTCGCTCAACGGATCTTCATCGCCGGGCATGATCAGGGTCACGCTCATCAATGGCTCACCCAGTTCAGCCAGCAACGCCAGGGCAATCGGGTGGCTCGGCACACGCAGGCCGATGGTGCGTTTCTTCGGGTGCAACAACAGCCGCGGCACTTCGCGGGTGGCGTTGAGAATGAAGGTATACGGCCCCGGCAGATGGGCCTTGAGAATGCGGAACGTGCCGGTGTCGATCTTGGCGAACAGGCCCAATTGCGACAGATCGCTGCAGATCAACGCGAAGTTGTGTTTTTCATCCAGCTGTCGCAGGCGCCGAACGCGCTCCACGGCCACCTTGTCGCCGATCTGGCAACCTATGGCGTAGGAAGAGTCTGTGGGATAAATCACCACCCCGCCCTTGCGGATGATTTCGACTGCCTGTTTGATCAGGCGCGCTTGCGGGTTTTCCGGATGAATCTGGAAAAATTGACTCACATTCTCTACCTGTTCAGACGGCGGCAATAACTGGGTCATGTTTGAATCGACACCATAGCGGCGGCAGATCCTCCGGGAGTGGCCGGTATTCACCGATCTCCGACCAGCCTCCAGGGCCATGAAAATCACTGCCGGCGCTGACCAGCAGACCGAATTCGCGGGCCAGAATGGCCAGGCTGCCCACTTGCTCGGCAGGCTGGTAACCATTGACCACTTCGATGGCGTGGCCCCCTGCTTGAATATAGTCGGCAATCAGACGACGACGCTTGCTTCGGGTGAATTCGTAGTGCCACGGGTGTGCCAGGCTGACCCAGGCCTTGGCCGCACGCAGGGTTTCGACGGTTTCTTCCAGGGTCGGCCAGTGTTGCTTGACGTCGCCCAACTTGCCGGCGCCCAGCCATTTGCGGAACGCCTCGGCGCGGTCCTTGACGAAACCTTCACGCACCATCCAGTCGGCGAAATGCGGGCGGGCCGGCGCGTTACCGCTGTCGCCCAGCTCCTGCTGGATCTCCCGGGCGCCATCCAGCGCCCCCGGCATGCCTTTGAGCGCCAGTTTGCGGCTGATTTCCTCGGAGCGTAGCCAGCGGCCATCATGCAATCTGGCGATGGCCTCGACCAACGGCGCGGCGTTCACGTCAAAACCGTAGCCCAGGACATGAATGGTCGCGCCGCCCCAGGTGCAGGACAATTCGACGCCGTTGACCAGTTGCATCCCCAGCGCGGTAGCCGCATGCCGGGCCTCGTCGAGGCCCTCGAGGGTGTCGTGATCGGTCAAGGCCAGGACTCGCACGCCTTTCTCGAACGCCCGCGCCACCAGAACCGCAGGCGCCAGGGCGCCATCGGAGGCCGTGCTATGGCAGTGCAAATCAACATTCACAGGGCTTTGTAACCTCAAATCAGCTGGCGCTATCGCGCGCCCATATGTTTGTTATTATGCCGCCACATCCTGCTTCTGGCTGCCACTGTGAAACAATTCATCGATTTCATCCCGCTCCTGCTGTTTTTCAT
The DNA here is from genome assembly GCF_019956275.1 of Pseudomonas sp. GL-RE-26. Taxonomy (NCBI): domain Bacteria; kingdom Pseudomonadati; phylum Pseudomonadota; class Gammaproteobacteria; order Pseudomonadales; family Pseudomonadaceae; genus Pseudomonas; species Pseudomonas sp. GL-RE-26. The sequence goes on from NZ_JAHBDI010000039.1 coordinate 6,974, forward strand.
CGTCTTCAAAATCGACCCACGGGTCGTCGACATCGCCGGTCATGAGATCACTGTAGGCGGTATTTACAGCGCCACCGCGATGCTGATCGTCAGCTCCCTGGTGGTCTACGGCACACTGTTCATCAAGCAACGCAAGCTGGAGAAGAGCCAGTGGCTGACCCTGATTGCCTGCCTGGTCTTCGGCAGCCTGACGCTCGCGTTCCACAGCGAGACGTTCCTGAAGTGGAAAGCCCCGGTGGTCAACTGGCTGTTCGCCCTGGCGTTCATCGGCAGCCACTTCGTCGGTGACAGCCTGCTGATCAAACGCATCATGGGCCACGCGTTGACCTTGCCGGAGCCGGTCTGGACGCGCCTGAACATCGCCTGGATCGCCTTCTTCCTGTTTTGTGGTGCCGCCAACCTGTTTGTCGCGTTCACCTTCCAGAGCTACTGGGTCGACTTCAAGGTCTTCGGCAGCCTGGGCATGACTTTGCTGTTCCTGGTCGGCCAGGGCATCTACCTGTCCCGCCATCTGCACGATGCTGACACCACAACGCCAAAAACCGAGGACTGACATGCTTTACGCAATCATTGCCACAGACGTCGCCAACTCCCTGGAAGCCCGCCTGGCCGCACGGCCTGCACACCTGGAGCGCCTGCAAGTGCTCAAGGGCGAAGGTCGCATCGTATTGGCCGGCCCACACCCGGCGATCGACAGCAATGATCCGGGCGCGGCGGGTTTCACCGGCAGCCTGATCGTTGCCGAATTCGATTCCCTGAGCGCCGCCCAGTCCTGGGCCGACGCCGATCCGTACATCGCTGCAGGCGTCTACGCCAACGTTCTGGTCAAGCCGTTCAAGCAAGTCCTGCCGTAACTTTCTTCTTTCAAATGCCCCCACGCGGTGAACCATATCGGTTCATCGCGTTCTCAATCGCTCATTATTCTCGTTTGCCGGCCGACAACTTTCCCAATACTCGTATTGGAACCAGGAGTCGCCATGCGCAAGGGTCCGTTGTGCCTGATGTTGGTCACGTTGTCGATCGTGGCGCCCGCCCACGGTGAAGAATCCGCCGAGGGTGGTAACTCGACGCCGCTTTCCTTGAGCGCCGGTAGCCAGATCACCGAGCTGCAGCAACGCTTGAAAGAAAGCGAACGGCAACGGGAAGAACTGAACAAGCAATTGCAAACTGTCGATGGCGAACGCGAAAGCCCGCTGCTGGCCCGGCTGCGTCAGGAGAACCAGCGTTTGAAGCTGCAACTCAAGGAGGCCCAGGCCAGCAGTCCCCTGCCGCGCCTGCTGACCGACCAGCAACAATGGTTCGTCATTGGCGCCGGGGTAGCGCTATTGGCTCTGCTCTGCGGTATCTTCGCCAGTGGAGCAAGTCGAAAACGTCGACAATGGCTAAATTGAGTGAGTCATGAGCGAGCTGTTACTTATTGATGATGACCAGGAGCTGTGTGAGCTCCTGAGCAGTTGGCTGAGCCAGGAAGGGTTTCAGGTGCGTGCCTGTCACGACGGCCAGAGCGCACGCCGTGCACTGGCCGAAACCGCCCCGGCGGCCGTGGTGCTCGATGTGATGCTGCCCGATGGCAGCGGTCTGGAACTGCTCAAGCAGTTGCGCAGCGATCATCCGGATTTGCCGGTGTTGATGCTCTCGGCCCGGGGCGAGCCCCTGGACCGTATCCTCGGCCTGGAACTCGGCGCCGACGATTACCTGGCCAAACCCTGCGACCCACGGGAACTGACCGCCCGCCTGCGCGCAGTCCTGCGTCGTAGCCACCCGGCAGCGGTGTCCAGCCAGATGGAACTGGGCGACCTGTGTTTCAGCCCGGTGCGCGGCGTGGTCAGCATCGACGAACAGGAATTCACCCTCACCGTCTCCGAAAGCCGCCTGCTCGAAGCCTTGCTCAAGCAACCCGGCGAGCCCCTGGACAAACAGGAGCTCGCGCAGATCGCCCTGGGCCGCAAGCTGACCCTGTACGACCGCAGCCTGGACATGCACGTCAGCAACCTGCGCAAGAAGATCGGCCCACACCCCGATGGCCGACCGCGCATCGTCGCCCTGCGCAGTCGCGGCTACTACTACAGCCTCTGATCCCTGTAGGGTTTGTCAGGTCGGCGGGAAATCGTCTTTACCCAAGCTTTACCCTCCGCTGACCGCCGCTGACCTTGATCTGCGTAATCTGTACTCATCCGGAACGTACCGGGAACGAGACAAGGAGATACACCATGCGCAAGACTCTTATCGCTCTGATGTTCGCTGCTGCCCTGCCGACCGTTGCCATGGCCATGCCTGAAGGCGCAGGCCCGATGGATGGGTCGATGGACGGTTCGCGCCACGGCGGTCAGATGCACGGCATGCACGGCAAAGGCCCGTACAGTGAACTGGACCTGAGCCGCGAACAGCGCGAGCAGATCCGCAAGATCATGGGCGAACAGATGCACGAGCGTAAGCAACTGGTCGAGAAGTACCTGGAGAAGCTCTCGCCAGCCGACCAGAAAGCCATGAAGGACGAGATGGCCGCCAACCACAAGAAGGCTGAAGCGGACGTGCGCGCCTTGCTGAAACCGGATCAACAGAAGAAATTCGACGAGATCCAGAAAAAACAGGCTGAACGCCGCGCCGAGTGGGCCGAGTTCAAGGCCTGGAAAGCGCAACAACCGCAAAAGGCGCAATAATGCGCTAACCCCGGACCCAACGGTTTTTCACCGCTGGGTCTGGCACCACACAATTCACTGTGGGCGCGAGCTTGTGTGGCGAGGGGGCTTGCCCCCGTTCGGCTGCGAAGCAGTCGTAAACCCGTTACATGCGGTTTAACGTTGAAATGCCGGGGCCGCTTCGCGACCCAACGGGGGCAAGCCCCCTCGCCACGGGCTCGCTCCCACATTAGTTGCGCTTGTTCGAGGATTTTCCGTGCGTTCATTGTTCTGGCGTATCCTGGCCAGCTTCTGGCTGGCCATCGCTCTGGTTGCAGGGCTTTCCATCCTGCTCGGGCACATGCTCAACCAGGACGCCTGGATTCTCAGCCGCCACCCGGGCCTCAACACGCTGGCCGAAGAGTGGACGCAAACCTACGAAAGCCAGGGCGAAGACGCCGCCCAGGACATTCTCCAGCAACGCAAACGCCAGTATCACATCGACGTTCAGGTGCTTAACGAAAGCGGCGATCCGGTGGTGCGCGGCACGTTCCCGAAACGTGCGGCGGCCTTTGAGGCCCGCCAGAACAACGAGGACCGGCGCCTGCCATGGCGGCGTCTGACCGATGAATTCACCAGCGAAAAAACCGGTGACACTTACCTGTTCATCTACCGCATTCCGCACCCGGAACTGGACGCCTGGCACCGCGAAAGCCTGCTATGGCCGCTCAGTGCGCTGGGGATCGCCCTGGTGGTGCTGACCCTGTTCAGCCTGCTGGTGACCTTTTCCATCACTCGCCCGCTCAGCCGTCTGCGCGGCGCGGTGCATGACCTGGGACAAACCTCCTATCAACAAAACAGCCTGGTCAAGCTGGCCAACCGTCGCGATGAGTTCGGCGTCCTGGCCAACGACTTCAACCGCATGGGCGCGCGCCTGCAAAGCCTGATTGGCAGTCAGCGGCAACTGCTGCGGGATGTTTCCCACGAACTGCGCTCGCCCCTCGCCCGTCTGCGTATCGCGCTGGCACTGGCCGAACGGGCCACCCCTCAGGAGCGGGAACAGCTGTGGCCGCGCCTGACCCGCGAGTGCGACCGACTGGAAGCGCTGATCAGCGAAATCCTGGTACTGGCGCGGGTCGACTCCGATAACGCCAGTGCAGAAGAGGTGGACCTGAACGCCTTGCTCAATACCCTGCAAAAGGATGCGCAACTCGGTTCACCCGAGCAACTCGTCCACCTCGAAGCCGAATCGCAACTGAATATGAAGGGATGGCCGACCATGATCGAACGGGCCGTGGACAATCTGCTGCGCAATGCCCAGCGTTTCAATCCGGTGGGTGGCCTGCCGATCGAAATGCAGGCGCTGCGCCAGGGTGAGCGGATCGTCGTGACCGTGCGCGATCACGGACCGGGGGTCAGTGTCGAATATTTGAGCCAGCTCGGTGAGCCGTTCTATCGGGCCCCGGGGCAGACCGCAGCCGGACACGGCCTGGGCCTGGCCATCGCCCGCCGAGCGGCGGAGCGCCATGGCGGCAGCCTGGTGCTGGCCAATCACCCGGAAGGCGGGTTCATTGCCAGCCTGGAATTGCCGTTGGTGCCGGGGGCCGTGGTTCAGCCCTGATCCAATGTGGGGTGTCAGGCCTTACCCGGCCAGGCACTGACGAATTCGGCCAGATCGACTTTCTCGGCCACTCGCGGTTCTTTCTGCGGTGTGCCCAGATACAGGAAAGCAATCACCTCTTCCCCCTCCGCCAAACCCAAGCCCTTGGCCACATGGGCCGAGTAAGCCAGGTCACCGGTACGCCACACCGCGCCGATGCCCTGCGCATAGGCCGCCAGCAAAATCCCGTGGGCCGCACAGCCCGCCGCCAGTAACTGCTCGGACTTCGGATACTTGACGTGATCCTGCACGCAAGCGATCACAACTACCACCAACGGTGCCCGCAGCGGACCATTGCGCGCCTTGTCGATGGCCGCTTCGCCGACTTCGCTGTCTTGCAGTTTCGCCGCTTCGGCCAGCAACTCGCCCATTTGCTCACGCGCCGCGCCTTCCACCGTCAGGAAACGCCAAGGCTGCAAGTGACCGTGATCCGGGGCGCGCATGGCGGCGCCAAACAGCACCTCGCGCTGCTCGGCAGTGGGTGCAGGGTCAATCAGTCGTGGAACGGAAACACGGTTGAGCAAAGCGTCGAGAGCCTGCATCGGCCACCTCCTGAAAAATTTGTGCGGCTATTCTAGCGGTAACTGCCGCAGCAGTGCCGGTTTACATGCCCTGCCTCGCAGGTAGAATGGCGCCCTTTCCACTATCAGCCGAGCGGACCTCATGGCGTTGCCGACCTTACGGATCATTGGTTTCATCATCGGCATCTTCCTGATAACGCTGGCGATCTCCATGGTCGTACCCATGGCCACGCTGGTCATTTTCGACCGTACCAGCGATCTGCCGTCGTTCCTCTGGGCCAGCATGATCACCTTTGTCGCCGGTTTGGCGCTGGTGATTCCGGGGCGCCCCGAACACATTCACCTGCGCCCCCGGGACATGTACTTGCTGACCGTCAGCAGTTGGCTGGTGGTGTGCATCTTCGCCGCGCTGCCGTTCCTGCTGACCCAGCACATCAGCTACACCGATTCATTCTTCGAAAGCATGTCCGGCATCACCGCCACGGGCGCAACCGTACTCAGCGGCCTGGACACCATGTCCCCCGGCATCCTGATGTGGCGCTCGTTGCTGCACTGGCTCGGCGGCATCGGCTTCATCGGCATGGCGGTGGCGATCCTGCCGCTGTTGCGCATCGGTGGCATGCGGCTGTTCCAGACCGAATCGTCGGACCGCTCGGAAAAAGTCATGCCCCGCTCGCACATGGTGGCGCGGCTGATCGTGGCGACCTACGTCGGCATCACCATTGTCGGCAGCCTGGCGTTCTGGTGGGCCGGGATGAGCCTGTTCGACGCCATCAACCACGCGATGTCGGCGATTTCCACCGGTGGCTTCTCCACCTCCGACCAGTCTTTGGCCAAGTGGCCGCAACCGGCGGTGCATTGGGTCGCGATCGTCATCATGATTCTCGGTGCCCTGCCGTTCACACTGTATGTCGCCACGTTGCGTGGTAACCGTCGGGCGCTGATCAAGGATGAACAGGTTCAAGGCCTGCTCGGCATGCTGCTGGTGACCTGGCTGGTGCTCGGCACCTGGTATTGGTGGACTACCCAGCTGCATTGGCTGGAGGCGTTGCGGCATGTGGCGCTGAATGTGACGTCGGTGGTGACCACCACCGGTTTTGCGCTGGGGGACTACAGCCTCTGGGGCAATTTCTCGCTGATGCTGTTCTTCTACCTGGGGTTTGTCGGCGGTTGCTCCGGCTCGACCGCGGGCGGGATCAAGATTTTCCGCTTCCAGGTGGCCTATATCCTGCTCAAGGCCAACCTTAACCAGCTGATTCACCCGCGGGCGGTGATCAAGCAGAAGTACAACGGTCACCGCCTCGACGAAGAAATTGTGCGTTCGATCCTGACCTTTTCGTTCTTCTTTGCGATCACCATCTGCGTGATTGCGCTGCTGCTGTCGCTGCTCGGCGTGGACTGGATGACCGCCCTCACCGGCGCGGCCAGTACCGTGTCCGGTGTCGGCCCGGGGCTCGGCGAGACCATCGGTCCGGCGGGCAACTTCGCCACCCTGCCGGATGCCGCCAAGTGGATTCTCTCGTTCGGCATGCTGCTGGGCCGGTTGGAGATCATTACGGTGTTTGTGCTTTGTATTCCGGCATTTTGGCGTCATTGACCGCGTCAGGTGCTTGCAACAGCCGCATCCGGTACTCGCCGGGTGTGGCATCGAACCAGCGCCGAAAAGCACGGAAAAAGTTGCTCGGATCGGCAAACCCCAGCAAGTAGGCAATTTCCAGCAAGGTCATGGTCGGTTGCGCCAGGTACTGCTCGGCCAGTTCGCGCCGGGTATCGTCCAGCAGCGCCTGAAAACTCGTGCCCTCTTCCTGCAAGCGCCGTTGCAAGGTGCGCTGGGACAGATGCAGCGTCTGCGCCACGGTGTCGCGCTTGGGCTCGCCTTGGGGCAGCAGGCGGCACAACACCTGCCGCGCCTTGTGGGTCACGCGGCTTTCGGAAAAGCGCGCCAGGTACTCGCCGGCAAAGCGGTCATGCAGCAATGCCATGGCCTCGTTGGCCGTCGGCAGCGGCGCTTCCATATCGGCGCGTTCGAAAATCAGCGCATCGTAAGGCGCGTTGAACACCAGCGGTGCATGGAAGGCTTGTCTATAGGGTTCCAGGTTGGCCGGCTCGGCGCCTTGCACCAACACTTTGCGGGGTTGCAACGTACGCCCGGTCAACCAGCTGCACAGCGCCAAGGCACAGGCCAGTGACGCTTCGGCGCTTTGCCGGGTCGGTGGCAGATGATCGCCATGCACCGTCAGAATCAGTGCATAGCCTTCTTCCAGCAGCTGGAAACTCAGGTCGGCACTTTCGGCGATGATCCGCTGATAGCGCACCAGTCGCTGAAAGCCTTCGGCCAAAGTCTGGCTGGACATCAAGGCGTAGCCGGTCACATGAAACTGCGCCGGTCGCACCACCTTGCCCATGTTCAGGCCGATGGCCGGATTGCCGGACAGCTCGACCGCGCGCTGCCACAGCCGTGTCATGGAATCTTGCGGGAAGCGTGCGTCCGGATCATCCAGTGCCGCGTAGTCGAGCCCCAGCTGCTTGAACAGAGCCCGGCAATCCAGGCCGTCCATCTCCAGCGCTTTGACAATCCCCATCGCCCAGCTTGCAGAAGTCGTTCGTTCGCTCATGGCGTTTTCTTACATGGTGGCCGAGTGCTACGGCTATTGACCGAAGGATACTAAAGTGGCGCCTATTGTCACTGGCTGATGCCATTGATCACTCTAGACTCAATTAAGCTACCCGCAGAACAACTTGCAGCAAGAACAATAACCACAGAGATCGCTGTCGTGGAAAACGTCAAACGATTCAACAGCTTCGCTGAGTTCTATCCTTACTACCTCAGTGAGCACAGCAACAGCACCTGCCGCCGTTTACACTTTATCGGCACGACCCTGGTTATCTTGATTCTGACGCTGACCATTGGTCGCGGAGCCTGGATGCTATTGTGGGCCCTGCCACTGGCAGGCTACAGCTTTGCCTGGGTCGGGCATTTCTACTTCGAGAAGAACCGCCCGGCAACCTTCCAACACCCCTTCTATAGCCTGTTCGGTGATTTTGTCATGTACCGGGACATGGTCCTGGGGCGCGTTCCGTTCTAGCTGACTTGCGTCACAAGAGAGTTGCCGATGAATGCCAATGCCCGCTTCACCCACTTGAAGGACGGCACACAGGAGGACTGGGCAATTATCGCCGCGGACTTCAGTGCCTACGCAAGACAATTGCCTGCACGGATTGTGGCGCACCTGAAGTTGCTGGAGGGTGATTTTGGCGGGTTCCCGGTGGATCGCCTGACCCACTCCCTGCAAACCGCCACCCGCGCCTGGCGTGATGGCCGCGACGAAGAGTACGTGGTCTGCGCCCTGCTCCACGATATCGGCGACACCCTGGGTACTTACAATCACCCGGACATCGCAGCGGCGATCCTCAAGCCGTTTGTCAGCGCCGAGAACTTGTGGATGGTGGAAAAGCACGGGATTTTCCAGGGCTACTACTTCTTCCATCATCTGGGCATGGACCGGCATCTGCGTGAGCAATTCCAGGACCATCCGCAGTACCAGACGACCGCCGAATTCTGCGCCAAATACGATGCGGCCGCGTTTGACCCGGCGTACGACACGCTGCCGTTGAGCTTTTTCGAGCCGATGATGGAGCGGTTGTTTGCGCACCCCAGGGACTCGATCTACAAGGCGGCGATGGAAGAGTAATCGCCAGCCTCATGACCTATGGCGACCGTTGTGGCGAGGGGGCTTGCCCCCGTTGGGCTGCGCAGCAGCCCTAAAGCCATTCACCGCAGAACGCCAGATAGATCGCACTCCTAGGTTCACGGCGGCTTCGCCACCGAACGGGGGCAAGCCCCCTCGCCACAAAAAACAAATCAATCAAGCCAACTCCGTAACCCTGGCCGCCTTCAACTGCGCCTCGCGCGCCTGGGCATCCGCCAGGCGATACAACTCGATCGAACCATCCCAGTGCTCGATCAGCGCGGTGCATGATTCCACCCAGTCGCCGCAATTGAGGTAGTCCACCTCGCCGACCTTGCGAATCTCGGCATGGTGAATGTGCCCGCACACCACGCCGTGCAGCTCGCGCTTGACGCATTCATGGGCGATGGCTTCTTCGAAGTCGCTGATGAAGCTGACCGCGGTTTTTACCTTGTGCTTGAGGTAGGCCGACAGCGACCAGTAGCCGTAGCCATATCGCGCGCGCCAATGGTTGAGCCAGCGGTTGAGGGTCAGGGTGAATTCGTAGGCCGAGTCACCGAGAAACGCCAGCCAGCGATGGTAACGGGTGATCACATCGAACTGGTCGCCATGGATCACCAGCAGATGTCGGCCGTCGGCGGTGACGTGCACGGCTTCGTCGACCAACTGGATGTTGCCCAGGATCAGCTTCGAATAGCGGCGCAGGAATTCGTCGTGGTTACCGGTGACATAGATCACCTCGGTGCCGCGCTTGCTCATGGTCAGCAGGCGACGGATGACGTTAGTGTGCGCTTGCGGCCAGTACATGCCGCCGCGCAGTTTCCAGCCGTCGATGATGTCGCCGACCAGGTAGATCTTGTCCGCGTGATAGCCCTTGAGAAACTGCGACAGGTGTTCAGCCTGGCAATCCCGGGTGCCCAAATGCACGTCGGAAATCCATAAAGTCCGTACGCGTTGCTTACGGGTGGGTTTGGCGAGCTCGGCGCTGGTCATGGGCAACCCTCTGGCAAGTTTTGCCAAGTCTGCCCCGAGCCGGTTAATGGTCCATGACAGCGTCAAGTCAGTCCTGTGACAGCGCTTGCAGGCCCGCTCGGTGTAGACTGACGCCCTGAACCGGGAGACCTGCGATGAGACCGATCCTCACGCTTCGCCAATACAGCCACGACCTGATCGTCCACAGCCACGAACACGCGCAACTGGTGTTCGGGCTCTCGGGCGCCCTGGATTTCGAGGTCGATGGCCGTGGCAGCCAGGTGGTCCGGCAGAGTTTCGTGGTGGTGCCCTCCGGCGCGCATCACGCGTGTGGCAGCGCCAATGGCAGCCGCTGCCTGGTGCTGGATGTGCCCGGCGAACAATGGGTCGCCCAGTCGCTGGGCGATCACGCCGAGTCCAGCCGACGCCTGCTCGACAACGCCGGGCGCCTGCCCCTGGACGCAGGGCAAAGCCAATTGGTCAGTTGGCTGGCGAACAGTCCGGTCGATGATCCGCTGATCGCCCAACAAGGCGCAGTGCTGCTGCTGGCCAGTCTCAACAACGCCCGGCCCGAGGCCGTCGGCGGTCGGCGCCTGCCCTATGCGGCGCTGAATGCACATATCGATCAGTACGCGGCGTACCCGCTGCAAGTGGCCGACCTGGCCCGGGTCGCCGGCCTTTCCAGTGCCCGTTTGCATGTGCGGTTCGTGGCCGAATGCGGGCAAACGCCGATGGACTATATCCGCAGCCGACGCCTGCACATAGCGGTGGGCTTGCTGCGCAACTCGGCGCTGCCCATCGGCGAAATTGCCAGCCGCGTCGGATACAGCTCCCAGAGTGCCTTCGCGGCGGCGGTGCTGCGCGAGTTCGGGGCATCGCCCGGAAAACTGCGGCGCGAGGGTGGCGACAAATAACGCGAGTTTGCCGACAGACTTGATGGGCCATTACGCGCTTCAATGAGGCCTCTGTTCGTTTGTCGTTAAGGATTGCAATGACTCCCCGTACCGCCCTTGGCGCCTTGCATATAGGCGCATTGATGTTCGGCCTGACCGGCGTGTTCGGCAAACTGGCCGCCGCGTCCCCGGCGATCATCGTGTTCGGCCGTGCCGCCTTTGCCGTGCTCGCGCTGACGTTTTTTGCACGGTTCGCCAGCCAGACGCGCTGGCAGAAACTTGAGGCCGTGGACTGGCGCCGGCTGCTGCTCAGCGGCCTGTTGCTGGCCGGACACTGGGTGAGCTTCTTCATTGCCGTGAAAGTCGCAGGCGTGGCGATTGCGACGCTCGGTTTCGCCAGCTTCCCGGCCTTTACCGTGATCCTCGAAGGGTTGATCTTCCGCGAGCGCATTCGCGCCAATGAAATTGTGCTGGTGCTGCTGGTGAGTGTCGGGCTGGTGCTGGTCACGCCTGATTTTGACCTGGCCAGCGGCGCCACCACCGGCCTGCTGTGGGCCGTGGGTTCCGGATTGTTGTTCGCCCTGTTGTCACTGACCAACCGTGCCAGCTCCGGGCGAGTCCCGCCGGTACAGGCGGCGCTGTGCCAGAACGTGGTGGTTGCCCTGTGCCTGCTGCCAGTGGCAGCGCCTCAATTGAGCGAAGTGCGCGCCATCGACTGGCTGTGGATCGGCCTGCTCGGTGTGTTCTGTACCGGTATCGCCCACAGCCTGTTCGTCGCCAGCCTCGCAGTGATCAAGGCACGCACCGCCGCAGTGGTGTTCGCCCTGGAGCCGGTCTACGGCATCACCGTCGCCTGGCTGCTGTTCAACGAAAACCCGACCCTGCGCATGTTGCTGGGGGGCGCGCTGATCATTGTGGCGATTGTGGTGTCCAGTCGGTTCTCAAGTGGCACAAGCAAGAAAGCCGTTGCAGCCGAGGCGACGTCTCACTGAGTGCGGTCGTTGTGTCCCAGGTCGCGGTTCGGGTCGATCTGGTCGCGGACTCGCTGCTTGAGCACTTTGGCCTCGGGGAAGCCACCGTCCACCTTGCGCTCCCAGATCTGCACAGCGTCACAGTAAATATGAAAGACCCCGCCGGTGCCCGGCACCAGGGAGACTTTGCCCAGGTCATCACCAAAGGTGCTGAGCAGTTCCTGGGCCAGCCAGGCCGCACGCAACAGCCACTGGCATTGCGTGCAATAGGTGATGATGATTTCCGGTTTGCTGACGGTCATGATGGGACGTGACTCCAGAGTTTGACGACGCCGCTATGATAGCCCGACCGGAGGCTGACGAGATGGCGGAGCGAGTTGCACCTCCAATTCGAACCCAGGCTCGATCATGGCCAGAGTTGCCGGCTGCGGGTTCTCGCTTGGGTTGATCGCGTCCCAACTCGACGCCATGGACAGCTCCTCCAGATTGAGCCGGTACTCATCGTCAGTGGCGGATTCACCGGATATCGCCAGACCCGGAACCACCGCCACGGCAGCAGCGACCGGGATGAAATGACGGTTGTCGACCCGCTCAAGCTCATCGTTGGCCGGCACCCCGTCGCGATGCGCAGTGGATGGTTGCACGACGGGGGGCCACATCACTGGCTCGGTAAAGAGCTCAGCCAGCGGTTCATGCTCCGACTGCAGCGCCTCTGACACTGCGGTCTGATGCTGCTGGCGTCGGTGGCGAACAAACCAGCCCAGCGCCAGCAATGCTATCAGCGCCGACACGCTGGCGATTGGTAGCCAGCCAATTCCGGGGTTTTCAGCACTGATGGGGGCTGGCGCCACTGCGTCGGATGTAATGGGTTGCGCCTTTACCTTCTTGAGCTCCGCCAGTTGGATTTGCAGCTCGGCCAACTGTTTTTTCTGGCCGGCGATCAGCTCATCCTGGCCTTGAAGCTTCGCGTTGAGCTCATCGACAGTGGTTTGCAACTCGTGGTTTTGCAGGGTGCTGGCGGCCAGTTGCTCGACAGCAGGATCAACCATGGCGACGTCCGGTTCTGGCGTCGTTCTGGCCACGGGGGACGGCGATACGACCGGTTGAACATTGGGGAATGCGGACGCCGGGGAGCTGGAAACCGCTTCATCGGTGGCGGGAACAACCCCTGGCGCGCCCGGCGGATCGATAAGTACCGTGTACTCGCGCAGCAATCGCCCATTAGGCTGATTAAGCTGCACGAGAAAATTCAGGAAGGGTTCACTGACCGGTTTGCCGGAGGTCACCTGAATCACGCTGCGATTACCACGCAGGACCGGGGTGAACTTCAGGTTGTTGAGGAAAAATACCCGGTCGACCCCGGCACGGCTGAACTCGTCCGCCGTTGCCAGGCTCACCGACAGTTCGTTCTCCTCCAGGCCTGCGGCATCCACCAGTGCGATATCGGCACGCAGCGGTTGATTCAGCGCCGAATGCAGGGTGATTTCACCCAGGCCCAGCGCAGGCGCCCATGCCGAGTAAGTGACCGCGCCCCCGGCCAGCAACCACTGAGAAACACCGCGTAAAACCAATCGCCAACACTTGAGCATGAGCATCCTTGAGATCTACAGAAACCATCCGCACGGGTTCGTACATTCGTTACGAACACGATATTGCCGAGTAGTTCTTATAGCCTGCCCAATGCGGTCTCTCAGAAGCCTGGCGTTCGGTTATGCCTCAAGACTTTTCAAGGTTGCCCAGGATGTGCCCGTGAACCCGCATGCACACCTTCAAATCCGCCTCATCGACGCCTTCGAACAGTTCGTGACGCAGTTGCGTGGCAATGGTTTCAATTTGTTCGATCAGGGGACGCGCCGGGGCGCAGAGCACAATTTTCTTCGCACGACGGTCTTCCAGCACCGCCTGGCGTTGCACCAGGCCCTGACTTTCCAGGCTGTCGAGCAAACGGGCCAGGGTCGGACCTTCGACGCCAACGCTTTGTGCCAGCTCACGCTGGGTCGGTGCTTCTTCGAATCGTGCCAGGTGCAGCAGCACCAGCCAGCGCGCCTGGGACAAGCCCATGCCCGCCAGTCGGCGGTCCAGTTCGGCACGCCAGCCACGGGACATCTGGGCCAATTGCATGCCAAAGCGGTGTTGATCGGTTAACGGCATAAAACACTCATGATTAGACTGAAATAAATAAAAACTAATTATTAGTCAGCTAAGCATGAGCCTCGACTTGAGGCAAGGCTTGATCTGTACTGAATCGTTACATCAGCACTACAGATGTCTCAAATCTCGAATTCCGACTGCAACGCCGCCCGAACGCAGTACAACACCCCTTCCGGCACCCTGCCTTCAAACAGTGCGGCGATCTCGGAAGCCGGCGGCAACTCGCCTTCGCCGTCAAGGAAGGCGTCCTGGACTTCACCCATCAGGTCTTCGGGTAGATCCAGCGCCTGTTCCAACGACAACTGCTGCTTGCCAATCGCTTCGGCCAGCATGGTGTAGACGTTCTTTTCAGAGCACTGCAACTGACCGGCGATCTGCACCGGCGTCATCCCGGCCCGTGCCAGAGTGATCAGCTCGTGACGCACGTCGGCCACCGGTTTCGGCGCCTCGACCTGGCCGCCGAGCACTTCGAGGAAAGCCTCGCCGTAGCGCTCCAGCTTGCGCGCGCCGACGCCGCTGACCGTGGCCATTTCCGCCAGCGAGGTCGGCTGGCTGCGCAGCATCTCCAGCAAGGTCGAATCGGGGAAGATGACGTACGGCGGCACGCCATGTTCTTCGGCGAGCTTGCGACGCAAGGCGCGCAAGGCTTCCCATTGTTCGCGCTCCTCGCCACGGACCAGCTGGCTCGCCTGGCTCTTGCTGCTTTTCGCCACGGTTTGCGCCTTGAGATCGCGGCGCAACTCCAGGGTCACTTCGCCCTTGAGCAGCGGCCGGCAACTGTCGCTCAGGCGCAGGCCGCCGTAGCCTTCAAGGTCGATGTCCGCCAGACCACGGGCCACCAGTTGACGGAACAAGGAGCGCCATTCGCCCTCCGCCATCGTCTTGCCAACACCATACACCGACAGGTGTTGATGGCCGAAGCTGCGGACTTTTTCGTTGTCCTTGCCCAACAATACATCCACCAGGTGCCCGACGCCGTAGCGCTGACCGGTGCGGTAGATCGCCGACAGTGCCTGACGCGCCGGTTCAGTGGCATCCCAGGTCTGCACGCCGTCGACGCAGTTGTCGCAATGACCGCAGGGCTCGGGCATATCTTCGTCGAAGTAGGCCAGCAGCGTTTGCCGACGGCAGCGGGTTTCTTCACAGAGCGAGAGCATGGCGTCGAGCTTGTGCTGCTCCAGACGCTTGTGGCGCTCGTCACCTTCGGAGTTCTGCAGCATCTGCTTGAGCATCACCACGTCTTGCAGGCCGTAGGCCATCCAGGCATCCGCCGGCAGGCCGTCACGGCCGCCGCGACCGGTTTCCTGGTAATAGGCCTCAAGGGATTTCGGCAAGTCGAGATGCGCGACGAAACGCACGTTGGGCTTGTCGATGCCCATGCCGAACGCCACGGTGGCGACCATGATCAGGCCTTCCTCATTGAGGAAGCGTTTCTGATGGTAGGCCCGCAAATCATTGGGCAGGCCGGCGTGGTACGGCAGCGCCGGGAAGCCTTGCTCGCTGAGGAACGCGGCGACTTCCTCGACTTTCTTGCGCGACAGGCAATACACGATGCCCGCATCGCTACGGCGCTCGGCGAGGAACGCCAGCAACTGCTTGCGCGGCTGTTCCTTGGGCACGATGCGATAAAAGATGTTCGGCCGGTCGAAGCTCGACAGGAAGCGCTCGGCGTCTTGCAAGTGCAGACGGGTGACGATTTCTTCCCGGGTGCGCTTGTCGGCCGTGGCGGTCAGGGCGATGCGCGGCACGTCGGGGAACATTTCCGCCAACTGGCCCAGTTGCAGGTATTCCGGGCGGAAATCGTGGCCCCATTGCGATACGCAGTGTGCTTCGTCGATGGCGAACAGGGCGATGTCCAGCCCCTGCAGGAAGGACAGCATGCGTGGCTGGACCAAGCGTTCCGGCGCCAGATAGAGCATTTTCACTTCACCGCGGCGGATGCGGACGGCGAGGTCGCGCTGTTGCTCGGCGCTGAGGGTGGAGTTCAACGCGGCGGCTGCCACACCCAGCTCTTCGAGGGTGGCGACCTGATCGTCCATCAGCGCGATCAGCGGTGAGACCACAACGGCCAGGCCTTCGCGCAACAGCGCCGGGACCTGGAAGCACAGGGACTTGCCGCCACCGGTAGGCATCAGGACCAGGGCATCGCCACCATTGGCCACGCGCTCAATGATTGCACCCTGGCGGCCACGGAAACTGTCGTAGCCGAAGATGTCCTTGAGGACGCGTTGAGCCTGTTCGAGCATAGAAACTCCAAAAATCACCGAAACATCCCTGCAAGGCTGGTTCAGAACCCGCGACGCTGCACCGATAAATCGTAAGTGCGCATTGCATGACGCTTTACATTTCAGCCGTAACGCCAGCAGGGCATCACAAAACGCGCGAGTATACCCGAGCCCCGTCCGGCAAAGGGCACCGCTGATAAGACTCCGCCCATGCAATGCCAAACTGTGGGAGCGAGCCTGCTCGCGAAGAGGCCATTACAGTCAACATTGATTTCGCCTGAACCACCGCTATCGTGAGCAGGCTCGCTCCTACAGGGAATACGGTGCAAATATGCCGTGCGGCTGGCCCAAGCGCTCAAGAAGGCCTAGAATTCCCGCATCGAACATTCCCCAAGGTAGTCCTTTAATGTCCTTCGCTGAGCAACTAACCCGCCTGCAAGTCTTCCTCGACGCTGATGAACTGCATGACGAGGCGCTGGACTACGTGGCCGCCCACGGCTACCTCACCGCGCTGTCGATCTGTTCCGAAGTCGTTCCTGATCGTGAGTGGATCGATGCCCTCTTCGCCGAGGAGCCGCACTACAGCAGTGAAGCCCAGCGCGAAGAGATCGAAGCCACCCTGCTCGGCCTCAAGGCCCACATCGCTCGCCAGCTGGCCTCCGATGAAGAGTTCGAACTGCCATGCGACCTGGACCTGGGCGATGACCCGGATGACTCCGACCTGCGCGGCTGGTGCATCGGCTTCATGGAAGGCGTATTCCTGCGCGAAGCGGCCTGGTTCGAAAGCGCCGAAGAGGAAGTCAGCGAAATGCTGTTGCCGATCATGGTCGGTTCGGGCCTGTTCGACGAGCAGCCGGAGTTCGAAGACATCGCCAAGGATGCCAACCTGATGGACGACATGATCGTTCAAATCCCGGAAGCCCTGACCGCGCTGTACCTGCTGTGCAACGCGCCAGACGAAAAACCGGCGATTCTCAAGCCTCGCCACCACTAAGGTTCTGCCTATGGACAACCCCATAGGCAACCGCCCCCTGATGTTGCGCTACGTGCTGCTGGCCATCGGCTGGCTGAGCGTGGCGCTGGGGGTGATCGGGATTTTCCTGCCGGTATTGCCCACCACGCCCTTCCTGCTACTGGCGGCCGCCTGCTTCGCCCGCAGTTCGCCGCGCTTTTATCAATGGCTGGTCGAGCATCCACGGCTTGGCCCGTGGATTCGAGACTACCTCGATGGCAACGGCATTCCACTCAGGGGCAAGGTCTACGCCATTGGCCTGATGTGGGCGAGCATCCTGCTCTCCTGCTACCTGGTGCCGCTGGTTTGGGCACGGTGCTTCATGCTGACCAGTGCGGTACTCGTGACGATCTACATCCTCAAGCAGAAAACCCTGCGCAAATCCTGAAGTCTACATTGGCCATTTGTGGCGAGTTCCGTCCGACGACCTGCCCTACCCCTGCAAAAACTCCACCTAAACTTCACCCATCTACACTCGAGCAGCCAGACATGGCCCGCAGTCTGCGTAGTCCAGGATGGCCAACGCTCCGACTTCGGCTCGGCGGCTGGTTACTGCTGGCTGGTTTGCTACTGACTCTATTCAACGGGGTCCGGGCCGATTGGGATTTTGCGCAGATTCTGCTAACCGTTGAAAAACGCTACGGCCCGCTCGGACCGGCGCGTGGCCGGATCGAGGCGTGGAGTCAAATGCTGCAAAGTGCACGCGGCGCGCCCGAAAGCGATCAGCTCAACGCGGTGAACCGTTTCTTCGATCAGCAGCTGAACTTCCAGGACGACACGCGCATCTGGCAACAGACCGATTACTGGGCCACGCCCGTTGAAGCCCTGATCAAGGGCGCCGCCGATTGCGAGGACTACGCGCTGGCGAAGTATTTCAGCCTGCGCCGACTCGGTATTCCCAGCGAAAAACTGCGCATCACCTACGTAAAGGCCCTGAGCCAGAACCAGGCCCACATGGTGCTGACGTTCTACAGCACCCCCACGAGCGACCCACTGGTGCTGGACAACCTGATCGGCGATATCCGCCCCGCCTCCCAACGCAAAGACTTGCTACCGGTGTACGCCTTCAACGCCGAAGGCCTGTACCTGCCGGGCAAGAACGGCGGCCAGCGCAGCAGCGACTCGAAAAAGCTGTCGCGCTGGCAGGAGGTGTTGAAAAAGATGCAGGCCGAAGGGTTCGACGTCGGCGACGGCTAACCGCCTTTGCAAGGAGCGATGCATGACACTGCGTAAACAGTTGTTCCTGGCCATCTGCCTGTTCCTGCTGGTGGCGTTCAGCGGCAGTTTTTTTGCCAGCCTGGAAAGCTCCCGCGAACAAACACTCAGCCAACTGCGCGCCCACGCCCAGGACGCGGCCACCGCGCTGGGGCTGTCGCTGACGGCACAGGTCGATGACCCGGCAATGATGGAGCTGATGGTCAGTTCGATTTTCGACAGCGGCTATTTCAGCAGCATCCGCGTCATCAGGCTCAAGGATCAGCAAACCCTGGTGGAGCGCACTACACCGACGAAAATCGACGGTGTGCCTGACTGGTTCGTCAACCTGGTCGACCTGCGCCCGGAGGGTGGCGATGCCCTGATCATGCGCGGCTGGGAACAACTGGCACGGGTCGAAGTGCTGAGCAATCCGCAATTCGCCCTGGCCAAGCTCTGGGACAGCACCCTCGGTAGCCTGATCTGGTTGCTGTTGTGCGGGCTGTTCAGCGCCGTCATTGGAGGATGGATGCTGCGCCGGCAATTTCGCCCCCTCGACAGCATGGTCCGGCAGGCCGAGGCCATCAGCAAACGCGAGTTTCTCAGCCTGCCGAAACTGCCGCGCACACCGGAACTGAAACGGGTGGTGCTGGCGATGAACCAGATGGTCGAGAAGCTCAAGGCACTGTTCGTCGAGGAGGCTGCGCGCAGCGAAAAACTGCGGGCCGAATCCTATCTGGACAGCCTCACCGGCCTGGCCAACCGGCGCCTGCTCGACGAGCAACTGGCCGACCATTTACGCGTTTGCGAACAGAGCCGCGATGGTCATTTGCTGATGTTGCGAATCAACGACCTCAATGGCCTCAACCAGCGCCTGGGTGGCCAACGGACCGACGCGCTGATCACTGCCGTCGGCGAATTGCTCAAGCGCCTGACTCAATTGCCGGAGCGTCGAACCTGGCTGGCGGCGCGTAATCGTGGCGGCGAATTCAGCCTGCTGACACCGGGCCTGGACGCTGAAAGTGCCGCGCGCCTGGCCGCCGATATCAGCGTCAGCCTGGAGAACCTGCGCCTGACCGGTGCCAGCGATTGCATGCCGGTCGCCCATCTGGGCGTTGTCGCCTACCGCCCCGGTGAGCCGATCAGCACCGTTCTCCTGCGCCTTGATCAGGCGCTGACGGAGTCCCGGCAGCATCCCGAACGCCCCTGGGTTCATTTGAGCCATCGTGACACGGCACCGAATCATTCCCAGCACGACTGGCGCACCTGGATCGACGATGCCTTGACCGAAGGCAAAATGCAGCTGTACTTCCAGCCCGTCGTGCAATGCGCCGACACCCGCCAGGTGCTGCATCACAAAGTGCTCGCACGCCTGCTCGACCCGCAGGGCGAGGCGATTGCCGCCGGGCATTTCCTGCCGTGGATCGAGCGTCTCGGCTGGTCCGGACGGTTCGACCTGGCAATGCTCGAAGCCACGCTGGACGACCTGGTGGTCAACCGCAGGCCCCTGGCGTTAAGTCTGTCCGGGAGCACCCTGCGCGACCCAGTGCAATGGCGAACAATCCTCGACCTGCTCGACTCCCTTCCCGAACTGGCGCCGCTGTTGACCCTGGAAATCGACGAGCGCCAGTTGCCATCCCCCGAAGTGCTACAGAACCTTTGCAGCACATTGCTCAAGACCGGATATCGAATCGGCCTGCAACACTTTGGCGGGCGCTTCAGCCAGATCGGCAACCTGACCCAATTGGGCCTGGCGTACCTGAAAATCGATGGAGCCTACATTCGCAACATCGACGAGCAGCCTGACAAGCGAATGTTCATCGACGCGATCTTTCGCGCGACCCACAGCATTGATTTGCCGCTGATTGCCGAGATGGTCGAGACACGCGGGGAACTGGAAGCAATCAGGGAGTTGTGTGTATTCGGGGCCATGGGGCGGTTGATCGGGGCGCCAGAGCCGATGTGATGATGGGTACATCGAGGTACTGTAACCATTGACCGGACATCGACCTTTGTCCCGGGCAATAAAACCCGCTCCCTTCCCAGGGTGGCGGGTTTTTTTAGCGGGTTTCAGGTCACACGGTGTCCACCTTCAACGAATGATCGTTGAGCATGCCGTTGATGATGGTCGCCGTGTCATGCCCGCCTGCGATCACCCCTCCCGCCCCTGGCGTTACACCGTAGTGGCTGGCCAGGTCGACGCCGGCCAGGTCGATGGTCTGGTTCGGCGCGGCGCCGGCCATGGCGCTGACGTCGATGCTGGTCACTGTCGACGGCCCGCTGCCGGTGACGGTGAAGTGCAGATAGTCATCCAGCGAAGCCGTGGTGCCGTTTTCCCCTTGCAGCAGTTGCGACAGGTCAAGCTTGTCGGTTCCGGGCGTGAAGTCGGTGATCACGTCATGGCCACTGTTGCCCTTGAGCCACTGGAAGGTATCCGCCCCCGTCCCGCCAGTCAGGGTGTTGTTGCCCAGGCCACCGATCAGCAAGTCATCGCCGTCCCCGCCCCTGAGGATGTCGTTGCCAAGGCCGCCATTGATCACGTTGTTGGTGGCGTCTCCGGTCAGAGTGTCGTTGAAGTTCGAGCCGATGAGGTTTTCGATACCGGTCAGGGTGTCAGTGCCGGCACCGAAAGTGTTTTGCCCACCCAGCAGGCTGAGGTCGACCGTCACCCCGGCGGTGGCGTGGGCATAGCTTGCCGTGTCGATGCCCGTACCGCCATCGAGGATGTCGGTGCCCGGGCCGCTGAAGAGCAGATCATTGCCGGCACCGCCATGCAGCTCGTTGTTGCCGGAACCGGCAGTGAGCACATCGTTGCCGTCGCCGGCATTGATGATGTTGTTGCCCGTGCCCGCCACCAGTATGTCATCCCCGCTGGTGCCGGTGAGGGTGTGACCGTCCTGATAGCTGATGGTCAGGTTGGCCGAGTCGCTGCCGCCGTGGTTGTCGTTGGCGGTGTAGGTGCCGTGGTAGTCCGTGGTGACTTCGTGTGCTCCGGCGTAATTGACGGTCATGGTCAGGTCGTAGTTTTCTGCCCCATTCTTATTGCCACCACTGGTGTTGGCGATGTTGGTCACGTGGATCTGGTAGGTGCCATCCGCGCCTGCAGTGATGGTGCCACCATCGGCGATGCTTAGGAACGCCCCACCATTGAGCGAATACTCCATCGTGATGTGCCCGGCACCCAGGTTGTGGTCGAGGTTGAGCGTCTCACCCTGTTTTAGTTTGACCGTGATGAGGTCTTCATCGTTGGCATTGGAGTTGGTCACCCCGTCGAGATAGCCACTGACCACCAACAGCGCCGTCATGGTCGCCGCGTTGGCCGCAAAGGAATTGCGCACGTTGGCCAGACTCTGGTTGGCAGCGATGTTGTCGGTGCCGGCGAAGCCGATCGTGCCGCTACCGGTGAAGTCCGCGCCTTTCGCTGCCCAGCCGGTGTTGAAGGTGGTCGGCGTCGCGTTGAGCGTATCCCCGTTGGGGTCGGTGTCGTTGGCCAGCAACAGCTCGCCCGGCACCACGATGTTGCTCGACAGATCGTTAGTGATGACGTGGTCGTCCGCCGCCACCGGAGGCGCGTTGGGGATCACTTTCACGGTCAGCATCGAGCTGGCGAGGTCGCCATCGTTGTCGCTGACGGTGAAGCCGATGTTCTCGGTGATCACCACCGCAGTGGTTTTCTGCGAGGTGTAGTTGTAATCGCCAGTGTCGAGGTTGATCACCAATGTGCCGCCGTTGTTGGTGGCGATGCTCACCGTGTTGTTCACGGTGTCGAAGGTGCCGTGGTTGGTGCCGCCGCTTGGCGTCAACGAACCCTGGCCGCTGAGGGCTTTTGGATCGTAAGTGTAGGTGGTGCCGTCGACCACGATGGATTTGATGAAACCGCCATCAGCGCCGAACGAGCCGCCCTCACCCAGCAACGAACCGGTGACCGGTGCGCCGACCACGGTGCCAGACAGCACCGAGTTGAGTTGGTTGAGGTCGGTGACCACCACCGCATTGGTGTTGGTGTGGCTGATGCCGTCGTAGGCCAGCGGATCGAGGTTGGCGTTGCTCACGCCGCTGCCCAGGCCGATCGCATAGTTCTTGATGTTGTTGGCATCGAGGAAGGCTTTCAGCGCGGTTTCGTCGGTGGTGCCGATTTCCTGACCGGTGGTGGGCTTGCCGTCGGAGAAGAAGTAGCCGACGTTTTGCGCACCGGTCAGTTTGCCCGAGGTGTTGAACGCAGTCTGCATGGTCGCCACAGCCGCGTCGTAGTTGGTGCCACCGTTCGCGGTGAGGCCGGCCAGCAGTGTCTTCGCGGTCGCGACATCGACCCACACCGAAGTCCTGTCGGTGGCGCTGCTGCTGAAGGTGACGAGCTGCACTTTCACATCGCCCAGGTCGTCGTATTTATCCAGCAACGCACTGATGGCCTGCTTGGCCAGATCCAGCCGCGACAGCCCCGACACACCGGAAGCGTCGACCATGCTGCCGGAGACGTCGAGCACGATCAGCAGGTTGGAATCGATCTCCACCGCCGCCACCGAGCGATCCGTTGCCACCGCCTTGGGCACGTCATCGACAATGTTGATCACGATGGTGCTGGTGCTGCTGTTGCCCAGTGCATCGGTGGCTTTGTAGGTGAAGCTTTCGCTCAGGCTGTTCGGCCCGTCGTTGGCGTTCGGCGAGGTTTTCGGTGCCGAGGTCAGGGTGTAGGTGTAGCTGCCGTCGGGGTTGATCAGGATCTGTCCGTAGGTGCCGGAGGCGCTGCCGACCAGGGTGTAGCTGAGCGCGCCGCTGGCACCCGAGACCGAACCGACCAGGGTCCCGGACGCGGTTTCGCCCGTGTTGCCCGGGTCGCTGCCGGTGACGGTACCGGCGGCCAGGTCCTGCCCGTCCTTGCTCAGGTCGAGGGCTTTTTCGTAGACCGTCACGTCGTTATCGGGGTTGGCCTTGATGATGCTGTTGGCGACGTCGATGGTGATGGTGGTGGTGCTTTCATCGCCATCGGAATCACGCACGGTGTAGGTGAACGTGTCAGTGGCGCCCGGATCGCCGACGGAATTCTGGTTGCTGTGATACACCGCGTTGCCGTTGGCATCGAGGGTCAGGTAGCCATAGGTACCGTTGATCTGGTTGCCCAGCCCACCAATGGCCGAGGTCAAGGTGTTGCCGCCGGCACGCACGCCGACCACTGTCGCCGGACCATCGGCGCCGCTGACGTCGTTGCCCAGCACACTGATGTTGACGGTGCCGCCCTCCACTACCGACGACGAGTCTGGTTTGGCGCTTGGCAGGTCGTCGACGATCTTGACGTTGATCTGCCCGGTATCGCTGTCGCCATCGGTGTCGGTGGCTACGACGTTGATGTTCTCGATGAGGTTGTTGGTGCCGTTGGCCGTGGGATGGGCTTCGTTATCGTTCAGGGTGTAGCTGTAGCTGATCACGCCCTGGCTGAAACCGGTGATGGTCAGGGTGCTGCCCAGTGGCGTGACGGCGGTTTGCGGGAAGTCGACGGCCACGCCACCGCTGACCACCGTGATGCCGCCCACGGTCAGGGTTTGCAGGCCATCGAGGGCGGTCACGGTGAAGGTACCGCTCTGGGTCAGGGCCGGCGTGTCGGGGCTGGTGCCGTCGCTGAGATTTTTCTCGTAGACCGTCAACTCACCGCCATACACGTCGAGGCCGTTGAGGGTGACCTTATCGTCGTTGTTGTAGACGTTCAGCACCAGTTTGGCGGTGCTGATGTCACCGTCGGCGTCCGTGAGGGTGTAGGTGAAGGTTTCGGTATCGCTGCCACCGCCATGCAGGTTTTTGAAGTCCGCATTATCGGGATCCAGCGTGTAGGTGTAGGTGCCGTTGGCATTGAGTACCAGGGTGCCATAGGTACCGGTGAAGGTGCCTGGGGTGACCGGGCCGGCATCCGGGCCGGTGGCGACTTTATCCGCGCCGATCACGTCGTTGCCGAACACATCGCCGCTGAGGCTTAAAGCTGTCTCCGAAGCGGTGCCGACGTTGCTGTCGTTCATCGCTTTGGGCACGTCATCGACAATGTTCACCACGATGGTGCTGGTGACGATGTTGCCCAACGAATCGGTGGCCTGGTAGGTGAAGGTTTCGTGCATCACGTTCGGACCGTCATTGGCGTGCGGCGTGGTGCTCGGTGGCGTCGTCAGGGTGTAGGTGTAGGTGCCGTTGGTGTTGAGCTGAATCTGCCCGTATGCCCCGACATCGCTGCCGACCAGAGCGTAGGTGATCGCGCCGACGGCATGGGTGACCGAGCCCACCAGCGTGCCAGAAGCGGTTTCACCAGTGTTGGTCGGATCGCTGCCGGTGACCGTACCGGCCACCAGGTCCTGGCCGTCCTGGCTCAGATCGAGGGCTTTTTCCAAAACCGTAACATCGTTGTCGCTAACAGCTTTCAGGCAACTGTTGTAGACGTCGATGGTGATGGTGGTGGTGCTTTCGTCACCATCGGAGTCGCGCACCGTGTAGGTGAACACATCCACCGCGCCGGGGCCGCTTACTGCGTTAGGCGTGCTGTGATAAACGGCGTTGCCGTTGGCATCGAGGGTCAGGTAACCGTAGGTGCCGGCAATGTGGTCACCGAGCCCGCCGATGGCCGAGGTTGATGTGTCGCTACCGGCACGCACACCGACCACCGCCCCAGTGACAGCCGGACCATCAGCCCCGCCGATGTCGTTGTCCAGCACATTGCCGCTGACCGTGCCGCCCTCCTGCACCGAATCCGCGTCGAGATTGGCGCTTGGCAAGTCATCGATGATGTTGACGTTGATCTGCGCGGTCGCACTGTCGCCATCGCTGTCGGTGGCTACGACGTTGATGTTCTCGGCCAGGCTGTTGGCGCCATCGGCAGTCGGATGGGCTTCGTTGTTGTTGAGGGTGTAGCTGTAGCTGATCACGCCGGTCGCCGCGTTGTAACCGGTGATGGTCAGGGTGCTGCCCAGTGGCGTGACTGCGGTTTGCGGGAAGCCGGCGGCCACGCCACCGCTGACCACCGTGATGCCGCCCACGGTCAGGGTTTGCAGGCCATCGAGGGCGGTCACGGTGAAGGTACCGCTCTGGGTCAGCTCCGGTGTATCCGGGCTGGTGCCATCGCTGAGATTTTTCTCGTAGACCGTCAGCTCACCGCCATACACGTCAAGGCCGTTGAGGACCACTGGGGCGTCGTTGTTGTGGATCTCCAGCACCAGATTGGCGGTGCTGCTGTCGCCGTCAGAATCGGTGAGGGTGTAGGTGAAGGTTTCGGTGCCATTGCCACCGCCGTGCAGCGCCTTGAAATCGTCATCGCTGGTGTTGAGGGTGTAGGTGTAAGTGCCGTTGGCATTCAACACCAGGGTGCCGTAGGTGCCGGTGAAGGTGCCGGGGGTGATCGGGCCGGCGTTTTCACCAACAGTTACGCGGTCGGCGCCTTGCACATCGTTGGTCAGTACGTTGCCGTTCAACGTCAGCAGGGTTTCCGAGGCCGTTGAAGCATTGCTGTCGTACACGCCCTTTGGCAGGTCGTCGACGATGTTCACGTCGAGGCTGCCCGTGGCAGTGGTGCCGTTGTCGTCGACCACGTTCACGGCGAACTGTTCAGGCAGGGTGTTGGCGCCGCTGGCATTGGGGTGGGCTTCGTTATCGTTGAGGGTGTAGCTGTAACTCACCACGCCGGTCGCCGCGTTGAACCCGGTGATGGTCAGAGTGCTGCCCAATGGGGTGCTGATCGATTGCGGGAAGCCCGCCGCCACGCCAGCGGTGACCACGGCAATGCCGCCCACGGTCAGGGTCGTAACTCCGTCGAGGGCAGCGACGGTGAAGGTGCCGTTCTGGGTCAGCGCGGTGGAGTCCGGTGCGCTGCCATCGCTGAGGTTTTTCTCGAAAACGGTGAGTTCGCCACCGGTGACGCTCAGGCCATCGATGGTGACGGGATCATCGTTGTTGTGGATCTGCAACACCAGGTTCGCGGTGCTGCTGTCGCCGTCAGAATCGGTGAGGGTGTAGGTGAAGGTTTCGGTGCCGTCGCCACCGCCGTGCAGGGCTTTGAAGTCGGCATCGCTGGTGCTCAGCGTGTAGGTGTACGTGCCGTTGGCATTGAGCACCAGGGTGCCATAGGTGCCGGTGAAGGTGCCGGGGGTGACCGGGCCGGCGTTTTCGCCGAGCGTTACGCGGTCGGCGCCTTGCACGTCGTTGCTCAGCACGTTGCCGTTCAGCGTCAGCAGGGTTTCCGAGGCCGTTGAAGCATTGCTGTCGTACACGCCCTTTGGCAGGTCGTCGACGATGTTCACGTCGAGGCTGCCCGTGGCAGTGGTGCCGTTGTCGTCGACCACGGTCACGGCGAACTGTTCAGGCAGGGTGTTGGTGCCGTTGGCGGTCGGGTGGGCTTCGTTATCGTTCAGGGTGTAGCTGTAGCTCACCACACCGGTCGCCGCGTTGAACCCGGTGATGGTCAGCGTGCTGCCCAACGGGGTGGTGATCGATTGCGGGAAGCCCGCCGCCACGCCAGCAGTGACCACGGCAATGCCGCCCACGGTCAGGGTCGT
>NZ_JAHBDI010000040.1:0-33130 GCF_019956275.1 Pseudomonas sp. GL-RE-26
CCCCCCCGAGCCGGACTATCGGCGTGCGAAACACCAGTAGGGGGTTGGCCTGGTTGCGTATTTGCAAGGGTTCGTCCAGGCGAACCTGAAACAATCCGGTGCTGGAGACCACCCGCAGCCGTGCGCTTACCTCGTAAGAGGTATGCCAACCACCACAATCAACGCCAAATCCAACAGGAAACCTTGGTATGCAGAGAATTGCAACTGCAAGAGAAAGAGTTTCTGTTTAATCAGGCAAAATAAGTATTACTGCAACAGTTGCAAACCATAGCGAACAGCAACTGCAACAAGACAGACGGCAGTCCGAATTGGATCAGTGTGAAAAAGCGCTGCAACACGCTGTTTTAAATCTGAACAAACGCGACCAGATTGTTTCAACAGAATCCCCGAAACAATTGCAGTTGCGTAATTGGCTAATGATTGAATTGCTACTGGAGGCCACTTTCCGCGCATCACTTCCGCCACACCCTTGCCGACCGCTTTTTGGCTTACCTGGTCGAGAAGCGCGGGCATGACCTGGGGCCAGCCACGATACGTCGCAGCCAGCGCGCTGTTTGCGCCCCTGGGAATGTCCAACCCTGGTCGATTCAGTCTGCGAGATTACTTTTCGTACCAAGCGCAGGGAGAAAGCAACGTACGAAAACTTCCCACCTTTATATCCGTTCGAATCAATCTGAACCAAATGCTACAGCTGAATCGGCCAATAACATAACATCCCGACAAAATCAAATACAACTTGAAAGCAAAGGGGCTTTATAATAAAATACATCTCAATTGCCATCCTTGGAGAAGCACCATGGAGACAAAAGAGAAAATCTTTCATAAAATTAAAAAAACACAGAAGCGCATAATTCTTCGTTGTGAATTCGACGAGTTGGGCGGTCGCACACAAGTTACAGAAGCCATAAAGAGTCTAGTAACCACCGGGTATTTAGACAGGATCGGCAAAGGCGTTTATGAGAAAAAAACTCATGCCAGCTCTAACGCATCCAATGAATACATACTGCTCCTTGTCAAGTCTGTATTCAAAGAGCTTGGTGAAGCCCTGTGCAAAGCTGAACTTGAAACGCGCAACAACGATAGAATTTGTGTTGTTTATACCAAAAACATACGTATATCGCGCAAACTAACACTTCATGGCGTACCTGTATGTTACGCCCATAGCAAACACTTGGAGAGCCCTCATCAATGCGATGAATGGAAATTGCCCATTGATGTTGATGAACTCCCAAAATCAGATGTGCGCAACTATATTGAGCGGTTTGCTGAACACTATAAAATAAAACACCAGAGAACTGGACTCGATGATTTTGCTGAAGCCGTCACGAGAATGGCTGGCGATGACATAAAACTTGACGCAACTGAGAAGCTTCTGGTTGCGCTAAAGAAAAACGATCTGATTAACGCAAAGCAACTTGCCCGACTACTGAGCAATTATTTAAAGGAAGCAAGTAATGTTCGACCCATTCGGGGACTTCGAGACCCACGGCTACCTGCGCAATATTGAGAGCATAAAAGATCTTGCAATATTAAAACGACAGGAGCATGTTTTTTTTGAATCCAATATTGAACGGGCTTTAAAGTATCTTCGCGATGTGGAAGGTCACATCCGCTATAAAGACTTCCTCAATGTCCACAAGATTCTATTCGAAGAATTCTATCCATGGGCGGGACAAGACAGACACTCACTTAAAGTGGCACGACTCGTAAGCAAAGGGGGCACCATACAATTTGAAGTTTCTGAGTCGTGCCAGCGTGCGATAGAGTGGGGATTAGAAATGGGAAATAATGCTCAAACTATTCGTGCTCGTCCGGGCCAGGTAATGGGAGCATTCGCTTGGGGGCATCCCTTTCTAGATGGTAACGGTCGAACCATGCTATTAGTTCATAGCGAACTCTGCCGTCGAGCAGGTTTCTCAATCGACTGGGTCAACTCCAACAAGGCTGATTATCTAACCGCCTTAACATTTGAACTGGACAATCCCGCAGGAAAACATCTCGATAGCTATTTGATTCCGCTCATATGCCAAACAGTGTCGCACGCTGATCTGCTCAATCAACTGCAGGAAATGCCCGGCCTGGATGGACAAGGAACCACCAGCGCTGCGGACATCTCTTACAGAGCTGATGACCAAGCAGCAATGATGGCCTATGAAGTGGCTAAGCGCTCGCGCGGGGAATATACGAATTAATCAGTCTGTACGAAGCTGGTTACTTGCGGGTCAAGGACGAGCTTTCATCAAGCTGGCCGCGAGTGACAACACATCCGTCCCTCGCCACCTGTCAAATCAGGCCAGTTGGTTGCGCCTGCTGTAGACGACGATACGAGCGGCAATTAACGAAGCTCAGCGTGGTACGTCCTGCGTGGTCAACGCCTGCCGTGCCATGAGACCAGCCGGCAAGCATTTCACCCTCTCTTCGTCAGATCAGGGCTCGTGAGTTTCAGTCATTGCAATTCCTTTGCGACCTAATTGTTTAACGCCATACATGGACTGATCCGCCGCCTTGAGCAGAGTGTCGAGACTCTGGCCGTGAACAGGAAACAGCGAAACCCCGATACTGCACGAGAGCGATCGCTTTCCAGCGGTTGTCATGACTGGCTGCGCGATAGCTTCAAACAACCTCTCCGCCTTTTTTCCGGCACTCTCAGCGCTGGTAATGTCCGTAAGCAGAATGACGAATTCATCCCCTCCATAGCGTGCGACTGTGTCACGCGAGCGAGTCGCCTGAAGCATGCGACTTGCGACCGTTCGAAGCACTTGATCGCCTACCTCATGGCCGCATTCGTCGTTGATTTCCTTGAAGTGATCCAGGTCGATCAACAACACGGCAAACGGTGTCCCGTTCACTTTCCAATTGGCGATGGCCTGCTCAAAACGATCGGCAAAGAGGTAGCGGTTGGGCAATTCTGTGAGTACGTCATGGGTTGCCAGATACGTTGCTCGCTCGTGCTCGACTTCAGCCCTTTCTATCGCCTTGAAATGCCGGATCAACACAAGTGGCATGAGGACAAGCGCCCCGGCCAGAACGGCAAGGATCACCAATGTTTCGGCGCTCAGAACATCCCCAAACCGCAGCTGACGCTCAAACAGCAACGTCATTGGTTGTGAAACGTTTCTAATCTCGACCCGATCAGTCAGGCACGGCAAGAAAAGCTGATCCAGAAAACCAGCCTGCTCTGTCTCTGTTGAAAACACGTTGTTTTCTGAACCAGCGCCGGTTTTCAGAACAGCGCTGATATGGACGAAAGGATCGACGTTCGCATCGTTCACGGCTTCCAATAGCGAGTCCGTTCTGATCAGAAGCAAAGACAACATCGTGCTGCCAAAAAAATTGGGGCGAGTGCTCTCTCTTGCATCCTCGGTCCGATTGACAGACTGCATCAGAATGTAAGCATTACCACCTTCGTACATCGAGAAAACGGGTGATACGACAGGTTTCTGATTACTGCGGGTTCGAGCCAGTGCATATGAAAGATGCCCAACGGTTTCCAGCCTGACGCCATAGATCGAACTGGATTGCGGGAGTGGCGGGTACATGAACAACACGGGCCAGGTCTCATTGAGATAGACCTGATGCTGGGCAGGTTGCTGAGCGAGGCTCGGGAAATCCTTGAGTGCAAAATCCGGACGCCAGGTGCGTTTCAACAGTTCTTCAAATGCAGCCTGTTCGGCGATGGGTACCGCCCTCGCCGCCTCGAGCATGTAAATATGAGGGTACGCGGATAAAACCGCTGCCGCATAACGAGCTGCTGCTTCCGAATCGCTCTGGTCGACTGCCTGAAGAAATGCTGAAAAACCCGACAACACCGCTTCATTGGTATCCAGCTGGTTGCGCACGATGCCGGAAATGTTCTGTACGTATTCTAAAAAACGCGTTTTCCGGCTTTCGGTCTCAGATGTCAGCAGTAACCAGGTCGAAAAACCCACCAAACCGACCGCCAAAAGAATGAATCCCACCAAGGAGCTGCGCCGCCTGGTAAACATCATTCGGGCTTCTCGACGCGCAGAGCCTGCGTGGAGACGATGGGAATGAATAAAGCCAAGGTAAGCGCTATGGTTTTCAAAAGGGGTGCAATCCATGCAGTAAAAGGGAAGTCCGAAGTCTTACGATGTCAGTATCTCACTAAACCTTGCGGTAGACGTAGGGCCCACTTGGATCGCCCCGGATTATCCCGACACCTTGCAGGCTCATTGCGTAGCGCTTTTCAAGCGCTACTACCGGTGAAAGCTGATTGTTTAAGCCATGGCGGCGTTTTGCGTTGTAGTACATGCCGGCGTAAGCGATCAGATGCGCAAGTGCGCACTCATGTAGTCAATGAACACGCGCAACTTGGGTGAGGCATAACGGCTGGCTGGCCACAGCATCCAGAAGACGACCTGGCGGTCAATGCAGTCGTCCAGCACGGTGACCAGCTGGCCGCTTTCCAGCGCTTCGCGCACCAGGAAAGTCGGCAGAAAGGCAATGCCCCTGCCCTGGATTGCGGCGTAGGCAAGAGGCTCGATCGTGTTCGACGTCATTGTGGCGGGCAGCACCAGTTCAGCCTCGGAGGCTTCGAGTCGCAGCGGCCAGCGTTCCAGCTTTCCGGTTGCGGGAAACTTGTGCTGCAGGCATGAATGGCGTTCCAGTTCACGCGGATAGGTGGGTACACCATGCCGCTTGAGATACGTCGGCGACGCCACCAGCACATGTGCGCAGGAACCGAGGCGGCGCGCAGTCAAGCGAGAATCGGTTTGCTCGCCGGTGCGAATCACCGCGTCGAACCCCTCCTCGATCACATCGACCATACGGTCGCAAAAATCGATATCCAGTTCGACTTCCGGATACTGCTCCATGAACCCGTCAAAGGCCGGCATCATCAGGTCGCCCAGTAGCGGAGTGCCCACCCGAAGCCGCCCCCGTGGACTGCCAGCCAGGCCTGACAGCTCGGACTCTGCAGCGGTGAGCTCGCTGAGGATGCGGCGGCAGCGCTCAAGGAACAGGGTTCCCTCGGCCGTCAGCGTGATGCTGCGTGTACTGCGATGAAACAGCCGCACATGCAAGCGCTCCTCCATGCGGGCGATGGTTTTGCCCACGGTCGAGGACGACACCCCCAACTGGCGGGCGGACTCGGAGAAGTTGCGCGTTTCGGCAACCTGCACGAATATCGAGATGCCATTCAGACTTTCCATCACTATTCCTGCCTGCTCCGGTAGCCCCCCGCCAACAAGGCGGGATTACGGAAAAAACATCCGAAATGTTCGGCATCACGGGACATTTTTCTCCGCGAATTTTACGCCTACATTGGCCCCATCCCACCACTGATAGGTATCGTTGTCATGTCCAAACTGCATACGAGCATCCAAATAGGTCCACACCAGATTTCCCATCGCGTCGTTCTGGCGCCACTTACCCGTATGCGTGCCGAGTCGGGCGCGATCCCTGGCCGGTTGATGGCCGAGTACTACGCCCAACGCACCACCGCCGGTGGCCTGCTGATCGGCGAGGCCACTATCGCCGCCGCCAATGGTAATGGCTACCTCGGTGCTCCCGGTCTATATGACGACAGCCAGATCGCTGGCTGGAAGCTCGTGACCGACGCCGTTCATGCCAAAGGCGGCAAAATCTTTCTGCAGCTCTATCATGCGGGGCGCCAGTCCAATAGCCTCCTGCAGCCCGGCGGCGCCCAGCCGGTGGCCCCTTCCGTCGTGGACCACGGCGGCCTCGCCTTCACCGAGACCGGCTGGACCCCCGGCAGCCCGGCACGCGAACTGACCATCGCGGAAATCCGCGGGCTGGTGGAAAGCTTCCGCGCAGCGGCCGAACGCGGTATCGCAGCCGGATTCGACGGCGTGGAGTTGCACTCGGCCAACGGCTACCTGTTCGATCAATTCCTCCAGGACGGCAGCAACAAACGTACGGACATCTACGGTGGCTCGTTCGAGAACCGCAGCCGGTTCCTGCTCGAAACAGTAGAGGCGGTGATCTCCGTCTGGGGTAGCAATCGGGTGGCGGTGCGCCTGGGCCCGAGCGGCAATTTCGGCGACATGTCCGACAGCGATCCCATTGGCCTGTTCACCTATGTCGCACGCGAGCTGAACAAGCTGGACCTCGCCTATCTGCACCTGATCGAACCGCGCATCCTGGGTGTCGCCGAAGACGAGCGCCGGGACCAGAATCCGGTGGCGTCCCAACTCATCCGCCAGCACTACAAGGGCACCCTTATCGCGGCAGGCGGTTTCTCCGGTGAATCGGCCAACGCAATCCTTGAGGCCGGCGATGCAGACCTGGTCGCGTTCGGCCGCCACTTCATCGCCAACCCTGACTTGCCAGAGCGCCTGCGCAACGGCTGGCCGCTGAACCCGTACGACCGCGAGTCGTTTTTCGGTGGCACGGAAGCGGGTTACACGGACTATCCTTTCCATACCGAAGTTGCGTGATCATTTGCACCGCTGGTAGCTGGGGTCATAGTGCCCCAGCTACCTCCCCTTCAAAAAAACACTTACCCAAACTGCCGCGTTTCACGGTCGCCTCTGCCAACGGGGTCAAGGTGCGTACCGGCTGAAGGAAGGTGCCAACACATGAAAGACCTTTTCTCCTACAGGCTTTTCACGAGGGTGGCGCGACTGGGCAGCTTTTCGGCCGCGGCACGCGAAGTGGGTCTTTCTCAATCCCAGGTCTCCAGGATTGTCGCCGAGCTCGAAGCCGATCTCGGCACCCTGCTGCTGGCGAGATCGACACGTGCCGTCGTCCCGACTGACGCAGGGGCGGATTTTCTATCGCGCATGGAACCCATCCTCGCCGCGGTGGAAGAAGCCGAGCAAAGCGTTCGCGGCGGCCAAGAGCTGCGCGGCGTTGTGCGGATCAGCATGCCGACCAGCATCGGCGTACGGGAAATCATTCCGCGTATAGCGCCGTTCGCAGCGATACACCCCAACCTGCATATCCAGGTCCTGCTCGCCGATCATTGGCAGGATCTGGTGCGCGAGAATATCGATGTTGCGATCAGGCTTGGACGACTCGTGGACTCCAGTGCAACAAGCCGCCAGATCATGACGATCTCCAGATTCATTCTCGCCTCACCGTCCTACTTGCTCACCGCCGGAGAGCCGACTACGCCTGAGGACCTGCAATCCCATCGAATCATCGCCGGTCCAGCCTCGACGGTCCCGAGTGGGTGGATGTTCAAACGCGATGGTGAGACCAGGACGATTGAGCTCGAAGCGCACTTCTCCACCGACGAAAACGAAGGCGCTGTCGCGGCGGCAACGGCCGGGTTGGGGATCACCTCGACAACGGCCTGGGCATGCTGGCGAGAGCTAGAAAGCGGTGAACTTGTCGCACTGCTCACCGATTGGGAAACCGAGTCCGTACCTGTGCATGCCTACTTCCCCCACGGCTCGCGAACCCGAAGAGCCGGCCGCGCCCTGATTGAACATCTTGTCGCCAGCCTGCTTGACGATGCCAGCGGTGCTTATGCATCCGACGCATAGAAGATAGCCAGTCACAGCGTCTACTCCGATCCTGCCGAAGCTGCCAATTTAGCGCCATACCCCGCGACGCAGCGGTCGGGCTGATCGACCTGGCAGCGTGGCGGACGCCCTGACTTTTTCGTTCAAGGAAATCCCTCATGCGCATGACTGGCAACACGATCTTCATCACTGGCGGCGGCTCCGGCATTGGCCAGGGCCTGGCCGAAGCCTTCCACAAGCTTGGCAATAAAGTGATCATCTCCGGACGCCGCAAGGAACGACTGCAGCAGACGCTCGACGCCAACCCCGGCATGGCCGCCATCGAACTCGACATCAACGACACGGCCAGCATCCAGGCAGCAGCGCAGCACCTCATCGCCCATTACCCTGAGCTCAATGTGCTGATCAACAATGCCGGCATCATGTTGCTCGATCATGCAGAAGGTCCGGTGGACGATGAGCTTGCTCTCTCGACCGTCACCACAAACCTGCTGGGTCCGATCCGCATGACCTCGGCGCTGGTCGAGCATCTGAAGGCCAAGCCGGATGCGATCATCGTCAACGTTTCCTCAGTACTCGGCTTCGTACCCATGGCCGTGACGGCGGTCTATTCGGCAACCAAGGCCGCGCTGCACTCCTACACCTTGTCGCAGCGCTATCTGCTGCGCGAACACGGCGTCCAACTGGTCGAGATCGCACCGCCGTGGGTACGCACCGAATTGCTCGACAGCAGCGAGGAGGAACGCGCCATTCCCCTCGACCAGTTCATCACAGAAGCGATGAAACAGTTCGAAAGCGGTGCCGACGAAATTCTCGTCACTCCGGCCGAAGCCATGCGCGCCAATCCTGGCCCGAACGAGCATGCCTGGGTGAATGCGTTCAACGACATGATTGCAAATGGACCGGCTTTCGGCTGAGACCACAAGGCGATATTGGGCGGCCCTACAGCCGCCGACCTTTTACATTGCAAGCAGGATCAGACTATGACTTCACGTACACCCGCCGAGAACAAGGCCATCGTCCTCGAAGGCTTCGCAACCCTGTTCAATCTCAAGGATCTGGCTGCGGCCCAACGCTTCTGGTCACCCTCCTACATCCAGCACAGTGCCCATGTGCCCCCTGGTCGCGAGGGTCTGTTCGAACTGGTCGCCGCAGGAGCACCCGATTTGCGTTACGAGTGCCAACTGGCAGTCGCTGAAGGAGACTTCGTCATGTTGCACGGTCGCTTCACTGGCCTCGGCCAGCCGGCGAACTGGGTCGTGGTCGATATCCTGCGCCTGGAGGACGGCGTGATGGTCGAACATTGGGATGTGATTCAGGACGAGGCGACACGCGAAGGTTCCGCCGGCGGGTACCCTATGTTTGGGGACCGGTTCCCAGGCTAATCGCTCAGTCCGGACCTGTTTGATATCCGCAAAACACTGTGTCAGCAGCGCCTGAACCTTGGCCATCCCCCGCCTGGCGTTCTGATTCACCAACCTTACGCGCAGTGCGCAGGCAAACAAGCGCATGAACCGGACTTTTTCGTCTAACGTCATTGGATGCGTGTGCATGACCCACTTCCTCTGAAAATGGAGTTCGACGATGAAAACAATCGCTTCCTGGCTGACGATTACGCTTTTTGGTCTGGTGCTTGGCGGCTGTGCCGCGGTGGGTGCCGGGAGCGGAGGCGCTGGCGAAATGGAAATTCGCTCGGGGAAAATCGAGCAGATCACACAGACCCAGATGCAGACCAATCACGATAGCGGCGTCGGTGCCATAATGGGGGGTATTGGCGGTCTGGCCCTGGGTAGCCTGATCGGTCAGGGGACCGGCCGGGATGTGGCGATGGTCGCCGGTGCCCTCGCGGGGGCGGCAGGCGGCAACTACGTTGAAAAGAAAAAGTATGATCAGCCCGTGGACGCACAGCAGATCATCGTTCGCACCCACAGCGGCGTACTGGTTCAGGTGACCCAGCCGATCAACCCGTCGCTGAGAAAAGGCATGAACGTTTATGTCGAGGGTAGCGGAAACGAAGCGCGGGTGGTGCCACAAAGCTAGGGGCTGTGACTGCGAAATGGCAAAGGCGCGCCATCCTGACTCGGAGGGCGCGCCGCCATGGTTCACGGGTTATTTGAAAACCGGCACGCCGGCTGACCGGCTGGGCTTTTTCAGGTACTCACGCAAGCGAACGCCAATCTCGGCAATTTTCGCCTCTCCCTCACGCAGCGCCTGCGGGTTGGTGTGCACCGAGTAGTTTCCCAGCGCCAGATCGTAGGGATGAGGTTCTGCTGAACCGATCACGAAGACGGTGTCTTTGTTCAGCGCTTTGAGCGTCACTGCGCCGCTGCCGGGTTCGAAGATGGCCATCTCTGCTGCGTTGACCAAGCCTGGTGCAGACAAAGCGCCGCGGCTGACACTCAACCACAACGACTCGTGCCCATTGGGTGGCACATAAGTCCAGGACTCGTCGGCTCGTAGCGTGACCAACAGGTAGTTCATGCCCGCGGGAGCACGGACCGGGCTCTGGACACCCTGGTACGTGCCGAGAATCACCCGCGCCGGCCCCACTTCAGGCATCACGCTTGACTCCAGATATTGGCTATCGACACTGGCGTTTTCCAAGGCCGGTGGTAGTGCAACCCACAGTTGGAAACCCTGAATCCGCTTCGATGTACCGACCGACATTTCCTTGCCGTGCCAGACTCCGCCTCCGGCCCGCATCCATTCGACACCGCCGTAGTCAATCATCCCCTTTCCCGAATCAGCATCCTCGAAGCGCAAATTGCCTTCGGTAATCACCGTGACGGTGGCGATGCCCGAGTGCGGGTGCATGGGCATGCCGTTGATGAATGAGCTCTCACCTTCGAACAGATCAAGGAACACAAAGGGCTTGATCAGGTGGCCGAGATCGCCAGGACTCATCAACCGGACAATAGCGCCGTGCCCGCTGCCTGTGGTGCGATAGCTGATAGCGCGCTGAGTTTCGGCTTCGCGTGCAGAGCGCGGATCAGTCGCGATATCAGGTTGTTGCTGAACGTTCATCATGATCACTCGAAGTGGAAAGCCTCTCGGCCCAATGCCTGGAACAATAGAGCGAGGCTGATTACTTGATTAGTCGATACAATTGGATTGCACTCGTCCATCAGCGCAAGGAATGACCGGCCATGCTCGACCTCAATGACATCGCGATGTTTGTGCAGGTAGTCCGCTGCGGCAGCTTTGCCGAGGCGGCTCGGCGCCTGGGCATGCCGCCCAATACCGTGAGTCGCCGCATCCAGCAGCTCGAAGCGCACCTCGACACGCGGCTGCTGCAACGCTCCACCCGCAAGCTCACACTCACCGGTGCAGGCGAGGACTTCCATGAGCGTTGTGCAGGCGCCGTCGACGGCTTGCTCGAAGCCGGACAGGAGTTGATAACGGGTAGTAACGAGCCCAGTGGCCTGGTGCGCGTGGCGGCACCGGCCGACTTCTTCGACTTCTTCCAGATGGACTGGGTGACCGGGTTTCTCGCCGCGCATCCACGCGTGCGGCTCGACTTCGTACTCAGCGATGCGAAGGCCGACTTGATCGCAGAGCAGATCGATGTCGCGTTTCGCGGCGGCGCTTTGCACGATTCCGGTTTTGTCGGCCGTCAGATCCTTGATCCGCGCAGCGTCGGAATGGTCGCAAGCCCCGCCTACATTGCCGCGCACGGCTCACCCCGCACGTTGCAGGACCTGGTAGACCACGATTGTGTGATCTCCGCGCAACCCGGTGGCCACGCCACATGGCGCCTGGTCGGCCCGCAGGGTGAGGAGGAAGTGCAAGTCAGCGGGCGCTTCAGTGGCAATACCGCACAGGCACTGCGCAGGGCCGCCGTGGCCGGTCTCGGCATCGCGCTACTGCCACCGGTGATGGCCAGGCTCGATGTTCAGGCCGGTGTGCTCGTCCCGGTGTTGGCGCAATACCAACCCAAAGGCTATGGCCTGAACGTGCTGTACCCAAGTCGACGACAGTTGCCGCTTGCGGTATCGGCTTTCATCGACCTGGTGATCGAGAAGTTGAACGCGTCGGACGCACCAGAGGTGCACCCGTAGCGAGCGGCAGTCGATGCCCATGGCATCTATACCTCTTACGCACTTAAACTTTGAGTCTCACGCCCTCCTCGCCGATTGTTGAACGGGTCCCATGACTGAGCATGCCAAGTACCATCACGTGTCCGAAGTACCAGGCTTGGTGCTGGGGTCCGCACGCTTTGTAGACACCGGTTTCGATCGCCATTACCACCTCGACTTCCACGTTGGTTTTGTCACCGAAGGCATCCAGCGTCATCGAACCAAAGGCGAGTCGTTTCTTTTAGGTCCGGGAAGGATTGCCCTGATGCCGCCGGGTGAAATCCACGATGGCGTGCCCGAGGGCGGCGACGCTTATACGCTCAAGACATTCCGTCTGTCCCAGGCGCTGGTCGCGAGCCTGACTGAGGAAATCAGCGGTCAACCGAAAGAGCTTGAATTGGCCGGTGTGTTGCTCGAAGACCCGGGGCTTGAAGGCAACCTGCGCGGGTTGCACGAAGCGATGCAGCAGGCCGTCGGACCCGGCAGCCTCGCGGTGCAGACGCAATGGTTCACCCTCCTTGAACAGCTGATGAGCCAGTCACGGGCGATCAAGCCCGAAACGATTACCGGCACGCTATCGCCCCTGCAATGGTCTCGCGTCAGGGACTATTGTTTCAGCCACATCGATGAGCGAATCACTCTCGATGATCTCGCTAGCCTGTGCCGATTGGGCCGTTTCCCGTTTCTCAAGCAGTTCAAGCGGACCATCGGCATGACGCCCCACGCGTGGCTGCTTCGTCTGCGTCTCGAACGGGCCTGTGGCCTGCTCTCTCGCAGCGCGCTACCCATCGTCGAGGTCGCCCACGCCGTCGGCTTTTACGATCAAAGCCATTTCAATCGCGCCTTTCGGCAGGCATTCGGCGTCGCGCCATCGCGCTACAGGACTTAGGCCGTCAGCCGTCAATTTTTTACAAGCGCAACCACCCTCCCTCTCCATAGGATGCGCCAATCCGGGCGAAACACCTTCGCCTGCGCAGCCGAGAACTGGATGATGAACGGTGAAGCAAACAGACCGCCCGCGCTGGGTTTTTCAAGTGACAACATCGCCGGTGCATCACCGGAGGTGGCACAAGCCTTGGTCAAACACAGCACGGGCCAGGCAAGTCCCTATGGCACCGACGAGTTGACGGCGCAGGTCCAGCGCAAGTTCTGCGAGATCTTCGAGCGTGACGTGGAGGTCTTTCTCGTACCCACCGGCACCGCCGCCAACGCCCTGTGCCTGAGCGCGATGACGCCACCCTGGGGCAACATCTACTGCCATCCGGCCAGTCATATCAACAACGATGAATGCGGTGCGCCGGAGTTCTTTTCCAACGGCGCGAAGCTGATGACCGTCGACGGCCCGGCGGCCAAGCTGGACATCGTCCGACTGCGCGAGCGGACTCGCGACAAAGTCGGCGACGTACACACGACCCAGCCCGCCTGCGTCAGCATCACCCAGGCCACTGAAGTCGGCAGCATCTACACCCTGGATGAAATCGCAGCCATTGGTGACGTCTGCAAGTCCTCTTCCCTTGGACTGCATATGGACGGGTCGCGCTTTGCCAACGCCCTGGTGTCGCTTGGCTGCTCGCCGGCCGAGATGACGTGGAAGGCCGGCGTGGACGCCCTGTCGTTCGGTGCCACCAAGAACGGCGTGCTGGCGGCGGAAGCCATCGTCCTGTTCAACAGCTCCCTCGCCACCGAGATGAGCTTCCGCCGCAAGCGCGCAGGCCATCTTTCTTCCAAAATGCGTTTTCTGTCGGCGCAGATCGATGCGTACCTGACCGACGATCTCTGGCTGCGCAATGCACGCAAGGCCAACGCTGCCGCCCAGCGCCTGGCCCAGGGACTTACTGGCCTGAGCGGCGTTGAGGTCCTCGGCGGTACCGAGGCGAACATCCTGTTCTGTCGACTGGACCCGGCAATGATCGATGCGCTGCTAAAGGCCGGCTTCGGGTTCTATCACGATCGTTGGGGACCGAACGTCGTTCGCTTTGTCACCTCGTTCGCCACCACTGCCGAGGATGTCGATCACCTGTTGAACCAGGTGAGGCGAGTTGTAGATCGGGAACGCGAGTAACGCTTACCACCCAACACAGGGACTGATGGGCGTCTCCAGTCTCGACGCCCAACTCCAGGAACAACCACTGGCAACCACTTACTTTGTTGTATCGAGGACAAGCCGGCCCCGCAAGTGACGGCCCATGCTTTTTTCGATCGCCACTTTTGCTTCGCTCAGGGGGTATGTCTCTACGTCGACGGTGAGGTGTCCCTTGTCGAACAGCTCGGCGATGATCGAGAGCTGCCGGCCATCAGAGCGGGTAGCAAAGTTCGCTGGGGTCACGCCGTAGTCGTTGGCCAGCGACATATTTGGGGCGCTCACCGGCGATACCAGCACACCGTGCTTTTTCAATACCGCAAACGAACGGGATTGGGTTTCGCCACCCACCAGATCCAGTACCACATCGAGACCGGATACCAGCTCCTCGAAGGCCTGAGTCCTGTAGTCGATGGTGTAGTCCGCACCGATCTCCTTCAGGTAGGCATGATGGTGTGCCGAGGCCGTTGCGTAGACTTCAGCGCCCAGGTACTTGGCAATCTGCACGGCCATGCTGCCCACGCCACCGGCTGCGGCATGGATCAACACTTTCTGTCGACGTTGCACGCCGGCGTGTTCGGTCAGTGCCTGCCAGGCCGTCAATGCCGATGCCGGAACCGCGCCAGCCTGCAAGGCACTGATCGATTTTGGCTTGAGCGCCAGTTTGGAAACCTGGGCAACCGCTTTGGTTGCATAGCCACCGACGATATTGATGAAGCCGAACACTTCATCGCCGATGTTGAACCCGGTGACGCCCTCCCCCAGCGCGACGACGATGCCGGCCACTTCAACGCCCGGTGTAAAAGGCAGCGGCAAAGGAATGAACGCCTTCATGGCACCGGACAGGATCTTCCAGTCAATCGGGTTGACCCCCGCTGCGGCGACATCGATCAGCACTTCACCAACACCGGGGACAGGGTCGGCAATGTCTTCCAGGCGTAAAACTTCAGGACTGCCGTATTCGTACACGCGTAGGGCTTTCATGGAGGTCTCGACTATTGAAAAAAGAGGGAAAAAACATTGCGCTGCGAGGGCGCGGGCCCTGCGCAGCGCGGGGGGATCAACGACGGCGGGCGTCGAGGCTGAAGCGACCGGCACCGAAGGCCACAACCTGCAACAGGCCACCGGCCATCGCGATGTTCTTGAAGAAGTGGATGAACTGGTTCTGATCGCCCAGTGCGTTATGGAACGCCAGCGCGGTGAACACGCTGAACACGGCCAGTACGGCGGCGACGGTGCGGGTGCGGTAACCGGCGATCAATGCCAGGCCGCCGCCGATCTCTACAATGATTGCCACCGCCAGTGCCAATTGAGGAAGCGCAAGCCCGACAGAGCTGATGTAGCCGACCATCATTGCCGGAGCGGCCAGTTTCGAAAAACCGGAAAGGATGAAGATGGCGCTGAGCAGTACGCGGCCGATCAACGAAGCCGAGGCTTGGGTGACGTCGGAACGGCTCTGGTCAGAGGTGGTTGTTTGAGCGATGTTTGCAGAAGTCGTCATGGGGCAATTCCTTCAGTTGGGTGCGATTCGACTTGAACCGTCCGGGTGAAGAAATGTTGCGCCTCGTCATCTAACCTGAATAGCTGACTAATTTAGATCATTAGATTCGATAAACTAGAAAAGCAAACCCACATCACCGGCAAAGGAGTTCAATCGTGCAATTTGCCCAGCGACGCCTGATTCAAGGAAACAGGCATGATCTCTGACCCGGGAACACCGACACTGGACCAACTGCGAGTGTTCCTGACGGTCGTGGAAGTCGGCAGCTTCGCGGCGGCCGCCCGAAAATTGCACCGCGCCACTTCGGTCGTCAGCTACTCGATCGCCAACCTGGAAATGCAGCTCGGCGTGTCGCTATTCGACCGCCAGACAACCCGTAAACCCCAGCTCACTGATGCCGGTCGCACCGTACTGGCCGAAGCCAGGACCATTGCCAACGGTGTTCATGGTTTACGCGCCAAAGTGAAGGGCCTGCTCCAGGGGCTTGAAGCCGAAGTGCACGTGGTGCTCGATGTCATGCTGCCCCCCGAGCGCGTGGTGGATGCACTCAAATCCTTTCGCGAAGAATTCCCGACCGTTGCCCTGCACTTGCACATGGAAGCCCTCGGCGCCGTCACTGAACGGGTGGTCAACCGTGGCGCGATCATCGGCGTCAGCGGCCCCATGAACGAGGGCATCGACGGTATCGAGAGAATGGGGGTCGGCAGTGTCGAGTTGATTCCCGTGGCGGCCCCGAATCATCCACTGGCTTCGAGCGAACCGAATGCTCCGGGCGCCGGCCGAGAGCACACGCAACTGGTGCTGTCCGACCGTTCGGTCCTGACCAAGGACAAGGATTTCGCCGTGCTCAGCAACCGCACCTGGCGCCTGGCGGACCTGGGCGCCAAGCACATGCTGTTGCGTGAGGGCATCGGCTGGGGGAACATGCCCGCCCCCATGGTCCGGGAAGACCTGGAAAGCGGTCGACTCGTGCAACTGAACATACCGGAATACAAAAGCGGGATTTACCCCTTCGACGTCATTTACCGCACGGATTTGCCGCCGGGGCCGGCTGCGAGGTGGTTGATCGACCGCTTCGTTCAGCAAGGATCCGCGCAGGAGACATCCCCTTGAACCTGGAACCACAATGCCGCTCGAACTGCCCGCCATGAAAATCGGCGTCATCTCCGACACCCACGGCTTGCTCCGCCCCGAAGCCATAGCCGCCCTGCAAGGCTGTGATCGCATCCTTCACGCGGGCGACATCGGCAGCGCGGCGATCCTCGAGCAATTGGCCGCAATCGCGCCGGTGGATGCGGTGCGTGGCAACAATGACCTGGACGCACCCTGGGCCCGGGAGTTGCCCGATTGTCTGCACCTGGAGCTCAATGGCTGGACGGTTCTGCTGGTGCATGACATCGCCGATGTAGCGGCCGATCTTGATGACGGTATCAAGCTGGTGATCACCGGTCATTCGCACAAACCGCGCATCGACTGGCGTGGTGAACGGCTGTTCCTGAATCCAGGCAGCGCCGGGCGCCGACGTTTCAAATTGCCTGTCACCCTGGCGTTGCTGGAAGTGGTTGGGCAATCAATCGAGCCGCGGCTGGTGTCGCTGCTCGACTGACTCGCTTTCCACCGATCGATTCACGACTCGTCGGCAACCACCCTCACTCGGTGGCAGTCGGACGGTCCAAGTTTTTGTCCGTTCAAGGAGCGAACTTCAATCGGCATCAGGGACTGGCCGTACTGATTGTCCAGCAACACCGAACGGGTCTCTTCCCGCGTGAACAGGAACCGTTCGCCCCACTGCCTCATACTGACCACCACTGGAAAGATCTCCCGTCCTTTTTCCGTCAGGACGTATTCCTTGTAGGCACTGCCATCCGACGCAGGCTGAACGTCGAATACACCGACTTCAACCAACGTCTTCAGGCGCGAAGCCAGAATGTTCTTGGCCACCCCCAGGCTTTTCTGAAATTCGCTGAATCGGCGAATGTCGTCGAACGCGTCGCGAATGATCATCAGCGACCATCGATCCCCAATGGCTTCCAGTGTCCGTGCTACCGGGCATTCGCTGCCTTGCGATGAAGGGTCTGCGACCATGGTGTTTACCTTTTGGATAAGGACAGCCAGGTCTGTCGCCTGGCCTTGAGTAACGTGGTTGCAATTTGAAACCTGATTCGATGACAATCGAATCAAGTTGCTAATTGAAACCAGTTTAGCGCCACGGAGGCTCACATGAAAGCAGATACCGATTCAGCCACCCATCCTTTCGCCGCGCAGGCTTCGGGGCTATCTGCGCAGCTCACGTTTCTGTTTTCTGTCACCTGCGCGCTTGCCGTCGCCAACGTCTACTTCGCGCAACCCTTGCTCGACTCGATGGCCCGAAGCCTGGATGTTGCCCCATCGATGATCGGGTTTGTGGTGACGGCGACTCAAGTCGGTTACGCGTTGGGCTTGCTGTTCATCGTCCCGCTGGGCGACTTGTTGAACCGTAAAGGGCTGATCCTGACGCAAATGCTGCTGTCTGCGATTGCGCTGGCGGGCGTCGGCGCCGCACAGCAATGGCTGACCCTGTTGGGGGCCATGATCGCCGTGGGTTTGCTGGCAGTGATGGTTCAAGTACTGGTGGCCTGCACCGCCGCGCTGGCAACGCCGGCACAACGTGGCCAGGCCGTGGGGACCGTCACCAGCGGCATTGTCCTTGGCATTCTTCTGGCGCGGTTCAGCTCCGGACTGATTGCCGATCTGGCGGGCTGGCGCGCCGTGTATTTCGTTTCCTCGGGACTGATGCTGACCCTCGCGGCGGTGTTCTGGAAAGTGTTGCCTCCCGCAGTGACGCCACGCAGTCGATACACCTACCCGGCACTCATCCGTTCGCTCTTTACGCTGTTCATGACCGAACCGGTGTTGCGAACCAGGGGCCTGTTGGCCTTGCTGATCTTTGCCGCTTTTTCCGTGCTTTGGACATCCATGGTGCTGCCGTTGAGCATCCCACCGCTGTCGCTTTCACACACGGCCATCGGCTTGTTCGGCCTGGCGGGCGTCGCCGGCGCCCTTGCAGCCAGGCGATCCGGTCGCTGGGCCGACCAGGGCCTGGGGCAACGGGTCACCGGCATTTCGCTGGCGATTCTGACGCTGTCCTGGCTGCCCAT
The DNA here is from genome assembly GCF_019956275.1 of Pseudomonas sp. GL-RE-26. NCBI lineage: Bacteria > Pseudomonadati > Pseudomonadota > Gammaproteobacteria > Pseudomonadales > Pseudomonadaceae > Pseudomonas > Pseudomonas sp. GL-RE-26. The sequence continues at coordinate 18,246 of NZ_JAHBDI010000040.1, forward strand.
CGCCTTTGCACAGTCGTCACTGATCGCACTGGTTTGTGGGGTGATTCTGCTCGACTTCGCGGTGCAAGCCGTACACGTCACCAACCAGAGCCTGATTTTCGCGGCACGGCCCGACGCGCAAAGTCGCATGGTCGGCGCCTACATGTGCTTTTACTCGGTGGGCAGCGCACTGGGTGCCGCCGCCGCGACCCAGGTGTATGCGCTATGGGGCTGGACTGCCGTCAGCGTGCTGGGCGCCTCGATCAGCGCAATTGCCCTGGTGCTGTGGTTTTGTCAGCAACCCTGGCGACCGAGCAGTGGACTGGCCAAGAGCGCCTTCAAGCTCATCGGCTTGGCAAAGTGATAACCCTGGGCCTGCCCTGCCCCCATTTCACGCAGCAACTCCAGCGTCGCTTGATCCTCGACGCCTTCGGCCACCACACTCAGGTCCAGCGATTCGGCCATCCGCACAATCGCCCGGACGATCGCGCGACTGCGGGGGCTGGTGGTCAGTTCGAAGATGAACGACTTGTCGATTTTCAAGCCGCTGAAGCGGTATTGATGCACATAGCTCAGGGATGAGAACCCTGCGCCGAAGTCATCGAGCACCACTGACATGCCGTTGTCGGCCAGTTGTTGCATGGTCTGCCGGGCAATCGCCGGTTCAGCGACCAGCGCCCCTTCGGTCAACTCCAGGCAGATTCGCGACGGCGAGACCTGGTGCTGAGCCAACAGTGCCAGCACCTCACCGGCGAATTCGGGGCGCGTCATGCTGTAGCTGGAGCAATTGACGTGCACCGGTGGCCAGTCGGCGTGTTCGGGCTGTGCGAGGATCGCGGCAATGCTGGCGAGCATGTACAGGTCCAGTCGACCGATCAGGCGCAACCCCTCGACATCCGGCAGGAATTCGCCCGGTGCAATCACCCGGCCGCCCGGCTGATGCCAGCGGATCAGCGCTTCAAGAGCCAACAGTTCGCCGGTGTCGACGCTGACGATCGGCTGGAAATACGGCAGCAGTTCGTCGGTGCGTTTGAGTGCGTTGCGCAAGGCGCCTTCACGCTCGACCTGGTCCGAGACTTCACGGCGTACTTCCTGGTTGAACACCGCGTAGCTGTCGCGCCCGGCACTCTTGACCCGGTACATCGCCGCATCGGCATCGCGCAGCAAGTCGGCGGGCTCGTGATGGAACTGATTGTCGGCGCTGACGATGCCGATACTGCAGGACGAAAAAACTTCATGGCCATTGATGAAGAACGGCAGGTCGAACGCCACCAGGATCCGTTCGGCGATTTCAATCACCACCTCCAGCGACGCCTCGGGAGCCATCACTGAAAACTCATCGCCACCCAAACGAGCCAGCATGTCGGTGTCGCGCAGGCAACCGCGCAAACGGTGGGCGGCCTGCATCAACAGCAGGTCGCCAAAATGGTGGCCGAGGCTGTCGTTGACCATCTTGAAGCGGTCGAGGTCGATGAACATCACCGCCAGGTGCCCGCCTTCGCGGCCGAACCGCGACCAGGCCAGATTGAGGCGCTGCTGCAGGTAGGTGCGATTGGGTAGACCGGTCAGCGCATCGTGGGAGTTTTCGTGCTGCAACTTGGCATTGGCGTGATCGAGTTCGCGGGTGCGGCTCTGTACCCGGGCTTCGAGCTGGAGGTTGGCGGCATGAATCGCTTCGGCGGCCGTGCGTCGCGACAACGCTGTGTCGATGTGCCGCGACACGAAGGTCAGCAATTCCTGGTCGCGCAGGGTATAGCGCACCTGCGAGGTATAGCTTTGCACCGCCAGCACACCACGCACCACGTCGCCTTCGAACAAGGGGATGCCCAGCCAGGAGAAGGAGCGCACGGACTCATGGGCAATTTCGATTTCACCTTGCGCGGACAATCGCTCAGCCTCGCCGACGTCAATCAGGCAAGGGCGGCGCTGACGGATGACATACTCGGTCAAGCCCCGGCGCCCTCGACGCGCCGCCGGGCAGGTGGTCTGCCGTTCATCCACGTAATAGGGAAACGTCACTTCGCCGGTCGAGTCGTCAAACAGCGCAATGTAGAAGTTCTGCGCGAACAGCAGATCACCGACGATGCCATGCAGGGTCCGGAACAACTCGGCCATGTCACCCGGCTGGCTCGACAGTTCTGCAATCTGGAACAGCGCGCCTTGCAGATGTTCGGCACGCTCCCGGTCCGTGACTTCCTGGCGCAATGCGTCGTTGACTGCCGAAAGCTCCAGGGTGCGGCGCAACACCGTTTCTTCCAGGTCCTCCCGGTGCAGAATCCGGTCCAGCGCCATGGCCACGTGGCGGGCGACCACCAGGAACAGCGCGCGGTCTTCAGCGCTGTAGATGCGAGAAACGTCGTAGACCTGCATCGCCAGCATGCCAAACACCTCGTCCGAGGCGTTTTTCAACGGTGCGCCCATCCAGAACTCGGGCCGATCACCCACACAGTGGAAACGGTTCTCGGCCTGGGCCGCGAGAATCCCGGCGGCATCGATCAGCAACGGCTGGCCGCTGGTCAACACCTGGCCGGTCAGCGACAGGCGCTTAGGGTCAAGGTATTCGTAGTTTTCGGATTCCAGGGCATCAACGTCGATGATGTCGACGTAATACGGGTAGTCGATCTTGCCAGTGTGCGGGTTATACAACGCGAGATAGAAGTTCTCGGCATCGATCAGGCTGGCCAGCAGCCGGTGAGCCCCCACCAGGAACTCAGACCGGTCACGGGTCGAACTGGCCAGGTAGGTAATTTCATACAGTACACGCTGAGTGATCTGCGCACGGGCCAGGGTATTGGTCTGCAGTTCAATGCCCAGGCGCTGGGCAAGTTCAGCAAGCGCCGGCTCTGCGGCATCGGCGACGGGCGCGAGCAGCCAACCCAGCACACTTTCACCCCTGCCGGTGGGCCAGCGGTGCAGGTTCGAGGCCAGGCAAAAGGCTTCAAACTCGTCATTCGCAACGCTGGAAGGCCAATGTCCCCGTGGGTCACCCTGGCCAACCCGATGCATCTGTTCACCGGCGCGGTAAAACACCCACGCGGTGGTATGGGCCCAGTTGCGCGCCGAGTCCAGCAGTTGTTCGATCCTGTCGTCGTTGCCGGCGCGAGCCATGCCGACAGTATCCGGGTTCCCTGGGGGGTGAAATGCGGCAACGGCGTCATTGCTCGATTGCCGCGGGGAGCCGGTCAGTGTACGAAAACTCATCAGCGCTCCCTGAGCCAAAACTGCTGAAACTCACTGGCTGATTGCATGCAATGTGCCATTTGGCTTTCCGTTTAAAGCTTATGGCGGTTTTTTTCAATGATTTTGTTCACTTTAGTGCCAGGTATGAGACGGGCCACAAATTATTCGCGGTGTGTTGTCCAGACCTGGCTTCCATCGCTCGAAGGCAAACTATCAATCGTCGTTGTCATCGCGATCACGGTAGCGACGGTGTTCGCGATCATAGTCGCTACGATCATAGCCACGACGACCATAGTCGCGGTCATAACCTTGATCATCGTCCCCTCTCTGGTCGTAACCACGTCGATGGTCATGATCGTGATATCGGCCGTACCGCTCTCCGTCATCCCAATGCGGGCCGCAGCCTCCCAACAAGACGGCGCTGGAAATGGCCACGATCAAGATTACTGCGCGATTCATAAAAACGTCCTAAACGTCGGAGGTATGGAAGGGTCATGGCTGCTCGAAACTTTCGTCCGGGCAGTGTTCAGACATGGATATGACCATTCGGTAACCCAATGATTCCTCTGAAAAATACAAACAAGTGATGGTCACTCGACCCATCGAATGCCCGCCGAGACAGCCCGGGCCTGTCATCAATAGCCAAGGGGCTGTCGTCGAATGAAAAGCGACCCTGATACGCGGGCTATCTAATGGCAGTACTGAAAAGGTCTCTGGCGATGAGTTGACGTAAGCGACTGCTGCGCCTGAGTCACGAGTTGCCTGGTACGCCAGGCAGGAGAATAACAATATGAAATTCGTGAAAAGTCTTCTGGCTGCCGTACCCATCATGGCGCTGGGCATCGATGCCCAAGCCTATGTATCGAGCCAGGAAGCCGCCCGGCTGGGCACCAGCCTGACGTGGGTGGGAGCCGAAAAGGCCGGTAATGCCGACGGTTCCATTCCGCCCTACAGCGGTGGCCTGACCACGGCCCCATCCAGCTTCAAGACCGGCGACAGCATGCGCCCGGACCCTTTTGCGAGCGAAAGGCCGCTGCTGGTGATCAACGGCCGGAACGTCGACGCGTACAAAGGCATGCTGACCGCCACCACAGTGGCGTTGGCCAAGCGCTACCCCGACTTTCGCATCGACGTCTATCCGACCCACCGCACGGCATCGCTCCCACAGGCGATACTGGACAACAGCCGCAAGAATGCCACCAATGCCAGGTCCCTCAACGGCGGGATCGCCATCGACAATGTGATGCCAGGGGTGCCTTTCCCGATCCCGCAATCCGGCGCCGAAGCGATGTGGAATTTCCTGCTGCGCTACCAGGGCGTCAACATCCATTCCAAGTACGATTCCTGGAGCGTCGACACGGCGGGCGTACCGAGCCTGGCGGTCACTGGCGAGGCATTCATCTCCTTCCCGATCTACGAGAACCTGTCGAAGCCGTTCAACAGCTCCGACATCTACTATCAGTTGAAACTGTCCTATACCGGACCTGCGCGCCGAGCCGGCGAGTCGATCATGCTCAAGAACGCGACCAACGCAACGCAGTTCCCTGGCCGCGCCTGGCAGTACATGCCTGCCCAGCGCCGGGTCAAACAGATTTCGATCCTGGCCTACGACACCCCCAACCCCGGTACCGCCCGTGCGCTCGAACTGTACGACTGGACGCTGGTGGGCAAGCAGGAAATGATCGTGCCCTACAACACCTACAAACTCACCTACGCCCGCGCTGCCAAGTCGCTGACCACGCCCAACTTCATTGCCCCGGACTTCGTACGCTGGGAAAAGCACCGGGTCTACGTCGTGGAGGGCAACCTCAAGCCCGGGGCGAAGCACATCTACCAGAAGCGCCGCTTCTACCTGGATGAGGACACCTGGGCCGCGGTGGCCTCCGATCAGTACGACACCAGTGGCCAGTTGTACCGTGGCTCCTTCGCGTTCTTCAGCCAGAGCTACGACCAGCAGGTCCCGGACGCCACCCCTTTCATGACTTACGACCTGTCCAAAGGCACCTATAACATCAATGGCGTGGTGGGCCCGCATGGCGGCATCCACTACATCGAGCCGCTATCGACGGCGCAGTGGGTGCCAGAGTCCATGGCGGGTGCCGGTATCCGCTAGGTCCGTGGCGAAGCAATGCCTGATTTCGCGGTCCGACCTGAATCAGCTCTCAGAGGCGATGGTTGACTCGTCAGTGGTTTGTGCAGCCAGCTTCAATCGGCCCGCTTTACTGATGTAGGTCGACTTGCTTTTCGGTGCCAGTTTGGCACTGGCCTTTTTGGCCTTAGCCTTGAACAGCTGCTTTAGTTTCTTTTGACGGTTCATGTTGTTCTACTCAGCCTGTAATTCTTGAATGATATCAGCTGAGACATTTAACCGATTCAACTTTGCGGCTCCACGATCCTGAGCCAAGGCCAACGAGCCTGATAACTTTTCGCCTTCTGATCGAACAGGTCTGGCTTGGGATTTTTTGGATTGATTCGAAGCAGCCCGTGCTCTGTGTCGGCCAGGCCGTTGGGCGCATAGACCTCGCCAGTTTCGATGTCCAGGCCAATGCAGGTGCCAGCAATCAGGTAGCGATCAATTCCGTCTTTTGCCGACTGAAGCCTTGGATAATCCCCGCCAAAGCGCTGGCCGTACCACAGGTGCACGCGAGCCTGATTCTTGATCTCAATGCTCACGTCGAGGTCGCGGAACAGACGGTGACCTGATTGGATGACCTCATTCTCAGCTTCCCACGACAGGTCATCATCGAAGTAAAAGACGTCGTAGTCCTTCACGCCCCACTCTGGTGGTCGCTGTGCCTGATGATTCCATACGGCCTGGAACAGGCAACCGGCCGTGAGCATGCATTGGTTCAAACCGAGCGCAGGCAAGCGAGCGGAAATTTCTGCGTTTACCGGATTGGTCATTGCGATCCTGACCAGGCTTTCGACAGTCAATGTCATTTTCGTCCCTTCTGATTGATCTGATCCCGGCGAACGACAATACCCTCAACGCTTTTCAAATTTGCGAAAAAATCGCCCACTTCTCTCCCTCGGCCAATCTGGCGCGAATCATGCCTGATTCAACGGCATGAAGTCGGTACTGACTATGTGGGTGACACTTTTGAAGTGAACCACCTCAGGGTCAGCCCCGATAATCGGTAGCTTACTGACGAACTGTCGAGGTCAAGCATGACGAGCGCAACTATGGAACAAGTCAGCCCACAAACGCTGAGAAGAGTGATTGTGGCCGCCGGCATCGGCAATTTCGTCGAGTGGTTCGACTTTGCCGTCTACGGCTTTTTGGCCACGACCATCGCCCAGCAATTCTTCCCCAGCGGCGACGCCAGTGCCGCGCTGCTCAAGACCTTTGCGGTATTCGCCGTGGCCTTCGCGTTTCGGCCCCTTGGCGGGATTTTCTTCGGCATGCTGGGCGACAGGATCGGCCGCAAGCGCACCCTCGCGATGACCATCCTGATGATGGCCGGTGCCACGACCTTGATCGGTCTGCTGCCCACTTATGCGGCGATCGGGGTCATGGCGCCGATCCTTCTGTCCCTGATCCGTTGCGCCCAGGGCTTTTCCGCCGGGGGAGAATACGCAGGCGCCTGTGCCTACCTGATGGAGCATGCACCGAGTGATAAACGCGCCTGGTACGGCAGCTTCATTCCGGTGTCGACATTTTCCGCCTTCGCCGCCGCTGCTGTGGTGGCCTATGCGCTCGAGGCGTCATTGTCGGCCGAAGCAATGGGGAGCTGGGGTTGGCGCCTGCCGTTCCTGATTGCCGCGCCCCTGGGCCTGGTGGGCCTTTACTTGCGCTGGAAGCTCGATGAGACACCGGCATTCCAGGCGGTGACTCAGGAACATGCTGTCGCACATTCCCCTCTCAAGGAAACCTTGCGCAACCATGGTGCGGCGATCTGTTGCCTGGGCGCCTTTGTGTCACTTACGGCTCTCTCGTTTTACATGTTCACCACCTACTTCGCGACCTACCTGCAAGTCGCCGGTGGCCTGAGTCGCGCAACAGCCTTGCTGGTATCGCTGATTGCATTGCTGTTCGCTGCGGCGATCTGCCCGCTTGCCGGGCTGTATTCGGACCGAGTCGGACGTCGAGTCACGGTGATGAGCGCTTGTGCGCTGTTGATCGTGGTCGTGTATCCATCGTTCCTGATGGCCAGCTCCGGGTCGTTCGCCGCGTCCATCGTCGGCGTCATGCTGCTGGCGATTGGCGCGGTGTTGTGTGGCGTGGTCACCGCGGCCTTGCTCTCGGAAACCTTCCCTACCCGTACCCGGTACACCGCCTCGGCTATCACCTACAACATGGCGTACACCCTTTTCGGCGGCACCGCGCCGCTGGTGGCAACGTGGCTGATCAGCACCACCGGCAGCAACCTGTCGCCGGCGTTCTATCTGATCGCGATTGCATTGCTCGCATTGGCGGGCGGGTTGGCATTACCGGAGACATCAAGGATTTCCCTGCATGACGTTGCGTCGCCGGAGAAAGCCGCAGGTGTGGGCGCATCCGCCTGACAACACGAAACGAGCCGGCAGGCGTCAGGCCAATGAGGTTCCTCTCAGCGGCCTTTGACCGCGACGCTCATTCGCAACTCAAGGCCCACTCAAGTCGACGTTACGAGTGATTTCACATTGATATCGCTGTTTTGTCATGAAATGAAAAGAAATTGTCGTCGAATGAAGGGTCGATAGCCTCCCCCACCCATAAATTCCTCTTTGGGCCCGCGTGTTGAATTTCCGCGATCTGACTCCAGACCCGGCCGGCGCAATGCCTGGGCGCATTTCCGATTTATATGCTCAACATAATAATAATCCGAGGGGTCGCATTGTATGCGTGTGAATTTACCCGTAACCGAGCATGAAAGAGTTTTCCCCACCGAACAGCGATTGATCTCCACGACCGATCTGGATAGCCGAATCACCTACTGCAATGACGCCTTTGTCGCCATCAGCGGTTTCACCTACGACGAACTGGTCGGTCAGACCCATAACCTGGTTCGACACCCCGATATGCCACCCGGGGTATTCGTGCATATGTGGCACACCATCAAGCAAGGCAAACCCTGGATGGGTATTGTGAAAAACCGCTCGAAAAATGGTGACTTCTATTGGGTCAGTGCCTACGTCACGCCCATCTATGAAAACGGACGCATGAGTGGTTACGAGTCGGTCCGCTCGGTGCCCAGCCGCGACCAGGTCCGCCGGGCATCAGCGCTCTATTCTAGGATGCGGGCCGGCAAGCCGATCGTTTCGCTGAGCGCGCGGATTTTCCGGCCGCTGCAACAGGGGTGGCCATTATTGATGGCTGGCGGGGTTTCACTGCTGGGTAGTCAGTGGCTACCACAAACGGCGGCACAAGGAGTCCTGATCACGAGCCTTGGGGTTGCCTGGTACCTGATCGAGTCTCGAAATCGCCGGGCCATCGAGCGCACCCTGGCCGAGCATCCAAAAGCCTTTTCCGATCCGCTGGTCGCGCTCACCTATAGCGATAACCACGGTCCCCAGGGGCAACTGGACATGGCCATGGTCAGTGAGGAAGCGCGCCTGCAGACTGCCCTGAGCCGGCTCGTCGATGCCGGGGTCAATGTCAAGGTCAAGGCGGCGCAGTCATCCGAACTCTCAGGTTCCCAGGCGCAGTCGCTTGATCGTCAGCGCAGTGAAACCGACCAGTCTGCCGCCGCCATTTCACAGATGGCCGCCACCATTCAGGAAGTCACGCAAAACGTCATCAGCACCGCACATGCCGCGTCGGAGGCTGACCAGTTGACCCGTGACGGCAGTGAGCTGGCCCGGCAAAGCCTGAGCGCCATGAAAACCATGCACGAGGCGGTCAGCGAGATTGGCCTGGCGGTCAATGCACTGGCGAGCGAAACGCAATCGATCGGCAGTGTCGTGGATGTCATCACGTCCATTGCCGAACAGACCAACCTGCTGGCGCTCAACGCGGCCATCGAGGCGGCCCGGGCAGGTGAACAAGGACGCGGTTTTGCCGTGGTTGCCGACGAGGTCCGTTCCCTTGCACAACGCACCCGCACCTCCACCGAACAGATCCACGGCATCATTGCTTCACTGTATGACGGTGCCGATCGCGCCGTATCAACGGCCAATCGTGGCGAGCAGATTTCCCGCGAAAGCATGCAAAGTGTCGAGGCGGTGCAGTCGGCGTTGGAAGGCATCAGCCAGGCCGTCACCCGGATAACCGGCATGAGCCAGCAGATGGCCTCGGCGTCTGAAGAGCAAAGTCACGTGGCTGAAGATATCAATCAACAGATCACGCGAATTGCCCAACTGTGTGATCACAGTGCCGGGCAGGCCAAGCAAGGCGCCGCCATCAGCCAGGATCTGGAAGTCATGGCCGATTACCTGCACAGCCTGGCCGAACGTTTCAGCCGATAGCCATCAGTGCCTGTTGACCGTCTGGTATCCGGACAACAGGCAGCCGTAGCAGGTCCCCTTGAGCAGGCTCGTCGACCTGATAGACAAGGAGGCGTGTTGCAGGCCAACCCTGCCCGGATTCACACGCTACGCTACTGCCTGAGGATTTCCTGAAGTCAGGCAATAGCGTAACGGAAAAGGGAGCATCAACCCGTGCAGGCACTCTTCGCGTTTCTCAATGCCAACCCCTACATGTTGCTGTTCCTGGTGGTGAGCCTGGCGGTGCTGATCGGGCGTTTCACCATCAAGGGTTATGGGTTGGGTACAGTCGGAGGCGCCATAGTGGTCGGCTGTGGCATCGCCATTGCCGCCTCCCTGTATGGCATCACGTTCAAGCTCGACACCTTCACCATGAACCTCTTCTACTACCTGTTCATGTACGGGGTCGGTTTGCGCGTCGGTCCCTCCTTCCTCAATAGCCTGAAGGATGACGGGCTGAAGTTCACCCTCCTTGCGGTCATTTGCAGTGTGTTCAGTCTCGCCGTGGTGGTCGTGGGGACTCGTCTTTTGAACTTGCCGACAGGCGCGGCCGGCGGAATCCTCGCCGGGGCCACGACCATGTCCTCGGCCATCGGCTCGGCCGAACAGGCGGTTGTCTCGGGCGCCGTCCACCTCGCTGCGGGCGACACGGTCGAGGGGGTGTCGGCGATGATTACCCTGTCCTATGGCATTACCTACATCTGGGGCACCGTCGGCATCGTACTGATGTGCAAGTACATGCCGCGTTGGTGGGGTGTCGATGCGAAAGCGGCGGCCCGTGCCTATGAGGAACAGCATGGGATGCACGACCTCGATGACGACGGCATCACCGCTGACAAGGCCTTCGGCTTGCGCGCCTATCGCCTGGAAAACCCCGCGACTGCCGGCCTCACCATCCGCGAATTTCTCACTCGATACCCGGAATATCGCATCGTCAATGTGCATCACGACGGTGAATCGATAGGGGCAGACCCTGACATCCGCCTGGAGTTGGGGGATGTGATTACCCTTGGCGGTACACGCAGGGGGCTGACCACCAATATCGGCCTGATCGGCCCTGAGGTCGATGACGCTAAAGCCCTCGCCGTGCCCCTGGACCACGCGGAGATCCTGGTGACCGAGAAAGCCGTCATCGGCAAGCAGCTCAAGGAGTTCCGCGGACTGGACCTGGCCGGTCAGCTGCAATTGACTCGCATCCAGCGCGGCGGTGTACCACTGCCCGCAGGGCCGGAGACCAAATTGCAACGCCGCGACGTGCTTTTCGTCACGGGCCTGTCCAGCGCGGTGCAACGCGCAGGCGAGCTGTTTGGCGTCATCGCCCGGCCCAGCAGCATGACCGATTTGTTGACGCTGTTTGTCGGAATGACCCTGGGGCTGCTGATCGGCCTGATCCAGTTCCCCGCCTTTGGCGCTTCTGTCGGCCTGGGGAGCGCTGGCGGCCTGATGGTGTCGGGGATCATCGTCTCGTCACTGTCCTCGCGCCTGCGCTTCTTCGGCAATACGCCGAACGCCGCGCGTAACATCCTTGAGGACATGGGCCTGCTGGTGTTCGTTGCCATTGTCGGGATCAATGCCGGCGCCACCCTCCTCGCTCAACTGACGGGTACGCTCGCCGTGCAGATATTCCTGGTGGGCTTCGTCGCCTGCATGCTGCCGCCCTTCGCTGTCTGGGTGGTGGGCTATCACTTGATGAAGATCAATCCGGCGGTGCTGATGGGCGGCATGGCCGGTGCCCGCAGTCATTCCGGCCCGTGCCTGGAGGCCGCGACGGAGATCGGCAGCAACGTGCCGTGGGTGGGTTTTCCGGTAGCCTTTGCCGTCTCGGGAATCTTGCTGACGGTCCTCGGCTACTTCGCCATGGTCCTGGCCAATTGATGCTGACCCGAGCCAATTAAATCATCCGTGGAGAGGGAGCAAGCTCCCTCTCCACGGGTTTGCACGATGCCACTAAGGCAATGCATAGACCCTGAACAGTCTTTTCACGGCAAGGTTGCTCCCGCCCAGATACTGGTCGTAGGCCTTTTCTATGAAGCCCGAGTGATAGGCTTCACTCAGGGCCATATCGACCAGCAAGCGGAAGTCTTCGTCGTTGCGTTCCACGATCATCGCCACCGGCGAGTACTCGAAGATGCGGTCCAGGAGCATCAGGTTCTTGGCCGCGCCCTCCTTGGCGACTTCGTTGCGCAGCAGCATGCGTTCGGAGAAGAAGGCATCGGCCTTGCCCTCGGCGACCAGCTTGATGCCCTCGTCGTTGTTGGCCACGGTCACCAGCGAGGCAATCACATTGAGCATGCGCATCTGCTCGCGAATCCAGTCTTCGGTCACGCCCCCCTCCAGGGTCGCGTAGGTTTGGTTGGCCAGACCGTTGTTGATGCTGGCACGCCAGGTCGGACCGGTATTGGCGACCTTGCCATTGAGCACATTGAGCAGCGGTTCGCGAGCATCATTGCGCACCACGACCGAGAGGCCGGCGGTGTAGATCGGTATGGAGTAACTGATCATCTTGCGCCGTTCCAGGGTGGGCGGTGTCGGCGTGCAGAGGATATCGACTTTACCCTGGCTCACGGCGTTGACCTCGTCCGAAATCTTGACGGGCTGGTAGCGCACTTGCAGGTCAGGCAGACCCAGTTCGCTCTTGAGCTTGTCGGCGACTTTCAGGCAAAGGTCGATGGCATAACCGCTGGCCTTGTCGCCCTCCTGTTTGCTGAAAGGGGCCAGGTCAGGCAGGTAGCCCAGGGTAAAGGTGTGGCTGCTGCGCACCCGTTCAAGGGTGTTGGCGCCGGCCACTAGCGGCAGCGTCGAGAGTGCGAAGGCAAGCAGCAGTCTGGTGGTTGTGGCAAATGGTACGTTCATGTCCGGTTTCCCCGTATGCAGATGTCTGTGCAGTCCTGTTGGCCACGCCTAAGGGTTTGCGGCCCTGGCCTGGTTGGCCGCTGGCGCGTCGGTGAAGCGCTTGGCGAGGAATCCATAGAGCAGGTAGCCGAAAGCGAGCACCAGGGTGCCGCCCATCACTGCGTCCTTGCCGCAGGCATACAGGGCGTACAAGGAGTACGTGACTGCAATCAGCAAGACCACCACGTTACGCGTGTGAATCGCTGACGAGACCCCGGCCTTGTGCATGATCACCAGCAGGCCCGTCAGCGCAGTGATATAGGGGATGAGGTTGGTGACTGCCGCCAGGCTGACCAGCTTGCTGAACTGCGCGGCGGCATCGGGCGAGATGGTCGACAGGGCCATGAGGGTCTGCAGCACGCCGCAGACAATCATGCCGATGACGGGCGCATTCATGGAGTTGACCTTGCTGAACAGCTTGAGGAACAGGTTCTGGTCAGCCGTCATCTTGGCCGTTTGCGCCAGGGTAAATTGCCAGCCCAGCAGCGAGCCGACGCAGGCCATGACCGCCAGGGCCATGACGATATTGCCGACCATCGGGCTGAAAATCGTGGCGTAGACCAATGCGAAGGGCGCCGAGGATTTGGCCAGTTCCGCGTTAGGAATGATGCCCTGGATGACAGTGGTCGACAGCACATAGACCACGGCGGCCCCCAGGGTGCCGAACAGGCAGGCCAGCGGCACGTTGCGCTTGGGGTCTTCCACGGCATCGGTGGCCTGGGCCGCCGACTCCATGCCCAGGAAGGCCCACAGGGTCAGGGGTATGGCTTTGCCAATGGCTTCGGAGATCGCCACGCTGTGCGGATTCCAGGCGGCGGCCAGCACATCAGGCTTGAACCAGAACCAGCCGATGATGCTCAGGCCCGCGACCGGAATGATCACGCCCCACACCGTGAACGCACCGATCTTGCCGGTGATGCTAGGGCCACCGAAGTTGGCGAAGGTGGTCAGCCAGATCAGCCCGATCGTGCCGACACACAGTGGAATCGCACCTGTGCCCAGCCAGGGCACGAAGGCGGTCATGTAGCCCACCGCCGAAATGGCCACGGCCACGTTGGCGATCGCCAGTGACAGGAAGTACAGGTACGAGCAGAGAAAAAAACCCGACTTTGAATGGGCTTCTTCGGTGTAGGCGGACAAGCCGCCGGAGCGTGAGCAGAAGACCCCGCACTGGGCAAAGCAGTAGGCGATGGCCATCGAACCGATCGCCGTGAAGATCCATGACAGCAGCGAGACGGCGCCCAGTTGAGCCATGTTGGTGGGCAACATGATGATGCCAGAGCCCATCATGTTGACCGTTACCAGCGTCGTGAGCCCCATCAGGCCCATTTTCTTGCTTGAATCAGCCATCGCAAACTCCTTGCCTTTTGCAGAGTTTTGAACCTGGGTCTGGCGACGTACAGCACGCGGCCGGACAGGGGCTAACGCTTACTGCTTGACCACATGAACCTTGTAGGTTGAACGCTTCTGACCCGTGCAGCATCAGGCCTTGATCACGTACCCATACGCCCGGGTACGCCCGCCTTCCTGCTTCAGGTACACCCCTTGCAACTCCGGCGTGAAACCGGGCAAGCGGTTGATGCCTTCTTCCAGGGCCAGGAAGTATTTCAACACCGCGCCGCCCCAGATCTCACCCGGCACCACGCACAGGACGCCCGGTGGATAAGGCAGCGCGCCCTCGGCGGCAATACGCCCGTCGGCATCCGCCAGCGCCACCAGTTCGACGTTGCCGCGGATGTACTCGATTTGCGCTTGCTGCGGGTTCATGGCCTTTTTCGGGAAGTGTTCCTTGCGGAACATGTCCTTCTGCAACTGTTGCACGTTGTGATGGCGATACAGGTCGTGCATTTCCTGGCAGAGCTGGCGAATGGTGTAGTTGCGATAGCGTTCCTGATGCTGCGCGTAGATCGCCGGCAGCACCCGGCTCATCGGCGCGTCATCGCTGATGAAGCGTTCGAAACGGGCGATCTGCGCGGCCAGGTGGGTCATCTTCGCCCAGTCTTCGGCCGGGGTGAGCAGGAACAGGATCGAGTTCAGGTCGCACTTTTCCGGGACGATGCCGTTCTCGCGCAGGAAGTTGGCCAGGATGCCGGCGTGAATGCCGAAGTCGGTGTAGCTGCCGTCCACCGGGTCGATGCCCGGCGTGGTGAACAGCAACTTGCACGGGTCGATGAAGTACTGCTTCTCGGCGTAGCCGGCAAAGGCGTGCCAACGGTCCTTGGGATGGAACTCGAAGAAGCGGATGTCGTTGGCGATTTCTTCCGTCGGATAGTCTTCCCAGGCGCGCCCTTCAATGGTGTGTGGCACGAACGGGCGGACCATGGTGCAGGCTTCGAGGATCAACTTGCGCGCCTCGATGCCGAACTTCACGCAGTCTTCCCACAGGCGCAGGCCACTGCGGCCGGAGTGAATGCGCGCATTCACATCCA
>NZ_JAHBDI010000041.1:0-30019 GCF_019956275.1 Pseudomonas sp. GL-RE-26
GGTCAGGGGGCAGGGGTAAGGCTTACTCGCCGTAGATATCGAACGCGAAGTACCTGTCCATCACTTGCTGGTACTTGCCATTGGCGCGAATGGCGTCAATCGCCGCACTCAGGCGCGCAACGTTGGCACTGTCGCCTTTGCGCACGGCGATCCCGGCGCCTCGGCCAAAATATTTCGGGTCGTTGATGTCGGGCCCTGTGAGCGCGAAGCCCTGGCCGGCGGGTGTCTTGATGAAGCTCTCATCGGTGTTGACGATGTCGGCGAGGGTGGCGTCCAGACGACCCGAGGCGAGATCGAGGAAGGCTTCATTCTGTGAGCCGTAGCGCACCACGACGACGCCGGCTTTTTCCAGTTGCTCGGTGGCAAAACGATCGTAAGTCGAGGAGCGTTGCACCCCGACTTTCTTGCCCTTGAGGTCCACCAAGGGGTCATTGATCACGTTGCCGGCCTTCATCGCGAACTTGCCCGGCGTGTGGTAGTACTTTTTGCTGAAGTCCACGGACTTCATCCGGTCTTCGGTGATCGACATCGACGACAGCACGGCATCGATCTTGCGCACTTTGAGCGACGGGATCATGCCGTCGAACTCCTGAATGACCCACTCGCACTTGACCTTCATTTCTTCGCACAAGGCGTTGCCGATGTCGTAATCGAACCCGCTGACGTTGCCTTCGGGTGTCTTGAAGGAGAAGGGCGGGTAGGCGGCTTCGATACCGATACGCAGGCTGTCTTCGTCGGCATGTGCCAGGAAGCTGAAAGCGCATAGCGCCAGAGCACCTAGAAGTTCTGTCTTGTTCATATTGTTGACTCCCTGGAGGCATTTGGGGGAAACGGATGCCCGCCATCCGGGTTGGCGCGGTGGATCAGTCCTGTGATCGGCGAGGCTATAAATGACACAATAAAAATCAATATGCAAGATAACTGAAAATAAACATGTCAGATTGAGGCGTGATGATGCTCCAAATGGGTCAGGTTGAAGTTGTTGCCCAACCCATGCGTCAGATCCTGATTCTGTTTTTTTGAACTCGGGCTGAACGCACTTATCCAAAAAATGTGGGAATGTTTCCCGCGCAACGATGCCAACTGGCTTTCAGGGATCGTGCGGATACCGCAGTGGTTCGATAATGCTGCAGATTGATGGCCGTGCCGGTTGGCCGGCTGCTCCAATGGGCGGCCGGGAACTCACTGGACATTGCGTTCGATACGGAGATGAGTACGCAACTCCATGCGGAGGTGCATCATGCTGCTCAAGAAATGTTTGTTGGCTCTGGCCATCGGCGGAGTCCTGTCGGCATCGACTGTCCTGGTGCCTGATTACATCGGTAGTTTCTCCAGCGTGTATGCCAAGGATGGCGGCAGCGGTGGAGGCGGTGGAGGTCACGGCGGCGCTGGAGGTGGTGGTCACGGTGGTGACGGCGGTGGCGGTCACGGTGCTGGCGGCCATGGCGCAGAGGGTGGCGATCATGGCGCTGCAGGCCATGACGGCGACGGTCATGGAGGCCCGGGGCGCGGCGATGCTGACCATGGTGGTGTGGCCGGGAACAGAGGCCCGGGCAATGCCCATGACAACGACGCTGACGACGCTGATCACGATGCCGCCGATGCAGCCAGGGACGCTGCGAGGGCTGATGCCAATGCAGCCCGTGATGCGGCCAGAGCGACTGCGGATGCAGCCCGTGATGCGGCAAAAGCCACTGCAGATGCCGCCCGGGACGCCGCCAGGGCTGACGCGGACGCCGCCCGGGATGCCGCAAAAGCTGCTGGTGTAGCGGACGATGACGCAGACGCCGCCAGAGACGCTGCCCGTGCCGCTGCAGATGCAGCGAGGGACGCGGCCAAGGCCGACGCAGATGCCGCCAGGGATGCTGCCCGGGCTACCGCGGATGCCGCGAGGGACGCGGCCAAAGCCGAGGCGAAGGAGGCCAGAGAGGCCGCCAAAGTTGAGGCGAAGGACGCCAGAGAGAATGTGGTGGACGCCCCGGATTTCGACGCGGTTGAGGTCGAGAACTGAACCTGCACGTTCGCAATGAACACGGCAGGCATACCGTAGAAAACGTCCCGGGAGCTTGAGGGACGTATCGGCAAAGAGTCGCAAGCCCTGAAGCGTCGTGGGGTTTGCGACTTTTTTTCGGCTTTCGAGCCTGGGGGAACATTTCTACAGTCAGATCGACCGCTGATTCACGCGCTGAGTCAGTTCCTCTGCGGACTCTTTGCGCTCCGAGTAGCGGTCTACCAGATCGGGGCGATCCCGTAGCAGCAGGGTAAACTTCACCAGTTCCTCCATGACGTCCACCACCCTGTCGTACAGCGACGAGGGCTTCATGCGATTGGCCTCGTCAAACTCCAGAAAAGCCTTTGGCACGGAGGATTGATTGGGGATGGTGAACATGCGCATCCAGCGCCCCAGCACACGAAGCTGATTCACCGCATTGAAGGACTGGGAACCGCCGCAGACCTGCATGACCGCGAGGGTTTTTCCCTGGGTCGGGCGAACGGCGCCCAACGCCAACGGCACCCAGTCGATTTGCGCCTTGAACACCGCAGACATGGAGCCGTGGCGCTCTGGCGAACACCAGACCTGGCCTTCGGACCACTGCATCAGTTCGAGCAGTTCCTGGACTTTCGGGTGATCGGAGGGCGCGTCGTCCGGTAGCGGCAGGCCTGATGGATTGAAGATCCGTGTCTCGGCACCGAAGTGTTCGAGCAAACGGGCTGCTTCCTCGACCAGCAGGCGACTGAACGAGCGCGCACGGGTCGAGCCGTATAGCAGCAGGATGCGTGGCTTGTGCTGATCGTCGCCTCCATGGGCGATGGGCTGGGTCAGTGACGTGTCGAGATTGGGCAGGGGATGGGTCATGGGGGCTCCGGTCAAAGCGTGCCGATGCGGTCGAGTTCTCGCTTCAGCGCATCGCGGTCAAGTTGTGCAAGAGGCAGGTCGAGGAATGCCCGGCAGCGCGTTTCGATGTGCGCCAGGGTTGAGTGGAACGCCGTCGATACCGTCGCTTCATCGCCTTTGATGTCCGATGGGTCTTCCAGGCCCCAATGAGCTTTCAGTGCCGGCCCGAAGTACACGGGGCACGCCTCGCCGGCGGCCTTGTCGCAGACCGTAATGACGATGTCCGGTGGGTTGGCTTCGAAAGCCTCATTGCCTTTGCTGCTCAAGCCGTCGATGGCGATGCCGGCCTCTTGCAACGTGCTCAGGCTGCGGGGCAGCACCTGGCCCTTGGGGAAGCTGCCGGCACTGACCGCCTCAAAACCTTCGGGGGCGAGATGGTTGAACATGGCTTCGGACAGGATGCTGCGACAGCTATTGGCGGTACACATAAACAGAACGCGCATGGTGACTCCTCTTTGCAGTCGCACAGGGTTAAACGCTCAGGCGCAGGGCCAGGGCAGACAAGGTGATGAACAGAATCGGCAGCGTCAGGACCACGCCGACCTTGAAGTAGTAACCCCAGGTAATGCGGATGCCCTTGCGCTCCAGGACATGCAGCCAGAGCAGGGTGGCCAGGCTGCCGATGGGGGTGATCTTGGGGCCCAGGTCAGAGCCGATGATATTGGCGTAGATCATGGCTTCACGCACCACACCGGTGGCGTCGCTGGCCTGAATCGACAGGGCCCCCACCAGCACCGTGGGCATGTTGTTCATGCCCGATGACAGCAAGGCCGTGATCAGCCCTGTGCCCAACGCGGCGCCCCAGATGCCGAATTCGGCCATGCGGTTCAGGGCCATGGTCATGTAGGTGGTCAGCCCGGCGTTTTTCAGCCCGTACACCACCAGGTACATGCCCAGCGAAAAGATCACGACCTGCCAGGGCGCCTCACGCAGCACCCGTCGCGTTGAAATCACATGCCCACGTGCCGCCACGGCGAACAGCAACGCGGCACAGACCGCTGCGATGGCGCTGATGGGAATGCCCAAGGGTTCCAGGGCAAACAGCCCGACCAGCAACAGAGCCAGGACAACCCAGCCGACGCGGAAGGTCAGGGGATCACGCACGGCGCGTCGCGGATCCATCACGTCATCGAGCGAGTAGTGCCTGGGGATGTCACGCCGGAAAAACCAGTACAGCACCACGAGCGTGGTCGCCACGGCAACGAAGTTGACCGGCACCATGATGGCGGCGTACTCGCTGAAGCCCAGGTCGAAGTAATCGGCCGAAACGATGTTGACGAGGTTGGAAACCACCAGAGGCAGGCTCGCCGTATCTGCAATGAAACCGGCCGCCATGACGAACGCCAGGGTAGAGGCTGGCGAAAAACGCAGTGCGAGCAGTATTGAAACGACGATGGGGGTCAGGATCAGGGCTGCGCCGTCGTTGGCAAACAGAGCGGATACGCCGGCCCCCAGCAGTATCGTAAATACGAACAGGCGCCGCCCGTCACCCTTGGCCCAGCGCGCCACATGCAGTGCGGCCCACTGGAAAAACCCGGCCTCATCGAGCAGCAGGCTGATGATGATGAGCGAGATGAAGGTCGCGGTGGCGTTCCAGACAATGTGCCACACCAGTGGAATATCGTTCAGTGTCACGACGCCTGCCAGCAGGGCCAGGACGGCGCCCAGGGAGGCGCTCCAGCCGACGCCCAGGCCCTTGGGTTGCCAGATGACCAACACCATGGTGAGCAGGAAAATGCTAAACGCTGTAAGCATGCGAAGTCTCGATGAGTGAAGGGTCAGCAGCAGGCGGAAGTGTTGAGCGGACGGTCGCCCATCGCGGCAAGGCGAGTGCTGTCGTTCGCCAGCCAGTCGGCGTTTGCCTGCAAGGTTGTCTCGAGAACGTCGCGAACCCACGCGGGCAGATCAGGGTTGAGCCGGTAATACACCCACTGCCCCTGGCGGCGGTCGAGAAGCAGGCCGCAGCCGCGAAGCTGGGCAAGATGGCGGGAAATTTTAGGCTGACTGTCGTCCAGGGCGCAGACCAGTTCACACACGCATAACTCGCCTTCACGAGTGATGAGCAAGGTGGCCCGGGCGCGGGTTTCGTCGGACAGGCATTTGAATACGGCGGCAGGATTGAGCATTGGCGCGGCTCGATACATATGGTTATTCGAATATACGATTTTCCATATGTATTATGCAAGCCGCTCGGGCTCGAGAAGGGGAAGGCTCGGCCCGGCCAGGTTGTTCAGGTATGAGATAGACTCGAGCCAATTCGGCACAAGGCACAGCAGAGGTGATGAATGGAATCATTTAGCGTACGCGAGCTGAAAGTGACTGACACTCAAGCGTTGCTGGCTTTCGAAATCCAGAACCGTGAATGGTTCGAATCCCATATTGATGCGCGCGCGCCTTCTTTTTACTCGTTGCAGGGTGTCGCCAATCATATCGAAAGCTATTTGTCCGATTTCGCCCTCGGCGCCTGGCACCCGTTTGTCATCGAGGATTGCAGTCAGAGGATCGTCGGTCGAGCCAATCTGAAAAGCATCGACTCTTCGACGGGTTCTGCGCAGGTGGGCTATCGGATAGCTCAGCGCGCGTGTGGCCAAGGGCTGGCAACACTGGCGCTGAGGCACCTGATCCAGGAGGCACGGATGCGCTGGGGACTTTCGCAACTGGTTGCGTTTGCCTTCAAGGAAAACGCCGGCTCCAGAAAAGTACTGGATCGGTGCGGATTCAAGCTTGAGCAACCCTCCTGTAACGACAACACCGGGGGCGAAGAGCGATTCGTCCTGTCGATCAGATAACTGCTTTCAACCGTTCTGAAGGCTTGTAGCAGGTCGCGCCTGCTACTCCTGATCTTCAGGCACCTCTTTCCAGCTGTCATCCGGATCAAAGCGCTTCATCGCCAGCGCCAGTTTTTCACTATCGGGTCCGAGGTCTTTTTCGAACACCTGGCCTTCATGGCTGATCATGAAACTCATCACGCCGGTGTCGTCGTACTTCGCTGGCCAGGCGATCAGCGCAAAGCCCCGGCTCATCTTGTCGCCGATCAGGTAGCTGTAGGCACCGCCCGGTGCCGAAGGACCCTGGCCATGAAGGATGCGGAAGCGGTAGCCGTGCCACTCTTCGTCGGCAATGGCTTTGCCGAACGAAGGCCCCAACGGGCTGATCTGGCCACTGTCGTCCTCGGCCCAGTAGAGTCCGTCGTGCTTGCCGGGGCTGCTGACGATTTTCTGCGCATACTCAAGGGCGCCATCATCGTCTCGATCCACCGACGCATAGTCCATCTGGGCGTCGTGATAGGCCAGTACCGATTGCACCGCGGCAAGTTCATTGCGGCCGATTTGACGGGTACGGATTTCGGCACTGCCGGCCTTCATGTCGAAACGCCAACCGTCCGCGGCCTTGGTCATGGGGATGGGCAGCGTCCAGTTCTCACTGCCAACCGCCAGGATGGCCTTGCGGTCGCTGGTGTTTTCAATGTGGTGTTGCTCGCGGTATTGCTGCAAGAACGCATCCACATCTTCGCGCTGCACGCCTTCGCGGGGGATGTAGCTGTGCCAATCGCTGCCCAGCAGTTCGGTCAGGCGTGCCTGGTCGGAGTGTTCGGTACCCAGTGCTTCGACAAAGGCTTCTGCTGCCTTTTCTGGCGTTGGAAAGGCCTGCTGTGCCGTCGCCATGCACGACCACAACAAGCCGGCGGCTATAACCAGGACATGAGGGAGCAAACCCGTGAGTCCCTTCAATCGAGGATGGTTTTTCAACGGCGGCCCCCCCTTTGACGCGCTGGTGGATTGGACGGCCGGCTGACCTGGTGACCGGCTGAGCGCGAGGCACTGGGGCGTTGGGCGGATGCCTGGCTGGCCCGGCCACGATTGGCCTGGACGTTGGCCTGGGACGGCGAGCGTGCGCCGGCGAACGCATTGTTGCGGGCACTGCCGGCACTGGCGGCGGGCCGATTATTGGTCGCTTGCCGCGTCTGTGCGGAGCCTTCTCTGCGCTGATTCGACTGGGCGCTCTGGTTCCTCGCCTGCTGGGTCTCTCTCCTGGGTTGCTGATTCTCCCGGGTGTTTCTGGCCGTGCCCTGGCTTCTGTCCGCCGTCTTTGGTCTGTCTGCACCGGCCTGCAGCCGATCGCCGCCTGCGGTTCCGGACTGGAGTTTGCGCGTTTGATCACGGGCTTCGCGGTTGCTGGTGGCTGGTCGTTCGATACCGTGCTTGTCCATTGAGGTGCGGGCATTTTCACGGGCCTGGGTGCGTTGGGCATTGTCCCCGCGATAGGCTTCGCGCTGATTGGCTCCGTTCAGTTGCCGGCCGTACTGTGCGCGGCTCGCATTGTCCCGATAGGGCACGCCATTGCGGTGCACCGGGTTGTGCTGCCATTTGTTGTTGGTGATCCGGTTGTTGCCGTTGATGTTGTTGTAGCGATTGACGTCGATGTCGACGTCGTTATTGCCCCAGTCACATTCACCCCACAACGATCCAACGATCGCCACACCGGCACCAAACGCGAGCCCGGCCATCAGCGCCTGGCCAGGGTAATAGGCCGGTGGCGGTGGATAGTACGCGGGCGGCGACGCCGGGTAGGGCCAGGTGCCGTAGGTGGTTGTCGGGTTATACGTGGGGACGTACACCACCTGCGGATCGGCAGGCTGAATGATGATGGTGGAGTTGCTGGCCGGGGCCGCTTCAGGGGCTGGAGCCGCGTTCGTGGTCGCCGGTGCTGGCGCCGCGACATTCTGGATCGTCACGTTCTGATACTGGTTGCTCTGCAGATTGCCGGCTGCCTGTGCCTGGCGACGCAAGCGTTGCGCGCTTTCCATGAGATCGTCGGGCTGCGCCAGGAAGGCATCACCCAGGCGTTGGACCCAGACAGGGTCCTGCCCAAGCAGTGCCAGAACCTGCGGGAAGGCGACCAGTGCCTGCACGCTCGGATCCCAGGGCTGGTTCGCCACCTGTTTGACCGCATCGTCACCCTTGGCGTCCGGGTGGGCTTTGGACCAGTTGACTGCCTCGCCGACTTCCCCGGGGTAGGTGGTGGCCATCAGCACCTGTGCAAACAGTGGGTCCGGGTATAGCGCAATGGGCGCCAGCATCTGATCCAGCTGTTCCTGGGTAAACACCGGATCCTTGGTCACCGGCGCGGCGGGCGCGGTAGTGGCCGCGCTTGCCGGTGCGGGGGCTGCGGCGGGTGCCGGAACCGGGGGCGGTGCGGCAGCGGTCCCATCCGTACCCAGTGCCAGGCAGGACGATCCGCTCAAGAGCAGTACAGCCGACAACGCGTAAAGTAATGGATTGTGCATTGCACCCCCCATGGGGTCAGGCAGGCTTGAAATGAGTGGATCGATCCCTGGCAGGTGAAGCCGACATTGCAAGCCACAGAGCCCGGCCTCGACACCGCTTCCTAATGGTAGCAGTTGATTCGAAGAGTCAAGGCTGCCTGTAAAATTGCCCCTCGATCACTGGGCGCTGGCATCGCTTTCGTGTTCTTCGGCGAATGCCATGAACACATCCAGGTCCAGCACATCCAGCTTGATCTGGGCGATGAACGCCGAGAAGGCCAGGTTGGCGGCCAGCAGGCGCAGGTCGCTGGCCCAGGCCGGAAGATAGACCGGCCCCTTGAGCCAGCCGGATTCGAACAGGGGCGCCAGGCGCACGGTGTCACCCAGGCTGAGGCGCCCTGCAAACAAATGCCCGACCAGTTCCGGCCGGTTATCGCGAATTGCGATACGCAGCAGGGTGTGGACGCCGAGCAACCCGGTCAGGTAAGCGGCATCCTTGGTGAAGGCCGAACCACCCCGCAGGTCGGCGCCGCGGAACACCCGTTGGGTTGAACGGAAGGATTCCTCTTCTGTCTGACCGGCCGCCAGAAAACCTTCGAACACCTGGATGAAATCGGCACCCTCCAGCGCCTGCTGGACGGCGAGCACGCGCAGGGCCAGGCGACGCAGGCGATTGATGTCCATGCTGCCGGTGAACAGTTCGGCCAGGGTGGCAATGCCTTCCTGGGTCTGGGTCGTGCGGGGCGCCCCCAGGCCCAGGCTTGTGAGGTTGGGCTGGCGCGCGCCGTTCTGTGCCGTGGCGACATGCACGAAGGCCTCGTGTTGCAACAGCTGTTGCTTGTCCAGCTCCGAGAACAGCGCGCTGGCCCGCAGGCGAATGCGGCTCGATCCGGCGATGGCCTTGGCGGCCAGGTTCGGATCGAGCACGACCGTGATCTGCCCGACGCCGAAGAAGCGGTCCAGTTCCGGTTGAATCCAGGCGGCGAACGCCTTGGCCGGGATCTCGGCCGGGCAGGGTGGAATCCGCGCACCGCCCAGCAGGGCGTCGGTGGTCTTGAGGAAGAACCGGGCCGCGTCGAGCATGCTCAGTTGCAGGCGTGTGTAATAGAAATCCGGGCGCCGGTACAGCGCCGACGAATACTGGGTAAAGGCGGGAGTGCCAATGGCCCCCAGCATGTGCCCGGCCGTGGCATAGCTACGGGCGGTCATGGCCAGGTAATTCCCGGCCGGATGCCCCACATCGCATTGACTGATAAAGGTTTCCAGGGCGGCGATGTCGGCGCTGTGGTCGCGAGGCTGCAACTCGACCCTGGGTAATTCGGCACGCCCGCCGCGCCATTTCGCCAGGAAGTCTTCCTCGACGCCATCGGGCCAGGACAGGGCATCGAGCACGCGGATCTTGCGGGTCAAGCCGGGTAGGGCGGCATCGAGTTCGGACAGGTCGGCGGCGCTCATGGAGTTCTCCTTGAGGGACGAAGTGACGTTACAAAAGCTTAGTCGTCTCGCGCGGTTGTGTGTCGATCCGGGACTACTCCATGACCGCTGCCGGTTCTTCATGTGCCTGGGTTTTTGGGGTCTTGATAATCAGCAACAACGGCATGACCGCCAGTGACAGCAGCATCAGCAGCTTGAAGTCATCCACGTAGGCGATCCAGCTGGCCTGCACGTTGACCAGCGCGTCCAGGGTGGCGCGACCGGAGGCGGCCATCGGGTCCAGGTAGCTCTTGATCGAACCTGCGTCGAAGGCCCGGTTGAAGGGCGTGATGTAGGCACCGATCTGCTCGTGGTTGGCCTGGATGTTCTGGGTGAGCAGCACGGTCACGATGGAGATCCCGACGCTGGAACCGACATTTCGCGACAGGCTGTAAAGCCCGGTGCCTTCGGCGCGCAAGGAGGCGGGCAGGGTCGCGAAGGCAACCGTGGTCAGTGGCACAAACAGCATGCCCAGGCTGGTGCCCTGGATGAAGCCGACCCAGATGACGGTCTGCATCGACACGTCAGGCGTCCAGCCGGTCATCAGCCCCATCGACAGCGCCGACAAGCCCAGGCCCGACAACAATAAAAGGCGGGTATCGACTTTGCCCAGCAGTCGACCGGCGAGGAACATGGTCAGCATCGTGCCCAGGCCACGGGGGCCCATCACCATGCCGGCGGTCAGCACCGGATAGCCCATCAGGGTTTGCAGGTAGGGGGTCATCAGCGCCAGTGAGGCCAGGTAGGTGATGCCGACGATGAAGATAAAGACGACGCTGATCGCAAAGTTACGATCCTTGAACAGCTTCGGGCTGATAAAGGGGCTGTCGGTGGTGAAGGTGTGGACCAGGAACACGTACAGGGCGACAGCGGCCACGATCGCTTCGACGAGGATTTCACCGGAAGCGAACCAGCCCAGTTGCTCGCCCCGATCCAGAAACAGTTGCAGGGCCATGATCGCCACGCTCAGCGAACCGAAGCCGAGCCAGTCCAGGCGGGTCGAGGTGTCGGTGGTGGTTTCGCTGACGTAATAGACGATCCCGGCCAGCGCCAGCAAACCAATGGGCAAATTGATGAAGAACACCCAGCGCCAGCTGAAATTCTCGGTCAGCCAGCCGCCGAGCATCGGCCCCAGTACGGGGCCGACCATGACCGACACGCCGAACAGCGCCATGGCGGAGCCGCGTTCCTTGAGGCTGTAGATGTCCAGCAGAATGCCCTGGGACAGAGGCACCAGCGCCGCGCCCGCCAGGCCCTGCAGCAGGCGGGCGAGGATGATTTCTTCCAGCGACTGCGCCAGGCCGCAAAGGATCGACGAGACCACAAAGCCGACAATCGCCCACAGCAGCACGCGTTTGCGCCCGAAGCGCCTGGCCAGAAAGGCGGACGGCGGCGTCATGATTGCCGCGGCGACGATATAGGACGTCAGCACCCAGTTGATCTGGTCTGAACTGGCCGAGATGCTGCCTTGCATGTAGGGCAGGGCGACGTTGGCGATGGTGGTGTCGAGCGCTTGCATGATCACCGCGAGCACGACGCAAGCGGTGATCATCCCGCGATGGGCCACCGCTTCGGTCGGTGCCGGGTTATTCATGGGCCAGAGCCGGGGCAGGGGCCTTGCTCGCCAGCAGCCCCGCGAACAGGTGCGGCAGGCCACGGGCCGAGCCGGTGTCGATCTCGGCCTGCACGCTCATGCCGGTGCGCAGCGGTGGTTTTTCCCCGGCATCATCGATGCTGATGCGTACGGGAATCCGTTGCACGACCTTGACCCAGTTGCCCGTGGTGTTTTGCGCGGGCAGCAACGAGAAGCTCGAACCCGACGCCGGGCTGATGCTGTCGACGGTGCCGTGCCACTGCACGCCGGGGTAGCTGTCGACGCTGATCTCGACGGACTGACCGGGTTTCATGTGGGTCAGTTCGGTTTCCTTCGGCGACGCCGTGACCCACAGGTGTTCGGCCGACACCAGGCTGATGCCCGATTGGGGTGGTTGCAGGTAGGAGCCGACTTGCAGCGAATCAACGTTGGTCACGACACCGTCAAACGCAGCCCTGACCACCGAGTTGTCCAGGTTGCGCTGCGCTTCGTCGACGGCGGCCCGGGCGATCAGATACGTGGATTGTTGTTCGACGGGGGTTTCGATACTTCCGCCCAGTTGCGCCAGCACCATTTGCGCAGTGGCCCTGGCCACGGTGATTTTTTGCCGGGTGCTGTCCAGCGCATGCTTGGCATCGTCGTAGTTGGTTCTGGAAACCGCAGAGACGCTGAGCAGGGTTTGCTGGCGCTGGAAGCTGGCCTGGTAGTAGGCGAGGTCGATTTGCGCCTGGTCGATTTCGGCCTGCGCTTGCCTGTAATTGGCCTGGAGATTGAGGATCTGGTTACGCACATTGCTCAACTGCGCCCTGGCACTGGCCAACGCAATCTCAAAGGGCTCCGGCTTGAGGGTGAACAGGACCTGGCCCTTGACCACCCGCTGGTTGTCATTGACCTCAACCGAGGCGACCAGCCCCGAGACATCGGTGGAGACACCGACATGATCGGCCTGGATGTAGGCATTGTCGGTGGAAATGACCTGCCCGCCCGAGACATACAGATAGCCGCCGAGCACCAGCGCGATGGGTAGCAAGGCGAAGAGCGTGGTGCGCACGAGTTGCCGTCTCTCAATCATGATGATGCTCCTGTTCTTCAACGGGAAGACTGCAAGCTTCGATCAGGTTGGACCTCATCCGCTTCATCATCTGCAGCAGCAGTTGTTCCTCCTCGGCAGAGAATCCGCGCGTGGCTTCCTGGCGAGTCACTCGGCCCATGTCACGCATGAGTTGCAGCAGCGGATGAGCCTGCTCCGTCAAAAACAGCAGGGACAGGCGTCGATCCGTAGAGTGGCGACGTCGCTCGACCAAACCGCGTTCGGCCATCTTGTCCAGCAGACGCACGAGGGTGATCGACTCCAACTCCAGTAAGTCAGCGAGCCCTTTTTGATGAATGCCCTCGTTGGTCGACAGCATGGCCAGCACCTGCCACTGCGAGCGGGTGAGGCCGACATGCCGCGCGCGTTGTTCAAACCGCTTGCGCATCAGCCGGGCGCTGTCATGCAGGGCAAAACCAAGGGTCAATGAGTCGGTCATGGTGACGTCTGCTGCGGAGGAGTTAGCTCATCATAGTTGAGCTTGTGATTAGTCAGCTATCTATATTTGCGGAATTATTCAGGTGAATCGATTCTCCCCGTGAACCTGCCTTTCGACCGGTAAACCCGGCCTCAGAGCAGACTCCACGACACCCCGACGTACATCGCCATGCCCTCGCCAGGGGTGGAGCGTGCCGCGTCCAGGCCTTTGTCGTCGTAGCCCGGCGTGACCGTGGCGGCATAGTGCTTGTCGGTCAGGTTGCGCAGGTCCAGCCAGGTCTGCCAGTCGCCCTTGGGCGCGTTGTAGCCCAGTGTGGCGCCGAATATGGCGTAGGGATCGGCGTAGTAGCTGTTGGCGTAATCGACCGCCACCTTGGACACCCATTGCGTGTTGACCGCGGCGAAAAAGCCTTGTGGCCAGTCGTAGCGCAGTTCGCCCTGGTAATAGTGCATCGGCAGGCCCGGCAGGCGGTTGTCGCCGAAGCGCTCATCGTCGCGGTAGTGGAAGTCACTGAAGGTATAGCTCTGGCGCAGGCTCAACAGGCCGCCATCGTCCGGCGACCAGAGGGGGCTCAGCAGGCTGGCTTCCACGCCCTGGTGCACGGTAGGGCTGGCGTTGAGTTCGTAGGGCGTGGTGGCGTTGGCGTCCGGCAGCACCGACAGCAATTCGTGGCGCACCTGGGCGTAGTACCAGGCCAGGCTCCACTGCCCCAGCGTGCTGTCACCGCGGCCGCCGATCTCCAGGGTGGTGGCGGTCTGGTTTTGCAGCGTGACCGGTTCGCGCTGGGCGCCCGTGGCAACGCCGCTGCCTGCGGGGAATCGGATGTTCGAGCTATAGATCAGCGACCACGGGTGCGGTGCCTCGACCGAGCGGCTGAGATTGCCGAACAGTTGCAGGTCCGGAGTCAGTTGGTAGCGCAGACCCACGCGCGGGGCGTAGTCCCAGTCGTGCAGGCTGGTCTTGCCACCACTTTGCGGGTAGGTGACATCGCTTTCACGGCGGGTGTAGATCGCGGCGAGGCCGGTGGTCAGCCACAGGTCGTCGGCGATCTCCAGGTCATTGCCGGCATGCAGGACCGTGTCCGAGCCCTGGTAGGTGAAGTTGCGGATCAGCGTGCCCGGTGCGTAACCGGCGGTGTTGCCGGTGGGGATGCGCACGAACTCGCTGGCACCGGCGTTGGGCAGGTGCTTGGTCATTCGCAGGCCCAGGGTGCTTTGGCTTTGCAGACCCCAGAGCGTGTCGCGACGCTTGTAGTCGAACGTGCCGCTGACGTCCGTGTACGCCACCTTCAGGCGGTTGGGGCCCTCGCTCAAGTCCATGGGATAGTCGTGGTAGACCAGGCCGGTCTGGATGCTCGAATCGTCATCGATGTAGTAGGTGGTCTTGTTGCCGATAAAGGTGCTGCCCGGTTCGTCGCGGTGGTCGTCCCGCGCCACATAGGCCGGGTTGGCCGCCCGTGGGTCATGCTCGATGGAGTGCTTGGTCACGCGTCCCGCGAGGTCGTTGTCGGTCTGGCGGTGGCGCAGGTAGAAGCGTGTTTCAAGGTTCGGGTTGAAGCGATAACCGAAGTTGGCGATGACCCCCTGGCTCTCGCTGGCCGTGTGGTCCTGGTAACCGTCGGCGTTGGCGTCGGTCATGGCCACGTAGTAATCGAAGTCACCCAGCACCTGTCCGGAGCTGACCTGACGCTGCTGATAGCCGTGACTGCCCATTGCGTAGCGTACCTGCAACTTCGGCGCGTCGTAGCCGGTATGGCTGACGTAATCGATGGCCCCGCCCAGGGCCAGGGCGCCCCAGTCGAAACCGTTGGCGCCGCGCAGCACTTCCACATGGTCGAGCCACAGCGGTTCCAGCAATTCGTAGGGCGTGCCGCCGGGGCCGGTCAGCGGCAGCCCGTCGAGCAGGGTGTACAGCCCCGAGGCATGGGCACCCGGTGCGCGGTTGATACCTGACCCGCGGATCGAGATTTTCACCCCTTCGTTACCCGCCGACTGGGCATAGATCCCCGGCTGGTAAGCCAGCACATCCTGGTTGCTGGCCACGCGGCCTTGCAACGGGCGGCGCATGTCGACCACGTTGGTGCCGCCGGGCACTTGGGCCAGCCGGGCCCTGGCGTCCTCGATCCCCTGATCTTCGTCGCTCTGGTCCTCGGCGCCAATCAGCACCTGTCCCAGCTCCAGGCCCTGAGCCTCGGTCATGGCCGGACAAACAAGGGCCAGGCCCAGCAGCGCAGCGGGCAAGGAATGAGGCGAGGGCATTGGGGAAACTCCAGACGTACGGAAACGGGCAATGAACAGTGCGACGCAAGAAGGAACGGAGGGAGCACATGGCAATTTTGTTATTTTTTGCCCGCCAAGGGCTGGCGGCTATCGGTTCAGCAGCGGTGCCAGCAATGCACACATACCGCGCCAGTGCGAACCTTCCCAGTAAACCCGTTGGCAGGCGTCGCAGCGCAGGAAGTGCGAATAGAGGGCGCCAATGCGTGGCGGCACCTGCGTGCGGGCCAGTTCCAGGCTGATCTCGTGCAGCGGCAGGTTGCAATGAAGGCACAGGCTGAATGGCCGCGCACTACGCGCCAGGTCGAGGCGCTCGTACAATTCGCGCAGCTGCAGCGACGGTTTCAGGGCATGCACATAACAGCCGTGGCTGATGATTCGCCGCTTGAGCAGTTCGCGGTCGCGGGTCAGCACGATGCGCCCTTGCTGCGCAGCGATCTCGGCGATCTCGCCATCCTCGAAGCCATTGTCGTAGAGAGTGTCGAAGCCGCTCATGCGCAGCAGGCTGGCCAGCCCGCCAAGGTGTGCATCAGCGACGAAACGCAGCACCCGTAAAGGTTGCGCGCGAACCTTCAGCAGCGGGCTGATGTCCAGCGCTTCGAACTTGGGATACACCGCCAACCGGTCACTGTCGAGGATCACCCGCTCCAGGCCCACCGACTCGCCGTTGAGCAGCACCAGTTCGACCTCGGTGTGCGGCACTCCGAGCGCCTCGATCATGTGCTTGACCGTGGCCCCTTGCGCGCACTGGCAGGTGAAGGGCTGCCGCCGCCGATCGGCCGGCAGGAAATCGTTGAGCTCATCAAAGAAGCGGAAAGTTGCACTGGTCATGTTGAACAGTATGGCAGGGCTGCGGGGGGAGCGTTCCTGGTCGGGACATCTTCTGAATCGCCCCTGAACTTGTAGACATTGAATGACTGTTGTTGGCTGATTGCTGCCTGTCACGACCGGTTGAATCCACTACCCATAGCAGTCAATCACCCAAGGCGCTACGCTCGCAGGCACGCTCCTTCAGGTACTGACAATTACGACATGAAACGCATACTTGATCGTTTACGCGGCTGGGCCAGAAAGCTAAAACGGCAAACCATGGTTCTCTGGTTTTGCTATCAGCATCCGCAGACACCCTGGTTACCCAAATGGATTTCGGTTTTTGTCGTGGCGTATGCGCTGAGTCCAATCGACCTCATTCCTGATTTCATTCCTGTGCTTGGATACTTGGACGACGTGATCATCTTGCCGCTTGGCATTCTGCTCGCTATTCGCTTGATGCCTGTGCAGGTGCTCGAGGAGTGTCAGGTCAAAGCGAGTGAGTGGGAGAAAAGCCAAGTGAGGCCGCCAGCGAACAGATTTGCTGCGGTAATCGTTGTATTTGTTTGGTTCGTTGCTGCGGGGATTTTGGGGGCTTACTTTCTTTGAATAGAAGTCGCGTCCCCATGACCGCTTCTGGCCGTTTGTTGCCTGTCACGAAAGGCAGCCACCAAGCCAGGCAGACTCACGGCGACAACCCTTGTTTTCTCAATAATCACAATGATCCCAGCATGCTCCACGTACTGACGCCTGCCATTCGCGATTACATTGCTGCAATCAGTGCATTAATGTCCTGCAATCACCCCATCTTGTTCATCAGCAGGTCAGTTCTCACACTGAGGCCACTTGTTTGATAGCGGCTTCTGACTGAAGGAGAAATGACCATGGTATCTGCGATCCGGTTTAACCAGTTCGGCAACCCTGAAGTACTCAACCTGGAGACGTTGAGCGAACAAACGCCAGGCCAGGGCGAGGTCTGGCTTGAGCAAGAGGCTGTAGGTGTCAACGTTCTCGACGTTACCCAGCGCAAGGGGGCGGTGCCCATAGCGTTGCCATCCGGGCTTGGGCTGGAAGGCGCTGGGCGTGTCGCAGTTGTGGGGGCGGGTGTCAGTAACGTACGAGTAGGGGATCGCGTGGCCTATGCCACCGGCCCTATCGGTTCCTATGCTTCGGCCCGGATTTATCCGGCAGAGCGGCTGGTCAAAATTCCGGATTCGCTGTCGTTCGATGATGTCGCAGCCGTCATGTTCAAGGGCATCACTGCGCAGTACCTTTTGAAAACCACCTATCCCGTAGGGCCCGGCACAACCATGCTCCTCTACGGTGTGGCTGGAGGACTGGGGGAAATCATGGTGCCGTGGGCAAAACACTTGGGTGCCACCGTGATCGGCGTGGTTTCAAAGCAGGCCAGTGTCGAGAAAGCCCAGGCGTCGGGATGCGATGAAGTGCTGGTGTTCGATGCTGACAACCTGGCTTGCGAAGTCGCTCGTATCACCGAGGGTAAAATGGTCGACGTCGTCTATGACCCGATAGGGCGAGTTTCTTTCCAGGCATCCCTGGATTGCTTGCGACCACGGGGTCTGATGGTATCGTTTGGCGCTTCATCGGGTGCGCCGTCAGCCGTGGAGTTGTCGACACTCAATGCCAAAGGCTCTCTGTTCCTCACTCGTCCTTCGTTGGCAGCCCATACGGCGAGCGCTTCCGAGTACCAGGAGCGAGCACAGGATGTGTTGGCCGCCATCGGTGCGGGTATTATCAAACCTTCGGTCCGGGCAAGCTACTCTCTGGCGGATGCAGCATTGGCGCATGCGGACCTGGAGTCGGGGCGTTCATCGGGGGCGATCATTTTAAAACCATGAATCTTGATGTTCTGAACAATCAGCACAGTGACGAAATCGCTGCGTTTCTGGCCGTGGCCTCGCAAGGCTCATTTGTCGGGGCTGGCCGGCTATTGCAGCGACACCCAACCGTCGTCTCAAAGCGACTCGCCGCAATGGAAAAACGCCTCGGCGTTCGGCTCGTGGAGCGCTCCACCCGGCAGGTTCGAATGACTGAAACAGGCGCCAGGTTGGAGCAGCGCCTGCGCTCGGCCATCGAGTTGATGAATGAAGCGCAGCAACAAGCGTCCGAGGGCGCCAGCGAAATCCGCGGTACGTTGCGCCTTGCATTGCCGGCAGCCATGGGCAGGCGTTGGCTTGGCCCGATGCTGCCGGAGTTTCTCAAGGCTCATCCGCATGTCTCGATCCTTGCAGACTACAGCGAGCGTCTGGTCAACATCATCGATGAAGGTTTTGACGTGGCGATCCGAATCGGAGAGTTGGAAGACAGCCGGTTGATCGCCAAAAAACTGAGTGACCATCGCCGGATACTCTGTGCCTCGCCTGCTTATATCAGGCAGCACGGCATGCCCGAAACGCCACAGGACCTGATCAGGCACAACTGCCTTCGCTTCAGCGGCCTTGCGTCTTTTCCCCAGTGGAGACTCCATCGCGGCAATGAGCTGCAGACGATTTCTCCCAAAGGAAACCTGACGGCCAATGACAGCGAATCATTACTGGCAGCGGCCCGCGCCGATGCGGGAATACTGGGGGCAGGTGACTGGTTGATGAGTCGTGATATTGCTGCCGGGAGGCTGTTGCATGTCCTTCCCGACTGGCAATTGGATACCGCCGGTGGGGTCTATCTGGTCAGGCCATCGGCCAGGTTTCCGGGCGCGGTGGTCGTCGCCTTCAAACAATGGATCGAGTCAAAGTTCATCCCCGCGCCCCCATGGGACATTTGACCGGTTGACCTTCAGTTCCGAACTGACCGACACATGGCTGCCGGTCATGTGTGTTTACAAAATCAGGTGGTGATTCACTTTTTCCATTGGATCAAAGCCAATACAGGGTAGCTGCGGACCACAGCCAGCCGATGCAGAGGGTGATAGCAAGGTAGATCGCCACAATCATCAGAGGCTGATTCCACATGACACACCTCCCATAACCGCTTTTTTTACAGGGGGGGCCTGGTAAATGGGCGCTCGCACGAGCAATACCGCAATCATCAAGCCATTTGAGTGAAAGACGCATTTGTCAGAACACTCCAAGGGTGAACTCCATCGCCAGTACAGCGGACAACGCCAGCGTCATCACCAACACAATAAACATCAGACTCAACTCAGCGAGTTGCTTATAAAGTGGCATCGGCCGTTTCGTGATTCGAGCCATTGATCTATTAGTGGAAGCCATCACCCCATCCTCACGTTTGCGTGGAACACGCACCACAGGCTTGACCTGGGCAACAAGGCGATGGAACTGCATGGTGGTGTCGCTCGTTTCATTTTTCACCCCTCGCGTCATGCCTAATCTGGCGAGCCCCGCCGTTTCCATGATGTCCGGGACGACAGCTGTTGCGGGTATCAGGTGCGGTGCAACTAATGAGCCATTTCAATAGAGCGAAGAAAAAACTCAAATGAATTAACAAGCTGCGTCTGAGGGTTTCAAGCGAGAAAAGGGGGGAGGGGGAATGTTCCTCAAATTTGGTGGCAAACGACTGGTTGGGTGGGTGTAGTACCCCATTTATGGAGAGAGTCGCGGCCCTGTTTCACCGATCGCTTTTGGCAGGGGCTACTTGCCCCTGAGGCAAGGTGGATTTAACGGGGCGGGAAGGGCCGCTTCTGTCTGTAGTTTCAATCGGTCGAAGCAACACACCGAATTCTGTTTAAAAGACCAGTGAGTTTTCGGCACCGCACATTACCCCGCGGAGAAACTCCGATGCCGGGAATTAAGTAACCGCTACTCAAGCAGTTGATCAATCAACACCGCGTTGGTGTAGATCAAACTGCCGTCACTCGCTCGGTGCCCGACCAGATGAAACTGACCGCGCTCGTCGTGCAAATAGACACGCATCTGGCAGTCGGACAAGGGGGCGTATCCCTCGGGCATGATCAAGTCCATCGAGTCCATATCGACATCGACCATGGCTTCACGCTCGTGGGTCTTCTGCAAGCGCTCTTCGGCCTGCTCCAGACGGACATGCAGAGGTCCGTCGACGTAGAAATGGACTTCCCCCATCGGGGTGGACTTTTGGGCGCCGCTGGTTTTGCACCAGCCTTCGATCGTCAGGGCACTCATGACGAAACCTCCCATGTGGATTGCTGGAATCGGTAGCTATCGTTGCTTCTCAATGCCTTCACTTATGTTTGATGACTGCACAAGGGCAGGGTTCGACTTTTGGCGCCGCTTCTGGCCAATCCCTGGTGTCCGTCATCAAAAATTCAGTATAGCCGGTCGCCGGGCCTCACCTGCCAACCTCACGGTAAACCGGATGGGCTCTATACTTCCTACTGACTTTGCCGCCCGGATGGGTGGTATTTGTCTGCCCTGCTTGGACGTCAGTGGCGATGCGTTTGCATAACCAATGAACAACAGGAATAGGATGAAGAGGAAATGGCAGTAGCAATTATCCTGATACTAATCGTTATTGCATCAGTGCTATTCCACATACTTGCGCCTTGGCAGGCGACACCGGCGGCTTCCAACTGGGGGTCCATAGACACCACCCTGTTCATCACCTTGATCATCAGCGGAATATTTTTCATTGCCATCACGGTATTCATGGCAGTAGCGGTGATGCGGTATCGTCACAAGGAGGGTGCCAGGGCGGCCTACCAGCCAGAAAATAAAAAGCTGGAACTATGGTTGATTATCGTTACCTCGATTGGTATTGCCGGGATGTTGGCGCCAGGGCTGGTTGTCTACAACGATTTCGTCCGGGTGCCTAAAGAGGCTTACGAACTTGAAGTAATCGCCCAGCAGTGGCAGTGGGCCTTTCGTTTTCCCGGCCAGGACGGGAAGTTGGGCAAGTCGGATATCAAGTTTGTTGATTCCGCCAACCCCCTCGGCCTTGATCCCAAGGATCCTGCAGGGCAGGACGATGTGCTTGTAATGAATAATGAAGTTCGCCTTCCGCTCGATCGGCCGGTGAAAGTCTTGCTGCGCGCTAAAGATGTCCTGCACGATTTCTATGTGCCGCAAATTCGCAGCAAGATGGATATGGTGCCAGGGATGGTGTCGTACTTTTGGTTTACGCCGACTAAAACCGGAAAATACGAAGTCCTTTGCGCTGAATACTGTGGCGTAGGTCATTACAACATGCGCGGCCATATGATCGTGGAAGAGCAGGGAGTCTTCGATCAATGGCTCAAAGGTCAGCCGACTTTTGCGCAGACATTGACGACAGCTGCCAAACCCGGTCGAGACAGCGTGCTGGAAAAAGGCCGCCAGTTGGTCGAACAACTCGGCTGCAAGGCCTGCCATAGCCAGGATGGCGGTGCCAGTCTCGGACCGGGATGGAAGGGGTTGTACGGCCGCACTGAACAGCTTGCCGATGGCACCCGTGTGCAGGTCGACGAGGCCTACCTGAAAGAGTCGATTCTCGATCCGAAGGCCCGACTGGTACAGGGCTACCCGCCGGTCATGGTGGCCTATACTCTCAAGGACGATGAGCTGGGTGCTGTCATCGCCCTGATCAAATCACTGGGTGCTGCGGGGCAAGTCGATGAACCTTCGACCGGCGAAGCGTCGAGCCCGGGTGAAGACTTGGTGGCGCAGGGACAGCGACTGGCCGGGTCGCTCGGCTGTCTGGCCTGCCACAGTGTCGATGGCAACAAGGGAGTCGGCCCCAGCTGGCTGGGCCTGTATGGCAAGACGGAAACCTTTGCCGACGATACGAGCGTAAAGGTCGATGAGGGCTATATCAGAGATTCGGTTCTTCATCCCAATGCCAAAATCGTCAAGGGCTATGCAGCTGTCATGCCGGCCCTGGCTCCGAGTGACAAGGAGCTGGATGCACTGATCGCTTTTATCAAATCCAAAGCGAATGCTGACGCTGATTCGAACAAGGCGGAGCCAGGGAAGTAGCCGTAAAACAGCCAGGAATACACTGAAACTTCGGCAGGAGGATGACGTGATGGCCTATGCGGAGCAAGCCGAAACAGAAGCACTGCACGAGCCCAAAAGTTTCCTGACCAAATACATCTGGAGTCAGGACCACAAGGTCATAGCCATTCAGTATTCGTTGACGGCCATCTTCGTGGGGCTTATCGCTCTGGTATTGTCCGGCTTGATGCGCATGCAGATAGGCTTCCCCGGTAGTTTGGCGTTCATGGACGCCAGTACTTATTATCAGGCGATGACCATGCACGGCATGATCATGGTCATTTACTTGCTCACGGCCTTGTTTCTGGGTGGCTTCGGCAACTATCTGATCCCGCTGATGGTGGGCGCCCGCGACATGGTCTTCCCCTACGTCAATATGCTCAGCTACTGGTTTTACCTGGTGGCGGTACTGGTGTTGCTCAGCAGTTTTTTTGTCCCTGGCGGCCCCACAGGTTCCGGCTGGACGCTCTATCCGCCACAGTCCATTTCCCAGGGGACACCGGGGGTCGAGTGGGGCATTGTCCTGATGCTCGTCTCACTGGCGATTTTCATTGTCGCGGCCACCATGGGCGGGTTGAACTACGTCACCACAGTGTTGCAGGCGCGCACCCACGGCATGACCCTGTTTCGCATGCCGCTCTCGGTATGGGGCATCTTCATGGCCTCGATCATGGCCTTGTTGGCGTTCCCGGCGTTGTTTGTCAGTGCGGTGATGATGCTGTTCGACAAACTGTTGGGCACCAGCTTCTTCATGCCGGCGATGATCTCGCTGGGGCAGCAGCTCGATCACCAGGGTGGCAGCCCGATATTGTTCCAGCACCTGTTCTGGTTCTTCGGCCACCCGGAGGTCTATATCGTTGCTCTCCCTGCGTTTGGCCTGGTCTCCGACTTGATCAGTACCCATGCGCGTAAAAACATCTTCGGCTACCGAATGATGGTGTGGGCCATTATTGCGATTGGCGTACTCAGCTTTGTGGTCTGGGCGCACCATATGTATGTCAGCGGAATGAACCCGTACTTCGGCTTTTTCTTCGCCGTCACCACCTTGATCATCGCGGTGCCGACCGCGCTGAAAGTCTACAACTGGGTGCTGACCCTGTGGCAGGGCGACATCCACTTGACCGTGCCGATGCTGTTTGCCCTGGCCTTTATCGTCACCTTCCTGGTCGGCGGTCTGACCGGGTTGTTCCTTGGCAATGTGATTGTGGATATTCCGCTCTCGGACACCTATTTCGTCGTGGCCCATTTTCATATGGTCATGGGGGTTGCACCGGTCCTGGTGGTGTTCGGCGGTATTTATCACTGGTTCCCGAAAATCACCGGGCGCATGTGGAACGACACCCTGGGCAAGCTGCATTTCTGGATTACCTTTCTGGGCACCTACGCCATCTTCTTCCCCATGCACTACCTGGGTTTCCAGGGCATGCCACGTCGCTACTACGCCTATGAAAACTACGCGTTCATCCCGCAGTCCGCGCAAGACTTGAATGCCTTCATTACGGTGGTCGCATTGACGGTCGGCGTTTCCCAGTTGCTGTTCCTGTTCAACCTGTCCTGGAGTGCATTCAAGGGCAAGCCCGCAGGCAGCAATCCCTGGGGCGCGGCCAGCCTGGAATGGCAAACGCCGGACACCCCGCCGAAACACGGTAACTGGGGAGAGAAGTTGCCGGTCGTGCATCGCTGGGCCTATGACTACAGTGTGCCGGGGATAGAGCAGGATTTCGTGCCGCAAACGGTCTCCGCCGAGGAGCTGGAGCACATGCGGCAACTCAGTGCCGGGACCAAGATAGCGGACGTCAAGCCATGAACAGGCTGCTATTGAGAAACGCCGACGGCGCTGATCCCGGCGGCAGCTGGAGTCGCGACCCTGAGGGTATTCAGGCCGGCGAGGGTGCCGATAGAAGGCAAACCGCAAGGATAGGCCTGCGCTTGTTTCTGGTGGTGGTGAGTTCGTTATTCTTCCTCTTCCTGATCGCCTTTGTCGCCCGTTCACAAATGGCCGACTGGCTACCCCTGACAGAGCCTTTGGCGCCGTTAGGCAATCTCCGACCGCTCTGGCTGAATTCGGCTTTTCTGGTATTGAGTTGCATCGCACTGCAGTGCTCGCGAATGGCCGCCCGAAAGGCTCGGTTGGGCGCAACGGTCATTGGTTTTGCATTGGGGGGGGGCTTTGCCATTGCCTTTCTGGCGGGGCAACTCTGGGTCTGGCAGCAGTTTGTCGCCTGGGGCTACTTTGTCGCCAGCAATCCGGCCAACAGTTTCTTCTACCTGTTGACCGGTCTGCATGGGCTCCACCTGCTGGGCGGGCTGATCGCCTGGTGCTGGATCGTCGCTAAGTTCCTGCGTCATGTGCCACTGGCGCAACTCAGCGCCAGCGTAGAGCTCTGTGCCATCTATTGGCATTACTTGCTGGGCCTTTGGTTCGTGCTGTTCGCGCTGCTGGCCAGCTCGCCACAAACCTATGACGTCATCGCCAGATTCTGCGGCCTGAGGTGAACATCCATGGCATTGCTCCCGCAAGTCGAAGCCCAAGCCCAAGCCGAGATCAGTTCATCCAATCCACCAGGTTCGCTGCCTGCACCGGGATGGCAGGGCATCGCCAACGATTGGTCCTCGGATAAAGAGGCCTTCAAGCAGGTGCCCTGGGGCAAGGCGATGATGTGGATTTTCCTGCTCAGCGATACGTTTATATTCACCTGTTTTCTGACCGGCTACATGTCGGTACGCATGACCATCACCAGCGCCTGGCCGAACCCCAGTGAAGTGTTCGCATTGACGATCGGCGGCAGGGAAATCCCGCTTATCCTGATCGCCATCATGACCTTTGTGCTGATCAGCAGCAGCGGCACCATGGCCATGGCCGTCAATTTCGCCTATCGCCGTGATCGCGCGAAAACCACGGCCCTGATGCTGGCGACCGCTGCCCTGGGGGTGACTTTCGTCAGCATGCAGGCATTCGAATGGAGCAAGCTCATCGCAGAGGGGGTGCGTCCCTGGGGGAACCCCATGGGCGCGGCGCAATTTGGCGCCTGCTTTTTCATGATTACCGGTTTTCACGGACTTCATGTGTCAATCGGCGCCCTCTACCTCAGCATTGTGGCGCTGAAAGTAAGGCGCGGAGATTATGAGCGCTCCGGGAACTATCAGAACGTCGAGATAGCCGGGCTTTACTGGCACTTCGTGGATCTGGTGTGGGTATTTATTTTTGCATTCTTCTATTTATGGTAGAGGAGCACGGGTGATGGCACATGCTCAGGGTCAGCAACATCCAATCAGTTTGTACCTTAAGATCTGGGGGCTGTTATTCGTCCTCAGCACGCTGTCGTACCTTGTCGACTATTTCCACTTCCATGGTTACCTTCGGTGGACCCTGATTATTACTTTCATGTTGTTGAAGGCAGGTTTGATTGTCTCCATCTTCATGCATATGGCATGGGAGCGCCTGGCCATGGTCTACGCCATACTGGTGCCGCCT
This sequence comes from Pseudomonas sp. GL-RE-26, assembly GCF_019956275.1. Lineage (NCBI taxonomy): Bacteria > Pseudomonadati > Pseudomonadota > Gammaproteobacteria > Pseudomonadales > Pseudomonadaceae > Pseudomonas > Pseudomonas sp. GL-RE-26. The sequence goes on from NZ_JAHBDI010000041.1 coordinate 25,241, forward strand.
CTGTGTTTACTGGTGCTCATCGGGCTGATGGCCACCGAGGCAGACTATGTCTTCCTCAGCCGGGTCATTTTCTTTGGCCAGTAAGCAGCTTTTCGGATGGCCTTGAGTCTCCAGGCACTAACCCGATATCACTCGCTTGAACTGATGCCATTTGTGCTGCCAGGCCACTGTCCAGTGCGGGGCTGCCGCTCCTGTGCCGGCGATCTTCAGCTTCGGATGCTGATTGATTACCTGGTCCAGTACCGATTCCTGATTCGGTTCAACATCCACGAAGAAGATATGTTTGCCTTCTTTTACTGCCTGCTTGAAATTGCGGAAGTGAGTGTTCGGCACCTGGAACCCGAAAAAACCGCCTTCCCAGATGCAGAAGCCCAATACAACAATGGCAAGGAAGATAAAGGGCATCCAGCCTGCGGGGGATTCGGTCCAACCCATCCAATAGGCGCCAAGCAGGACCAACGCCGCGAGTGGCACACCGATCACCGCACCAATCTCACCAGAGTGAACAGCATCCTGTTCCATTAGTGAACTGATCTCGTGGAGGTGATGTTCTTCTACATCAGCGACTTTTTCACTTAGTACATGAATCTGTTCGGAATTGATGCCGCTGGCTTCCAATTCATATTCAACGGTTTCAAGATCGTTGAGATTGTCACTGATGTAATAGTGCCGGTTCATGCCACACCTCCCGTCTCGGGTTAGCTGTAGACCTCCTCTGTCCGGCAGCAGTTGGTAGTTGTACTGTGGGGAACGTTGCACACCCCGTGCAATTTGAAAAAAGTATAGCACTCGCCATCCTGCATACCGGTCGCTAGCTGATCTGCACAATGACCGGACCTTCCGTCACGATTGGCGGGTTCGCGTGGATATTCGATGCATTTTTCTGAATCCATTCACGCGCGACTTTCAGGCTTGCATCGCTGCCGGCCTTGTCCGTGCAAACAGTCACCGACGTGCCACCATCACCCGTATTCAACAGTGTGTAGCTGACGAGGCCAGGCACTGTCCGCAGGGTAGCTTCGACGTCGGCATTGCGCTCTTCCAACAGTTCGAAAAACTGCTTCGCTCCAGTACCCAGGTAGGTTCTTATCACCGCATACATAGTCGTCTCCCTTGGGAGTGCCGCCTTGGTGCCAATCCAGATCCGTTGATGGCCGCAATCACTTTAGGTTTCAGTTCGTCCTGATTTATTAAGCTTAGCCAAATGCTGGCGACAGTCGTATCGCAACGACCACCGGCCGCTTTTGGCTGATTGCGGCCTGCCACGACCGTCAGAGAACGACCCGAGTATCGGCCTCTCAGGATGGCAGGGGGTTATCTGCTCCCTGGTAGCGGCAATCGCAGTAGCCACCCAGGCTATCGCAGCAGACACAGAGAAACCAAAACCTGCATCGGAGGCCACCAAGACTAAATCGCCCCTGATTTCATTCACAATGAATGACTGCACAGCTCATTGCTGCCTGTTGTGAAGGGGGCCATCGACGGTGGATTCAACCGATCAGGAAGTGATGCAAGGGGGAAGTCGGAGAAATATCGTCTGGCTCTCGGTATTTGATGCTCCGACGGTGCGGCGGCACGACCTCCAGCTGATTGCAGTCATGCACAGCACCACTGGCCGCCTTGAATTTGGTGGCATAGGTGGGAGATGGGTAAGCCAAGATTTTACCTCAGAAAAGAGAACTGGCATTTGATCTTGCTATGGACGAGCTCCTAGACCTCTAGCCTTAGTCCTTAAAATAACCTGGTTATTTCATTCAAGACCCGATCCTGGATTTGAGTACTTGGTCTGTGGCGATAAGCCACTGCTAAAAAAGCAACTCCTTCGTAGTCGCAGCGGATCGAAAAAGTCATACCTTCACGAAACCCAAAGACTGATCTGTCTCCAGCATCAACAAAATATCTCGCTTTTGTAAGAGCCGCTCCGGCGTGCTTCAGGCAGTCAGTTTGGCTAAGCGAGTGTTGTATCCAGCTAGTAGTGACACGCACAGACGAAGTCTCGCTATCATCGATAGGTGGTCGAGTAATTTCTTTGGCAGGTGTAATAATATTTTCGTTACTGGTGCAAGCAGTCAGCCCCATTGAGATAACAGTAAATAAAAAGCCAAAACGAAGTCTCGAATGCTTAAGTGAGTTTCGCATCGCGGGGCGTTCCTCTGACGATGTGCAATGAATGAAGTTGCAGTTACTAATGTAATAGCGGATTTCTGATCTTTTGCTACCTGTCATCAGCGAATGCGACCAATGGTCGTACGTAGACCCGTCATGTGGTTTTTCTCGATTTTTAGGCTGACTAACCGAACATTCAGGTGAATCATGTCACCCAAAACGTACCTTTAGGTCACATCCCATATGTCGATAGTACGCTAGCTCAAGCCGCTCTAATGCATAATCCTTACCTGCCAAGGTAAGTTAAAAAGTGGTGGCGTCGAACGTACCTCGTGTCACTTTTTGCCTCACAAGACGTTTAACTTTGAGTTGCTTTAAATTGGCTTAAATTTTTAACGTGCTGAGTGAGGTAAGTTTGCAAGCTAAGTCTAAATTTGAAACTTTCCTGAACTTTGCAGTCGTCCGATGTGCTCAGTCTTTCGACTTTTATCAACATGACTAGATTTCCTTCGCATGGTGGCTCAGTCCCTTCGGACTTTGAAACAGACCTGCCACATGTATCACGCCCATCAGCGAGTGAGCACGGTGGCCGGGGCTTCGTGCTTCACGCCGTCATGACCATGACTACGGGCCTCGAAGCCGACGGCGTCGATGGCGCAATCCACTTCCGGTTCGCCGAGCAGTGCGGCGATCTGTTCGTGCAGTGGCGTGTCCAGGGACAGGTCGGCGATCTCGAAGCCCTGCGACTTTTGTCGGGCCATCAATGGATGTTCCTCGGTTGAGGTGAGACACGAGCGGCCACCGCCACCGCCACCGCCACCGTCAAATCGTTGAACTCAGATACCTCCATTGCGCAGGACATGGGTGTGCCGCGCCAGCATGAAGCAGGCGCGGCGTATGTCAGGGTTTTCCTCGAGCGTAGTTACTGGTACGCCTTGTCCCGGTCACAGAGCACTTTTATCGAGCATGGCGCTTGTGCCAGCCCAAATCGGGGCATTGGTCATTATTTTATTCAAAAACCGACATGTGGATGTCGGTGACAAGTAAGTTGTCGTTTATAGGCATCTCTCGCGTATATGCTACGAAAGTGCACAGCGTTGATGAGCGCAGGCACAAACTCAAGCGTTTTCCTTATGGCTCCCTCCCTGCAAACCCTCAGCTTAGAGACATTGGATGATGTCGTTTTTGGATCCGTTCAAACATATGTAACTGGGTATGACCTTTGCAGGTTGAACAGGAACAAACCCACCAACTTTTGGATGGGAGAATAAAAAGAGCCTTTGCCTGAGGCCAATCACTCGCTTTGTGTGAGGAGATACCGCGATGACGACGTTCAACTCCGGGGCCCAACCCCAGAACCGTGCGCCTCAATCCATCGGCTTTCTGCTGCTGGACAATTTCACGCTGATTTCTCTGGCGTCCGCTGTAGAACCGCTGCGGATGGCCAACCAGTTGTCCGGTCGCGAGCTGTATCGCTGGACCACCCTCACCGTCGATGGCGGCCAGGTCTGGGCCAGTGATGGCCTGCAAATCACCCCTGACGCCTCCATGCACAAAGCCCCGCCAATGGACATGATCATCGTTTGCGGTGGCGTCGGCATTCAGCGCACCGTTACCCGTGAACACGTATCCTGGCTGCAAAGCCAGGCCCGCAAGGCCTGCCGTCTCGGTGCGGTGTGCACCGGCAGCTGGGCCCTGGCCTGCGCCGGACTGCTCGATGGTTTCGATTGCAGCGTGCACTGGGAGTGCCTGGCGGCGATGCAGGAAGCTTTCCCGCGGATAGTAATGAGTACCCGTTTGTTCACCCTCGACCGTAACCGTTTCACCAGCTCCGGAGGCACCGCGCCGCTGGACATGATGCTGCACTTGATCAGCCGTGATCACGGGCGTGAACTGTCCGCTGCGATCTCGGAAATGTTCGTCTACGAGCGCATCCGCAACGAACAGGATCACCAGCGCGTGCCGCTCAAGCACATGCTCGGCACCAATCAACCGAAGTTGCAGGAAATCGTCGCGCTGATGGAGGCCAACCTCGAAGAGCCGATCGACCTGGACGAACTGGCGGTGTATGTCGACGTGTCCCGTCGCCAGCTGGAGCGGCTGTTCCAGAAGTACCTGCACTGCTCGCCGTCGCGTTACTACCTGAAACTGCGTCTGGTCCGTGCGCGACAGTTGCTCAAGCAAACGCCGATGTCGATCATCGAAGTGGCTTCGATCTGTGGCTTCGTGTCCACACCGCACTTCTCCAAGTGCTACCGCGAATACTTCGGCATTCCGCCGCGTGACGAGCGCGTCGGTTCCAATACCGCGCAGCAGGTGGCGATGATGCCGCTGCCGCAAGCATTGGTGCTCTCGCCGTTGGCCGGTTCGATGTCAGCTTTGAGCCAGGCACGTAACGAATCAACTTTTGCCAGCGTTCGTCTATAAATCTTCACCCCTATCCTGCGAAAGTGTGATGTTCGCAGGATAGGGGAGGGCGCTTCATTTTAGTGTTGCGCTGAGGCAGGACTTACTCGACGGCTTTGACCATGTCTTCGATGACCTTTTTAGCGTCGCCGAACACCATCATGGTTTTGTCCAGGTAGAACAGTTCGTTGTCCAGACCGGCGTAGCCACTGGCCATCGAGCGCTTGTTGACGATGATGGTCTTGGCCTTGAACGCTTCGAGGATCG
>NZ_JAHBDI010000042.1:0-29249 GCF_019956275.1 Pseudomonas sp. GL-RE-26
TACCTGGCCGAGCTTCATGCCTCAGCCCCGCACTATGTCCTGCCTCATCGGCGAGAGGAGCGTATTTATCCTCGCGCCATCCGGCTCAAATCACCGAAGTATCCGATCAGAAATAAAAATGCCAGTCCGCTTAACTGACTGGCATTACCCGGTAGAGGGACACTTTTTTATTGTGTGGTGGGCAGCAACCTGTGGCCATTCAGGGCAAGCCGTTGCAGCCGTGCTTGAGGAACCCCGGACGCTGCGCCAGGCGCTGGAAATACTCATCGACAGCGGGGAAGTCAGGCCGGTCGATCGGCGTCATCAGCCAGCGATTGACCGATAAACCGATGACAACGTCTGCCAGGGAAAAGCGTGGTCCGGCGACATACGCCTTGGTGGTCGCGAGTTGATGTTCGAGGATGCCCATTTTCTGGTTCCAGCCGCGGATGCCGACTTCGAGGCGATGGGCGTCCTGGAACTCCGGGTCCTTGCGCACCAGCGCCATGAACGCATAGCTCCAGGACGGATTGAGCTCGGTGGCTTGCCAGTCCATCCACTGTTCCACCCGGGCGCGTGCCGCCGGTTCGGTGGGCAGCAGATCGTGCTGGTGTTGGTGTTTGCCGGCCAGATAGCGGCAGATGGTATTGGATTCCCACAACACGCCGGCTTCATCGATGATCACCGGCACCTGTGCGTTGGGATTGAAGCGCAGGAACTCGGGGCTGTGGGTAGATGCAAAACCACTTCCCCAGTCCTCGCGTTCGTAGGTTATGCCCAGCTCCTCGCAGGTCCACAGGACTTTTCGGACGTTGATGGACGAGGCTTTGCCGAGAATCTTCAGTGTGTGTTCCATTTGAGCAACTCCATCGCGTATGGCGTATGTGTAATTGTAGGAGTGGTCTGTAGGAAAGGCGTTTCGGCAGGTTTTCGCTACCTACGATTTCTTGCGTCATTGCCTACAACTACGCCAGAATCCGCCGCCTTGTGCGCCTGGTATCCGGACTCTATCGTTCCGTGTCGCTGCAAATTCAGCGATCGGGTCTAGCAGCCTGGATACTTTAGACGCATGACGTCCATCCTTCGTGATCTTGCCTGTCAGTTCACGTTATGGCGGTTGTGCGTGGGAAGACCTTCGGGTCTACCGGGTTCTAGAGTCCTGGTCTGCTAGCCCGCGCACGGCTGCCACCTTGTTTTTCGTCTAGCAGCGAACTGTGGCAGCTCCATCACTCTAGGAGCATTGCCATGTTCAAACCCACGCCCACCCCCCCACGCAATCCCAGCCCAATGTTCTCCATCTCACCCGGCATCAACAACGAGACTCTGTTGGCGCACGCCTGCGAATCGTTGGCCTCGGCGAGTGTCATGACCAATGACTTTGCTACGTTTCTGGAAGGCAGTCAGCGCAATACGGCATTGGCGATCGCACAGATCATCATGCTGGCTGAACTGGCGGTGAATCGTGTGCTGGATAACCTCGATCCGCAGGATTAATCGCGGAAACTGTGGCGAGGGAGCTTGCTCCCGTTCGGCGGCGTAGCCGTCGTAAACCATGACATTCGGTGTACCAGATCCACCGGGAACGCAGGTTTTGGGGCCGCTTCGCAACCCAGCGGGAGCAAGCTCCCTCGCCACAATGGATATGTGTCTCGCTTATGTACTCTCCCGCACCTTCAACTCAAACCCCATGTCCTGCACCGGCTTGGCCACAGTGTTGCCGGCCATCAGCGTCAGCATCTGCTCCGCCGCGCGGCGGCCGATGGCTTCGCGCGGGGTGTTGATGCTGCTCAGGCGTGGGACCATGTGTTCGGACATGGGCAAGTCGTTGAAGCCGAGGATCGCCACTTGCTCGGGGATCTTGATCCCATTGCGCATGGCTTCGAGCAAGGCGCCCTGGGCCAGGTCGTCGTTACCGAAGAAGATCGCATCGACATCCGGATGACTGGCCAGCAGTTGCAGGAACAGCTCGCCGCCGAGGCCGACGGAGGAGGAGCGGGGGGTCAGCACTTCCAGGTCCGGGTCATACAAACCGGCCTTTTGCAGGGCTTTGCGGAAGCCTTCGCCGCGCAGCAAGGTGCGCTGATCCAGTTGCGCGCCGATGTAGGCCAGGCGCTTGCGGCCGCGAGACAGCAAGTGTTCGGCAGCCGTTTCGCCGGCAGCCAGTTGCGAAAAACCAACGCAATTGAGCCCGGCCGCGCTGTCCAGTTCCATCATGTACACGCAAGGAATGTTGCTGGCTTCGATCATCCGCCGCGAACTTTCGGTGCGGTCGAAACCGGTCAGCAACAATCCGCGCGGCTGATAGGCCATGTAGTTGCGCAGCAGGTTTTCTTCTTCATCGCGCGAATAATGGAAGTTGCCGATCAGCACTTCGAAACCCTTGGGGCGCAAAACCTGATGAATGGCTTCCAGGGTATCGATGAACAGCAAATTGGATAATGAAGGCACCAACACCACCACCGAATGGCTCTGGGCCGAGGCCAGGGCGCGGGCGGCGGGGTTGACCACATAGTTGAGTTCCAGCGCCGCTTTCTGCACCTTTTCCACCAGTTCGGTGGCCACGGTGCTGACGCCCCGCAAGGCGCGGGAGGCGGTGATCGGGCTGACGCCGGCCAGTCGGGCAACTTCGTTCAGGGTAGGGCGGCCAGTGGTACGGGTATTTTTATCGTTCTTGGTTGTGTTCATCGACGGCTTGCCAAACAAAATTCAAGGCACTAAGGTAGCGCTGTCTCGATGCAGCTGCAAATGCGTGAGCGAGGGTTCGCCTGATCCTTGCTTTTTGGTGTCGGGACCTAACCTGCTGCAACCCATAAAATGACAAGAAAGACGTCGGCAACTTCTGCTTTTGGTCTAGTGTCATAACTGGCAAAGGTAGCGCTGTCTGCGCGCTGAGGTGTTACATGAATCATCCCATCACCGCCCTGGTCATCATGGGCGTTGCCGGTTGCGGCAAGACGTGCGTCAGCGAGGCCTTATGCCACTTGAGCGGCGCCACTGCCATTGAAGGCGACTCTTTTCACCCTGCCGCCAACATCGAAAAGATGAGCGCGGGTATTCCCCTGAACGATGAAGACCGTGCCGGCTGGCTCGACAGCCTGTGCGATGAACTGCGCCGTGTCGACGCCATGGGCCAGCGCCCGGTGCTGACCTGTTCGGCGCTCAAGCACGTCTATCGCGAACGTCTGCGCAGTGCCTTGCCGCGCCTGGGCTTCGTGTTCCTTGAGTTGACCCCCGAAGTCGCCGCCGACCGTGTGTCCCATCGGCCAGGCCACTTCATGCCGTCGACCCTGATCGACAGCCAGTTCGCCACCCTCGAATCGCCGGTCGGCGAGCCGTTGACCCTGGCGCTGGATGCTTCGACCCATAGCGTCGAACAACTGGCAGCCCAGGCTCATGTCTGGTGGCAGGCGCATGGCCTGAAGCAGGCGGTATGACTGTGTTTGCAAAGACAGCGCTGTCCTCACGACTTCTGATCAACCCGCTTTAATAACAACAACAACCAGGAGACACCCCTAATGTTTGGCATGTCCCACGAGACGTTCCTGCTGCTCGATGCAGTGGTTACGGTGATCGGGCTTATCGTCCTGATCACCAAGTTCAAGTTGCACCCATTCCTCGCACTGATCATCGCCGCAGCCTTCCTCGGGCTGACCTCCGGCATGCCGATCGGCACCATCATCAAGGCGTTCCAGGACGGCTTCGGTGGCGTGCTTGGCTTTGTCGGCATCATCCTCGCGCTGGGCACGATGCTCGGCAAAATGATGGCCGAATCAGGCGGTGCGGATCAGATTGCGCAGACGTTGATCCGCGCCTTCGGCAAGGACAAGGTGCAGTGGGCGATGATGTTCGCCGCGTTCCTGGTCGGCATTCCGCTGTTCTTCGAAATCGGCTTCGTGCTGCTGATTCCGCTGGTGTTCATCGTGGCCCGCCGCACCGGCGTGTCGATCATCAAGATCGGTATCCCGCTGCTGGCCGGTCTGTCCGCCGTTCACGGCCTGGTGCCGCCGCACCCGGGTCCGTTGCTGGCCATCGGCGTGTTCGGTGCCGACATCGGCAAGACCATTCTGTACGGCCTGATCGTTGCGCTGCCAACCGCCATCATCGCTGGCCCGATCTTCGGTACGTTCATTGCCAAGCACATTCCCGGTCATCCGAACCAGGAGCTGGTGGATCAACTGGCACGCGAAACCGATTCGGCTGAACTGCCGAGCTTCGGCATCACGCTGGTGACCGTGCTACTGCCGGTGTTCCTGATGCTGCTGAAAACCTTTGCCGACGTGGTGCTGCCCGATGGCAACATCTTCCGCGCTTTCATGGACCTGATCGGTCACCCGATTTCGGCGTTGCTGCTGGCATTGCTGCTGTCGCTGTATACCTTCGGCTACAAGCAGGGCATCGGTTCCAGCCAAATGATGAAATGGCTGGATGCGAGCCTCGCGCCGACCGCCGCGATCATCCTGATCATCGGTGCCGGTGGTGGCTTCAAGCAGATGCTGGTGACCAGCGGCGTGGGTGACGTGATTGGCCACATGGCGGTGAACGCACAGATCTCGCCGATCCTGCTGGCCTGGCTGGTGGCGGCGGTGATCCGTATCGCGACCGGTTCGGCGACTGTGGCGACCATCACTGGCGCCGGCATCGTGGTGCCGGTGGTGGGGATGATTCCGGGTGTGAACCGTGAGCTGCTGGTGCTGGCCACCGGTGCAGGTTCCCTGATCCTGTCCCACGTCAACGACGCCGGTTTCTGGCTGGTCAAGCAGTACTTCAACATGACCGTGGCCGAAACCTTCAAGACCTGGACCGCGATGGAAACCATCCTCTCCGTGGTTGGCCTGTGCTTCATCCTGCTGTTGTCGCTGTTCGTCTAAGCGATTCGACAGACACAAAAAAACCGCAGCGATGCGGTTTTTTTGTGGGTGAAATAGATCTCTGTCAGTGGATGCATTTTGTGGCGAGGGAGCTTGCTCCCGCTCGGCTGCGAAGCAGTCGTAAACCCGTCAACCGCATCTCTATGGCGAAATGAGGTGCCCGGATTGGGGGCCGCTTCGCAGCCCAGCGGGAGCAAGCTCCCTCGCCACAGGAATGTTGTTGCCACAGGTTTTTGTGTCAGGCGTTGGATTTGTTGACTAGCCCATCCGCCCTGAACATCCCGCGAATCCCGCGCACGGCCTGACGAATCCGGTCCTGGTTTTCGATCAGGGCGAAGCGCACGTGATCATCGCCGTATTCGCCAAACCCGACGCCCGGCGAGACACACACCTTGGCTTCGGCCAGCAGTTTCTTGGCAAACTCCAGCGAGCCCAGGTGCGCATAAGCCTCGGGAATCTTGGCCCAGACGTACATCGAGGCTTTCGGGTTTTCCACCATCCAGCCCAGTTCATGCAGGCCTTTGACCAGCACGTTACGCCGCTGCCGATACTGCTCGGCGATGTCGCGCACGCATTGCTGATCGCCTTCCAGCGCCGCGATGGCCGCGACTTGCAGTGGGGTGAACGTGCCGTAGTCGTGGTAGCTCTTGATTCGCGCCAGAGCGTTGACCAGTTCCGGGTTGCCGACCATGAAGCCAATGCGCCAGCCGGCCATGTTGTAGCTCTTGGACAGGGTGAAAAACTCCACCGCAATGTCCTTGGCCCCCGGCACCTGCATGATCGACGGGGCTTTCCAGCCGTCGTAGACAATGTCGGCGTAGGCCAGGTCGTGCACCACCAGCACATCGTACTGCTTGGCGAGGGCAATGACTCGCTCGAAGAAATCCAGCTCCACGCACTGGGCGGTGGGGTTGGACGGGAAGCCGAGGATCATCATCTTCGGCTTGGGGATCGAGCCGCGAATGGCCCGCTCCAGTTCAGCGAAGAAATCCACGCCCGGCACCAGTGGCACCGACCGCACTTGGGCGCCGGCAATCACCGCGCCGTAGATGTGAATCGGGTAGCTCGGGTTCGGCACCAGTACGGTGTCGCCTTGGTCGAGGGTGGCCAGCATCAAGTGCGCCAGGCCTTCCTTGGAGCCGATGGTGACAATGGCCTCGCTTTCCGGGTCGATGTCGACCGCGTAGCGATCCTTGTACCAGTTGGAAATCGCCCGGCGCAGGCGCGGAATGCCCTTGGAGGTGGAGTAACCGTGGGTGTCTTCGCGCTGGGCGACCTGCACAAGTTTTTCGACGATGTGCGGCGGCGTGGCGCCGTCGGGGTTGCCCATGCTCAAGTCGATGATGTCTTCGCCACGACGACGGGCGGCCATCTTCAGCTCGGCGGTGATGTTGAAAACGTAAGGGGGGAGTCGATCTATGCGCGCAAAGCGGCGCGGCGAACCTTGTTCGGCCATTGTTGCCTCGGATAACGTAAGCGCCCGGAACCGTCCGAGCGACGCTGGTCACTGCGGTGACCTGTGGCGGAATGTAAGGGCAGCTGTGGCAGACTGTCCAGCCTCAATGTAAACAAATTTGTCCGAAGGATAGGGTTCGATGGAATTTACCAGCGGCTTCTTGCTGAGCCTCTCGCTGTGCCTGGATATCGGTGTGGCCAACATCGCGATGATCACCCTGGCCATGCAGCGCGGCTATTTCCAGGGCTTTGCCCTGGGGCTCGGGACCTGCGTCGGCGACCTGATCTACGCGGTACTGGCGCTGGCCGGCATGACCGTGTTGCTGCAGTACGAAAGCGTGCGTTGGGTGTTGTGGATCGGTGGCTCGGCGCTGCTGGTGTACTTCGCAGCGAAGATGATCTATTCGGCGATTCACCACGAGGCGCTGCTGGCCGAGACGGCGGAGGTCGGGAACAATTCCCACCGCAAGGAGTTTTTCCGCGGGATTTTCCTGGCCATGTCTTCGCCCAGCGCGATTCTCTGGTTCGCCGCGGTGGGCGGCACCTTGATCGCCCGTTCCGGTGGCGGTGGCCCGCTCAGCTCGGCACTGTTTCTCGGCGGTTTCCTCTGTGCCGGGCTGCTCTGGTCGGCCGGGCTGTGCTTCGCCGCGAGCCATGGCGGCAAGTTGCTGGGGGACAAGCTGCTGCGTTATTCCTACATGGCATCGGCGGCGATCTTCTGCTATTTCGCGGTCTATGTGATCCTATCGGGTTACAACGAGTTCGTTGGCGCCGCTGCCGTCGAGCAATTGCACGCACTGTAATTGGGCGAATCGGGTTTGGCTTCTATACTCCCAGCCGAACCCATTTTTATGCGTCAGGAGTCGAGTCATGGATGAGTTAGCACGCGTCGAACTGACGCAACCGCGCTTCGAACACGGGCACTTCCTGCTGATTGCAGGGCTGGGCGGACAATTTACCCAGCAAACCACCCAAGGCATTCCCGATCTCTGGGAAAAATTCATCCCGCATATGGGCCACATTCCTGGCCAAAAAGGCGAAGTCACCTACGGCGTCTGCTGCAATTTCGACGGCAAGGGCGGCTTCGACTACATCGCTGGCGTCGAGATCAGCAAGCTCGACGACTTGCCGGAAACCTACCGCTGGGTAGAAGTTCAGCCGCAGCAGTACGTGGTGTTTGAACACAAGGGACCGCTGGACACCCTGCCGCAAACCTTCCAGTACATCCATGGCACGTGGCTGCCGCAGTCCGGCCATGAGCTATTGGCGGCCCCGGAGTTCGAGCGCTACAGCGAAGACTTCAACCCCAAGCTCAACACCGGCAAGCTGGAAATCTGGCTGCCGATCAAGGCGTGATACGTGTATCGAGAGGCGGATCAGCCGATTCGTCTCTCGATGTCCCACGGCGGCTGATTTATCATCCCCAGCCTTTCCCACGCTGATTCCGAGCTGCCATGAACACCGTCATCCGCAACGTCACCCCCGCCGACCTGGACCGCTGCTTTGCCATCGAAACCCTTGCCTATGAAGGGGACGAAGCCGCGACCCGCGAGAAGATCGCCACCCGCATCGCCACCTGGCCCGAGGGTTTTATCGTCGCGGAAGTGGACGGGGTTGTCGCCGGATTCATCAACTCCGGTGCGGCGTTCCAGGTGGAAATGTCGGACGAGGCGTTCAAGGAACTGATCGGCCACGACCCGGCCGGGCCGCACGTGGTGATCATGTCGGTGGTGGTGCACCCGGATTATCAGGGCCAAGGCCTGGCCAAGCGCCTGATGGGCGAGTTCATCGAGCGCATGCGTGGGATGGGCAAGGTCACCATCAACCTGATGTGCAAGGAGCGGCATATTCCGTTGTATGCCGGTTTCGGCTTTGCCTACGTCAAGCCTTCGGCGTCCGACCATGGCGGCATGGCGTGGCATGAGATGGTGCTCGAGCTCTGATCCGACGTAGATCCCCTGTAGGAGCGAGCCTGCTCGCGAAGGTGTGTCAGCATAAGTGGTGTCGACTGACACTCCATCGCGAGCAGGCTCGCTCCTACAGGGGGCGGTGTTGTATCAGTAATGTCTGCAAAAAACTAACGCGCAGTCAAAACACCAACCCCATCCGCCGCTCATAACCGATCCGGCCCTTGTACGCCTCGCCGCTGTCGACAAAGCCAAACCTGGCGTACAGGGCGATCGCAGCCTCGTTGTCGGCATCTACCGACAGCTCCAGCCCCCTGATTTCCGGCCAGGCCAAGCGTGCCGCTTCGGGCAATGCCTGCAGGCAGGCCTTGCCGTAGCCCTTGCCCTGGGCACGTTGGTCGACTTGCAGGGCATGCAGCGTGGCGCTGTGCTCATCGGCCCAGGCCGGCAACACCGGCGGGCGCTTGAGCAGCAGGAAAGCGACAGGCACATCTTCGGCCAGCAGGGCGAAACCCTTGACTCCGGGGCCGGGCTTAGACAACAAGGTGTGCAAGGCGCCGTGGATGTCACCCGAGAACTTGATCTGTTCCGAATGCACTTCAATAGCCTCGACCTGCTGGCGTTGCAGCACATTCAGGCTTTCATAAGGCACAAGTCGGGCTGTCACTGGCGTGTCCTGTTTCCAACTGAAAATGAGCCTCGGATTCTAGCGAGTTTGGCTTTATGGTTTATTTTTATTTCGTCTGTCGATTTGCCGGGTCGCCGGACGACTAAGGGTGTCTTCCAATAAAAACCACGGAGAACCACCATGAATGCGCAAACCCAGATCCAGAACCTGATCGAAACCTATCGTCAGGCCATGATGGCCAAGGACGTAGATAAAATCATGACCCTGTATGCCGACGACATCGTCTCCTTCGACGCGGTCAAGGCCTTGCAATTCAAGGGCAAAGAGGCGTACCGCGCGCATTGGGAAGATTGCATGAAAATGTGCCCCGGCCCGCACATTTTCGAGTTCCAGGACATCCGCATCGAGGCGTCCCAGGAGATCGCCTTCGCCCATTGGCTGGCCCATTGCGGCGGCACCAACGACAAGGGCGAGACCCAGGCCTGCTGGATGCGCGGCAGTGCGTGCTATCGCCAGGAAGACGGGTTGTGGCAGATCGTCCATGAGCACTGGTCGGCGCCGTTCGACATGATGAGCGGCACCGTCCTGTTCGATCTGAAACCCTGATCGATGTTATTTGTCGGGGCGCCGCGCCAAATGGTTAATCCACGGCCATAGTTGATCCGTTCGAGTCAGGAGACGTTCATGAAGTATTTATGCCTGGTCTACAGCGATGAGCACCTGCTGCATTCGCTGCCGGAAAGCCCGAAGGACGAGGAGTGCATGGCCTATGCCGAGTCGATCCAGGGCAGCGGCCGGATGGTCGCCGCCGAAGCGCTGGAGTCAGTACAGACCGCCACCACGGTGCGTATGCGCAACGGCAAGATGTCGATCACCGATGGCCCGTTTGCTGAAACCAAGGAGCAGTTGGCCGGTTTCTACCTGATCGATGCCAGGGACCTCAACGAAGCCATCCAGGTCGCCGGGAACATTCCGGCGGCCCGGGTCGGCAGTGTCGAAGTGCGCCCCGTTCGGCAGTTGAATCCTTAAGATGCCGGGGCTGCCGGTTCAGGCGCAGGTCGAGCGGGTCTATCGCGAAGACTCGCGGCGGATTCTTGCGACTCTGATTCGCTTGCTGGGGGATTTCGACCTCGCCGAAGAGGCCTTGCACGAGGCGTTTTTCATCGCGGTCGAACGCTGGCAGCGTGATGGCGTGCCGGACAATCCGCGGGCCTGGCTGGTGTCCACCGGGCGCTTCAAGGCCATCGATGCCTTGCGCCGGCGCGCGCGTTTTACCGCGTCGCAGCCCTTGTTGATCGCGCAACTGGAGGCGCTGGAACAGGCCAACTGGAGTGATGAGGACGTGGAAGACGATCGCCTGCGGCTGATCTTCACTTGCTGCCACCCGGCCCTGGCGGCCGACGCGCAAGTGCCGCTGACGCTGCGGGAAGTCTGCGACCTGACCACGGAAGAGATCGCCCGGGCCTTTCTTTCGGCCCCGGCCACCATCGCCCAGCGCATCGTGCGCGCCAAGGCGAAGATTCGCGACGCGAAAATCCCTTATCAAGTGCCGACACTCGCCGAGTTACCCGAGCGTTTGGACAGCGTATTGCGGGTGATTTACCTGGTGTTCAACGAGGGGTACTCGGCGTCCATCGGGGCCGAACTGATCCGCGAGGATTTGACCCGCGAAGCGATCCGTCTCGGCCGGTTGCTGGTGGAACTGCTGCCGGAGCCGGAGGTGATGGGCTTGCTGGCGTTGATGCTGCTGCACGAGTCGCGCCGCCCGGCCAGGACCTCGGCGAGCGGCGAGCTGATTGTGCTGGACGAGCAGGACCGTTCGCTGTGGGATGCCGGGTTGATCAGTGAAGGCTGCACGCTGGTCGAGCGGGCGCTGACCATGGGACGATTCGGGCCCTATTGCCTGCAAGCGGCGATCGCGGCGGTACACGCCGAAGCCCCGACGGCGGGGGAAACCGATTGGCCGCAGATTGTCGGTCTGTATGACGTCCTGCTGCGGGCGGTGCCGTCGCCGGTGATCGAGTTGAATCGTGCGGCGGCGATTTCGCAACGCGATGGTCCACTGGCGGGTCTGACGTTGGTCGACGCCATTCTGGAGCGGGGAGAACTGCTCGACTACCACCTGGCGCATTCGGCGCGGGCGCAGTTCTGTCGGCAACTGGGCCGCAAGCAAGAGGCGCGGGCGGCGTGGGAACGGGCGCTGGCGTTGACCCGACAGGAGCCGGAGCGGCGGTTTATCGAAGAGCGGCTCAAGGCACTGGATTGATGCGGCCGTACTGGCCTCATCGCGAGCAAGCTCGCTCCGAAAGGGATTGATGGCGTACTCGATACCTGTGGGAGCGAGCCTGCGCGCGAATGGCCGCGCCGCTATTCCAGCATCTTGCCCAGCAACCAGCTCCCCGCCGGCCCCGGCGGATTCAGACGCGACCACAACGCATCCACCGACACCGTTTTCGGCCAGCCGCGCACCACCAGTTCCCGCAACGTGTCGGGCCCGAACCGCTCGACCAGCCAGCGGGGCAACGGCGCCCAGCCGAATCCGCCCTGGGCCATTTCCAGCAGCATCAGATAACTCGGCGCCGACCAGACGCGGCCCTTCGCCCGACTTTCATAGGGATTGATGATGGTGGCCAGACGCAGCTCGCGGTGCTGCTGCAGTACGTCCCGGTCGACATAGTCCACTGTCGCCAAGGGATGTGTCGGGGACACGAACAAGGCGATTTCCGTACGCTCGTCCACTGTCGAGCTGACCAGGTCCGGCGGGTAGCTGTCCTGCATTTCGGCAAAGGCAATCTGCGCTCGTCCGCTTTGCACCAGCGACATCAGGTCATCGCATTCGGCGATCAGGCATTCGAGCTCCAGGTCCGGATAACGTTGCTCGAAGGCACTGAGGGCGGCTTCGAAGCGGTCCGACTGATAGGTGTCGGACAGCGCCACCGTCAGCTTCGCTTCCACCCCTTGCGACAGCTGGCTGGCGGCTATTTCCAGGCGACTGGTGGCGGCCAGGATGTCTTCGGCCCGTTGCAGCATGACGTGCCCGGCCGGGGTCAGGCCGGGTTTGCGGCTGCTGCGGTCGAACAGGGTCAGGTTCAGGTCGATTTCCAGGCTGGCCACCGCCGCGCTGATGGTCGACTGACTGCGGCCCAATTTGCGCGCCGCGGCGGAAAACGAGCCTTGGGTCGCGGCTTCGACAAATGCCAGCAACACTTCGTGAGAGGCCATGAACTATCGCCTTGATCGATGGTTATTGGTTATGAAGTATCGGTGTGATGACGGATCATGGCAACCACACAGTCACTCAAGGGAATTCGGCCATGAGCGCCAACAAATCCATTACTGAACGTATTTTTCAAGCCATCGGCTTCGAACTGCTGGCCATCTTGATCTGTACCCCGTTGCTGGCCTGGATCATGAAGAAACCGATGATGGAAATGGGCATGGTCACCGTCCTCATCGCCGGCCTGGCCCTGGCCTGGAACGTGGTCTTCAACGGTATGTTCGATCGGCTGCTCAAGCGCCTCGCCATCGCACACAACGCCTGGGTCCGCGTGGTGCATGCGCTGTTGTTCGAAGGCGGGCTGGTCGCCCTCGGCGTGCCGCTGATCGCCTGGTGGCTGAATGTCAGCCTGTGGCAAGCGTTCCTGCTGGATATCGGTGTGTTGCTGTTCTTCCTGCCGTACACCTACGTCTACCACTGGGCGTATGACGTGGTTCGGGAGCGGATGCTGGTGACTCGCGAGGTTTGCTAAGTACCGTTTTTGTGGCGAGGGCGCTAGCTTCCTCGCCACAGGGGTTAGCAGACGTTAATAATCCTGCTGCTTGCGAAACGCCCAGCGCCCGGCGATCACGGTAAAGGTCGCGACCAGCGCCACCAGGATCCAGAAACCCTCCGGATCACCGGCCAGCGGAATACCACCGACGTTCATGCCGAAGAAACCGGCGATGATGTTGATCGGCAGCGCCAGCACTGTCACCACCGTCAGGGTGAACAGCGTGCGGTTAGTCTGTTCGTTGATGTTGGCGGCGATCTCTTCCTGCAACAGCTTGATCCGCTCACCCAGCGCCGTGAGGTCGTTGATGATCAGCGCAAACTCCTCGGTGGATTTGCGCAGCTCCTTCACGTCTTCCTTTTGCAGCCATTGCGGCGGCCGGTTGAGCAGGCGCAGCAACGAGCCCGGTTCCAGCGCCAGTAGCCGTTGCAATCGCACCAGCACCCGGCGATTGGCGCCCAGTTCGGCGCGGTTGGTCGACAACCGCGAGGACAGCAATTGGTCTTCGATTTGATCCACGCTCTGGCTGGTCTTGCGCACGATCTGGGTCAGCACTTCACCCTGGTCGCGCAGCAAGTGCACCAACAGCTCCAACGGGGAGCGAAAGCACTCCCGGGCCTTCACCGACGAGCGCAATTTGTCCACCGAGTGCAGCGGTTGCAGGCGTGCGCTGATGATCAATTGGCTGCGGGCGCACACCCACAGGGTCGATACATCCGAGGAGACAATGTTGCTGAGGTTGAACACCACGTCGTTGACCACCGCCAGCAGCGCGGAGTCGACATGCTCGATGCGCGTCGAGCGCGAGCCTTCGTGCAGCGCTTCGAAAAATTCCTCGGGCAATTCCAGATGGCTTTTCATCCAGCGCTCGCACGCGGCGTGGGCGAGGTTCAGGTGCAGCCAGAGAAACTGCTCGTCGCTCTCCGGCTGTTGCAGGTACTGCAAGGCCTCGGCGGAATTGATTTCCCGACCGGCCTCACCGGGGCGAAAACTGAAACCGTAAAGCAGGCCGAACAGATCCGTGTCGCGATGGCTTTGATCGATGCTGTGGTTCATGAGGACTCGCAAGGGGAGGCGCCTGTCACGTGTTTTACAGGTTCACTTGAGCGGCATCATCGCAAGCGGGGGTGACGCTTTTGTGACGCTACACATGGCTGCGTACCGGGTTGCTTACCGAGTCGGTACACAGTCGATCTCAAGTGCGGGCATGGGGGTGATGATGACGTGGTGAACATCAGCCCTATTGGAGTCAGACCATGGTCAGGATCTGGACCTGAATCCCGAAAACGCAAAAGCCGCACGATGTTCCCATCGTGCGGCTTTTGTCTGTTTCGGGATTACTTGTCCTGTTTGTTTTCCAGGACCTTGCCGTTGGAGGCATCGATTTCCACATCCCACTCGACGTTCTTGGCGTCACGCAGTTCGATTTCGTACTCGTAACCGTTGAAGTGGTTGTCCAGCTCGGTCTTGGTAATCGTTGCACCCGGGTGCAGATCCAGCGCGATCTTGTTCAGGTCTTCCAGTGGCTTGATCTTGCCGTCCTTGACCAGTTGCGGGATCTGATCGACCCGCACATCGGCTTGGGCCAGGCCGGCGGTGAGCGTCAGGGTTGCAGCGGTAAACAAAGCAGTCAGAGTCTTCATGGGCTTCTTTCCTTGGGTGATTCGTTCAAGTGAGATCAGGTTACCTTGTGTAACTTAATCCACCCTTAAAACCCCCGACATGTCCTGCATCAACCCTCTGAGGGAGTGAGCCTGCCCGCGATGCAGGCACCTCGGTGTCATGCCAGGCAAGGCTCAATAGCCGTTGTTCTTCAACACTTGATCGACACTCGCCGCGGCCGGGCGTTTATAGAACTTCAACAACTCACTGGCACGATTGGTGAAGATGCCGTCGACACCGGCGTCCATGACTTTCCGGTAGTCCACCGCATCGTCGATGGTGTAGACGTGCACCAGCAGGCCCTGGTCGTGGGTGTACCGGTTCATCCAGGGTTGCACCAGATCCGAGTAACTCTGGTCGCCACCCTGGGTCAGAGCGGCGGACGGGCCAGTGCCAATGGCGCCCTGGGCCTTGGCGTAGTCGACCCAGTTCTGGAATTCGGCTTTGTCCTTCGGTTGCTGTCTGGCGTAGTAAGCGGCTTTATCCTTTTCGCCGGACTCGGCAAATGTCACCTTGGACTTGGGCTCGATACTGCCTTCGCCGACCCACAACAGCAGGATTTTCGGCACCTTCGGCATCTCCTTTTGCAGCAGTTCGAGGCTGCTCTTCTCGAAGGTCTGCAGGACTACCTTGCCTTTGCCCTGGCCGACCGCCAGCTCGCTTTTTGCCAGTTTCGAAGCGGTCGGGCTCAGCCAGCCCCGGTCCTGAAGTTTTTCCCTGAGGTCGTGTTCGATGCCGGGAAACTGCTTGGGCTCCTTGGTCTCGATATACAGGCCGGGCTTGTGCAGGCTGTTGCCCTCGGCGATGTCGATGATTTCATCAAGGGTCAGAATCTTCAGACCCGCGAAGGCCTGACGTGCGCGATCCGGGTACGCGGCATTGAACCAGCTGCCCGCGTCCAGGGTTTTCAGTTCGGCCATGGTGAACGCATTGGCGGGGCTGTCCTTGCGCTCGGGGAATTTTGTCGCGACGTCGGTGGTGCGTTGCAGATTGTTGTCGTGCAGGGCAAACAGCACGCCATCCTTGCTGCGCTGCAGGTCCAGTTCCAGGTAGTCGGCGCCCAGGTCGCGGGCAGTCTTGTAGGCGGCGGCGGTGGATTCCGGCGCATCAAACGACGCGCCACGGTGGGCGATCACCGCTGGATGCGGAATGCCCAAACGGGTCGCGAGTGCCGAGGGGGCGGGTTCGCTGGCGGCCTGTGCGTGACCGAGGCCGAGCAACAGGCTCAGTAACAGGGCGCTTTTGGTAAAGGTTGCGGGCATGGTCGAGATCCTTTCGCAATAAGTGAGCGGTCCCTTTTAACAACTCATCTTTGCAGGCGCTATCGTCAGACCGACATAAACCTGTCTAAAGCTGATTTTCGTCAGCGTTTTTGTGCGCCCGTTTGCAGTACGCTGGGGCCCTGCAATTTCCCCGGCAGAGGGAAACGCGGGCCCTGCGTGCAAACCAATGATCACCATTGCGGGGTTTACCATGCGCATCACTTCCCAGCTCATCTGCCAGGCTGCCGACCAACTCAAAGGCTTCGTCGGCCTCAACCGCAAGACCGGGCACTACATCGTGCGCTTCAGCGAAGACTCGTTTGGCATGGACGTGGCGGACGACGGCATCATCCCGACCAGCGAATTCGTCTGGGCCGCGGGGCCCGAGCAGACCATGATGCTCAAGCGCGAATTGATTCAGTTGCTGCTGGACCAGAACATCGATGACCGGATCAACATCACCGAGCCTTTGCGGGTGTACATGAACCGGCGTGAAGTGCCGGAGATTTCGGCGGTTCGCAGTTTGGTTCGGGGCTGAGTTTTTGCACTGACTGTTCTGGCCTCTTCGCGGGCTTGCCCGCGAAGACGGCCTAAATAACACCCCATCATTTACAGACTGAACCCGTAAGCCCGCTCAACCCGGCACACCCGCGTATGACACCGCGCATACCAGGTCGAGCGCCCACGCTCGCGAATCGCACTGTGCTCAGGATGAAGCTTCCACGCCAGAATCGCCGCTTCACTGGCCCAGTACGACACCGTAATCCCAAGCCCATCCTCGCCCCGAGCCGATTCCACGCCGAGAAACCCCGGCTGTTCACGGGCCAGTTCCAGCATCCGTGCGGCCGCTTCGGCGTAACCCTGGTCACCCTCGGTGCGCAGTGAGGTGAAGATCACTGCGTAATAAGGCGCAGCTGGTGTATCGGCGATCATGACGAGTGCCCCGCACAGGCTTCGACAAAGGCGCCAACCAACGGCGGCAAGACGCCTTTGAGCGCAGCCCGCTCGGGCTGGAACAAGGTCGCGACAAAAAACGGATGACCGCTGAGTTCGACCGCGCGCAGTCCGTGTTCCGAATCGTGGCCGACGGCGTGAAGTTCGCGCTTGAGCAGCTCCCCCTCGAATTGCGGGTTCACACCATAACGACAGCGATAGCCTTCCCGAATCTCGGTGTTTTCGTACGCCTGGGCGAGCATCGAACCCTCAAGCAAATGAATCGTATCGACCGCTTCCACCAGCGCGCACGACAGCGGCGTCAGCAGTGCCCGTGCTGCATCGGGATTTGTCTCGCCGTGTTCGGCATCCGACCAGCCCAGCACGTTGCGCGCATATTCCAGCACCGCGTGTTGAAAACCACCGCAGGTGCCGAGGAAAGGTCGCCGCTGTTCGCGAGCAAAGCGAATCGCCAGCAATGCACCGTCCATGCTCCGGTAAGGGCTGGCCGGCACACACCAGAAACCGTCGAATGTGTGCAACGGTGTCTCGGCGTGGATTTCATCGGTGGCCAGCCATTGCCATTGCACGCTCAGGCCACTGTGTTCAGCGGCCTGTTCGAGGGCGACGGGAATGGCCTGGTGGGCGGTGACTTGCGGGTCGTAGTCGCCGATCAGGGCGATGCGAATCGGGCGGGTTTCCATGTGGGGCCTCTGCACTTGTTGATTGCTGGTGCCCACTATAGATTGGCGTTCACGCACTCAATATTGGCGTTTTCCCAAGTGATCAATGCAGCAACGCACTATCGACTGGACTACCCCGACCTGGCCCTGATCCTCGCGCTGGTGCGCGGCGGCTCTCTGGCCCGGGCTGCGCAACTGCTGAAGGTGGATGTCTCGACGGTGTTTCGAGCGGTGCGCCGGCTGGAGGCTGCGCTGGGTCAGCAACTGTTCGAAAAAAGCCGCGCCGGTTACCTGCCCACCACCCTGGCGCAGTCCCTGGCGGAACAGGCCGAGCGCGCTGAGCAGGCGCTGGAGGCGGCGCGCATCGGTGTGGAGCAGGGCGGTGAAGTGATCAGCGGCGTCGTGCGCCTGACCTGTACCGATTCGGTCCTGCAAGGTTTGCTGTTGCCGGCGCTGGCGCAGTTCATGCCGAACTATCCTGCGCTGACCCTCGAACTCAGCACATCCAATGATTTTGCCAACCTCAGCCGTCGAGATGCCGATATCGCCCTGCGCCTGACCCGCACGCCACCGGAGCATCTGGTGGGACGGCGGCTGGCGGATATTTCCTACCGCGTGTGCGCCAGCGAGCGATACCTGCAATCGGTCAATAGCACTGACCTGGCCTTATTGACCTGGATCGCCCCGGATGACTTCCTGCCTGATCACCCGACCGTTACCTGGCGTCGCCAAGCCTTGCCGGGCGTAACGCCGGGCTATCGCTGCAACAGCATGCTGTCGGTGACCGAGTTGGTCAGGGCGGGGCTGGGTGTAGCGGCGTTGCCGGACTTTTTGATCGGCGACGGATTACAGCCGCTGAGCGAACCGTTGCATGGATACGACACCGCGCTGTGGCTGCTGACCCGTCCCGACTGCCGCGCCTTGCGCTCGGTGGTCACCTTGTTCGATGAGTTGGGGCGGGCGCTGAAACTGCCGTGAAACTGTTCAGGTCTTGGGCTCATCCTTGCGCACGAAGTGCTGGTGCATTTCCGTGGTCAGGTTTTCGATGCGCTCGGTGAGGGCCTTGGTCATCTCCGTGAGCCGGGTGTTCTGCTCAAGCAACTCCAGCAGTTGCGCGGTGTTTTTCGCGGCTTGTGCCTGTCGCTCACTGTTGGCGGTCGCCAGCGCTTCGCGGTGCTGCGCATCGGCATCGGATTGGGCTTTGTCCCGTGCGGCCTGACGCGTCTGGGCCAACAGAATCAATGGCGCGGCATAGGCCGATTGCAGGCTGAAGGCCAGGTTGAGCAGGATGAACGGGTACACATCGAAGTGGGTGAAACCGGACACGTTGAGGCATACCCAGGCGACCACGATCAGCGTTTGTGCACCGAGAAAAGTCGGTGTGCCGAAGAACCGCGCAAAGGCTTCGGCGCGCAGGGCAAACTTGTCATTGCCAAAGGTCGGTGCCAGGTGGGCATGAGGGCGATGGAAACGCAGGTGATCGACGTGGGGGGCGGTTTCGTGGCTGGTGGTCATGATGCTCTCTGTCTGGCGCTGGGACTGAAGCTCACTATAGCCTCAGCGCCGGTTTCATTCTGAAACACATCGCACATTCAAATCAGAGCCATCAATCCGTCGCCACCACCGTCGAACTGGTCATTTATTGCAACTGATAGCAGGCCAGAAACATGTCCAGCGCGGACTCGGCCACCTGGTGTTGTTCTTCCGGTGACAAGCCAGGCTTGCCCATGGAAATCTGCGGCCAGAAGGCAAACGACTTGAGCAGCCCCTGCACCTGTTGTGCGGCAAAATCAGGGGCAATGGCTTTCAACCGACCATCGGCCTGAGCGGCACGAATCCAAACCGTCAGCCCTTCTTCGCGTTCGCCCATTCGCGCCACCATATCCTGCGCCCGCTCCGGGGAATGAATCGTCGCCGCTATCGCCACCCGCGCCAGGTCGAGAAAATTGTCATCGCCCAACATTTGCAGCTTGGCCATGAGCAATCCGCGCAATTGCTCGCGCAATGGCAGGTCGGGACGGTAGGCCGTTTCCTGTTCTGCCGTCACCCGGATCCATAACTGATTGAGGATCTCGGCGAACAACTCTTCTTTGCTGGGAAAGTGGTTGTACACCGTGCGCTTCGACACCCCGGCAGTGGCAGCAATCTTGTCCATGCTGGTGATCTCGAAACCGTTGTCACGGAATTCGTTGATCGCGGCTTGAATGATCGCTTGGCGTTTTCGGTCGGTGAGGCGCTGTGGAGCTGTCATAAGTACGCTTCGGCAGGGAGAAGGGGGAATTACACTCAGCAGTTTACTTGTCATCGACTTTGATGCAACCTAGAAACTACACTGTGCAGTGTAATGTTTTGTTAATCCTGCCCAGCAAAAATAGAAAGTCCGGCTGATGCGTGCGTGCCTTGGCCATTTATCGTCCCAAAGCGGAAAATCGCGTCATGCGCGGTTTTTCTGGAGTCATTCAGTTATGGCCAATTCAAACTCCCCGGCGGACAACGCCTCCACACCTGAAGCGTCCCGACAGGCTCAAGGGCAGTATCAAAACTTCACACCGGTTCAACGTTTAAGCTTTGGCAAAACCATGGGCATCCTGTGGAACGCGCTGTTCCACAAACCGCAAAACACCCGCCCAAGTGCACCCGTCCCGGTGCAAGCCCTGACTCAAGCCGCGCTGATCGCTGCGCCGAACCACAGTGTCTATCGCCTGGGCCACTCCACAGTGTTGCTCAAGCTGCGCGACAAATTCTGGATCACCGACCCGGTCTTCGCCGAGCGTGCCTCGCCCGTGCAATGGGCCGGCCCCAAGCGATTCCACCAGCCACCGATCAGCCTGGAACAATTGCCACCGATCGAAGCGGTGATCCTGTCCCACGACCACTACGACCACCTGGATTACCAGGCTGTGCTGAAGCTCGCGGACAAGACCAAACACTTCCTTACCCCATTGGGCGTAGGCGACACCCTGATCAAGTGGGGCATCGACGCCAGCAAAGTCCGCCAACTGGATTGGTGGCAAGGCACGGAAGTCGATGGCATCCAGTTCATCGCCACCCCGTCGCAGCACTTTTCCGGCCGTGGCCTGTTCGACAGCAACAGCACCCTCTGGGCCTCGTGGGTGATGATCGACGGCGACACACGCATTTTCTTCAGCGGTGACAGCGGCTACTTCGACGGCTTCAAACGCATCGGCGAACAGTACGGCCCATTCGACCTGACCCTGATGGAAACCGGTGCCTACAACGTCGACTGGCCGCACGTGCACATGCAACCCGAACAAACCCTGCAAGCCCACCTCGACCTCAAGGGCCGCTGGCTACTGCCGATCCACAACGGCACCTTCGACCTGTCGATGCACGCCTGGTACGAACCCTTCGATCGCATCCTGGCCCTGGCCTGGGAACGCAACGTGTCGATCACCACACCGCAGATGGGAGAAGCGTTCAACTTGATGCATCCTCGGCGTGGTGGGGCGTGGTGGCTGGCGGTGGAAGGGGAGAGTGATCGGGTGGTGGTGCAGAACGCGTAAAGTTGTGGTCTCGGCCGGTCTGCGGACCGGCTTGGGAGCTCAACTAAATCAGTTAGCCACGCTAGTTCTTTAACTGCTCAAGGAACCCCGAGATCTTTTCCACGCTCAGGTCGCGAAACTTCCCTCGCAGTATTTCGTTTAGTTCTTCGGCAGACAATCCGAGCTTCTGCGCAGCATCAGTCTTACTCAATCGACCGCTTTCCAGCAGAAGGCCGATCTTCATAACGCATTCAGATTTGGCTCGCATATCACCAGCATCGGGAATGCCCAGTGCCTGATAAACGCAGTTTTCGCCATCGTCGATTTCGTTCATCTGTTGATCCTCACTCCACCATCGCAAAATCCGCCCGACCAACCGGATTCGGCGTCGACCCCTTCACATTCATCCCTCGACCCGGCGCAAACCCCGGGAAGAACACCAACCCTTCCGATTCGAACCGATAGGCCAGCGCCAGGCGAGTGACATCCAGCACCTCCTGGCGGGCCTCGAAGCGTTGAATGGCATCCACCGAGACCCGGGATTCCCGCGACAGCTCTTGCACACTCCAGCCCAGCATCGCTCGGGCCTGGGCGCAGTGGGCCGGGGTGAATTGGAAGAGGGCGATACGTTCCAGGGTGATTTTCATCGCTTGAGAGGCCATGGTGTTCTCCGGGCTCGAGAGTGTTGGTCAAAATATACTGTGTTTTTGTACAGTTGTTTTGAGCCCGGATCAAACGCATTTTTTGATTTTTCTTTTCAGCCAGACGAACGGTGACTGTCCCGGTGCGTGGGGAAACTGTCGAAGTCGCCAGGGAATCACAACTTGATTTGAGGGTTGGTAAAGGCAGTTTTTTTCGTAAGAATAGGGGCGCACTGTTCAGGTTTTCATGCAGGAGAATCTCATGCCGATCCTCGAAAGCGACTGGAAGAAGTTCAAGGAACTGCGCAAGATTGCGCTCGACCGTTTCTGCCAAGGTGTGCTCGCCGATGCCAAGGCTATTGCGCAACATGGTGCATTATCAGCTCATGCTCGCTATGGCATGCTTTACGGCCTGATCCATGATCGAAACAGGGATATGGCGCAGGTGTTCGACGATAACAGCCAATCCCGCTCCAGTGCGCTCCACGGCTTGAGTCTAATGGTTATGCATGACTTGCTGACTGAGGCAGAACTATCAGTGCTCAGTGAAGATGCCCTGAGCTACATAAAAGGGGTTGTCCGTCGTCCCTATGAACTCGAATGGGTCGACGAGATCGTCCCGCAGGACTGACCAACCTTTACCAGAGAACCAGGGATGCTGATTTTCAACTGTACCGAAGCGGCCAGCAAATTCTTCAGTCGTGTGCACAAGGGCAAGAAAATCACCAGTGTGGAAAGTCCACCATCGCCCGTCATTGAAGACAATGAGCCTGATGAGTCCGCCGAACAGTGGCTGGTCCACGCCGTCACTGTTCAACGCAAACATGTGCTGTTCGCCATTCACATCCCGACTCGTTACTGCATGATCTTCGCCGATGCAAAAAAGGCCGACGCCGAGGGGGTTGTTCAACGTTTTGCTGATCGCTGGATTAACGGCCTGATACGCCATGCAGGGCAGTTCGATATCCTTCAGTGGGTCGATGACGAGCCGATGATGGAGCGCTTTCAGGAAAGCAGCAGCCAGTTCCGCCTGTACCGACGCAGCCATCGCAGCGCGCAAAAACACATTGATGAAATCGCCTGGATTTTTCAGGATGTGCCGCTGAACGGGGCTCTTTACCCCCGGACGAGTTCTCGGCATGCCGCTTTGATGGCGATATGAATGACTGCCCAAGAAACAGCAAAGGCCATAAAGATTATTACTTCCCGGACTCGGAAATGATGGCCCACTGGTTACGTCGATACTGCGGCCTCGACGAATCAGGCGTCCAGACTGCACTGGATCGACGTATGGAGGTGAAACGGGAAACCTGGGCATTGCAAAGGCAACTCGACGCGCAATGAACCAACGCTGCGTTTCGTATTACTTGCCCGCCAACCCCGGCGCTTCCCGCACAATAAAGTGATCCAGATTTTCAATGTTGGCGCTGAACACCCCGAACGTCTGCTCGGGTTTTTTCTTGCTCGGCACCTGCTTCAGTTCGGGCGTCACGCCATAAAAGAAGCAGTACAACTCCCGCCCGCTCTCGATGGCGTGCTTGATCTCCTCCAGGAACGCCTTGCGCTTGCGGTAGCTGTCGATGAGTTTTTTGCTCAGGTAGACATTGACCGAGTAAGGCTTCTTCTCGAACCAGACCTTCTTCTCGAAGTCGATGCGAAAGCTCTGGGTGTAGTCCTTGATCACCTTGACCTTGCCCCAGTAAATCAGCCCCTTGTTGTCTTGCAGGTACTCGATCTTCTTGAAAAACGATCCGTAAGGCGCGGTGTGCTCGCCAATCTTCAGCGGCACGCGCTTGAGCAAGTCCTTGTCGTCGAAATTCGACACGAAACACTCCACCGGATGGGCGAAGACGCTGGTCTTGTCCGGGGCCGATTCCCTACTCGGTTGTTCGATATTGCTAGCCGCCTTACGCGCCAATGGCTCATCCCGAACCTCATCGGCAATCACCACCGGGCTGGACGGCTTACGCACATACTCACGCCGAGTCAGTAACAATTCCGACGGGAAATTTTCCTCGCGGCTGTCATCCGTTTCCGCCTCGTCCACACCCGACGCCGGCGTCTTCAAGCTGACATAAGGACACCCCTCGACATGCCGCGTACTCGGCAGGTTCTTGAAGTGCGGCGTGCGCACATAGTTCACATTCTTGGCGTTGAACGTGCCCAGCTCATTGGTGGCATCGAACGCCAGGCGACAGGCATCGTTGGGGCACTGGAAGTGTTCCCTGGCGGAGTCGAAATCCATCGTCTCGTCGAAATTCAGATCCCGCACGTCGTAGATCGACAACTTGTCGTTGAGGCTGAGGCAATAGGCGAGGTCGAATTTCATGTCGGCTTCCAAATCCTTTAGATGAACAGCTTCCAGTGATGGCGCATTCGAAGCAATAGCTACACTGATCACTTTGATATCGCCCCGTCGGCATGGTCCATCAAGGAGGGCGTTTATGAGCCATTCAGATGCTTCGCCCCCTATCCCGGAGCCGGGCCGGATAGCCCGCCGGGATGAACAGACCGGTTGGCGCCGTTGGCTACCGGGGCTGGGCATGCTGCGCGAATACCAATGGGCATGGTTGCGTTACGACCTCGTGGCCGGCCTGGTGCTGACCACGATGCTGGTGCCCGTCGGTATCGCCTATGCGGTGGCATCGGGTGTGCCCGGCATTTATGGCCTCTACGCGACCATCGTTCCGCTGCTGTTCTATGCCTTGTTCGGCCCCAGCCGCATTCTGGTGATGGGGCCGGATTCTTCCCTGGTGGCGGTCATCCTTGCCGTGATCATTCCACTCTCCGGCGGCGACCCGCAGCGTGCCGTCGCCCTGGCGGGGATGATGGCGATCGTCTCGGGAGCGGTGTGTATCCTGGCCGGTATGGCGCGCCTGGGTTTTATCACCGAGCTTCTGTCCAAACCGATCCGCTACGGCTACATGAACGGCATCGCACTGACCGTATTGATCAGCCAGTTGCCCAAGCTGTTCGGCTTTTCGATCGAATCCGACGGCCCATTGAGAAACATATGGGCCATCGCCTCGGCGGTGATGGAGGGAAAAGTCAACTGGACCACCTTCACGGTGGGCGGGCTCACCCTGGCGGCGATCCTGCTGCTCAAAAGATGGCCGCGGTTGCCGGGCATCCTGATCGCCGTGGTTGGCGCGACGGTCGCGGTGGGAGTGCTCGACCTTGCGACACGCGCCGGCGTGAAGGTCCTCGGTTCGCTCCCCCAAGGCTTGCCCGGTTTCGCCATCCCCTGGATCACCAGCGCCGACATCGTCCCGGTGTTGATCGGCGGTTGCGCCGTCGCACTCGTCTCGTTCGCCGACACCAGTGTGCTCTCCCGTGTCTATGCGGCGCGGACCCGTACGTATGTCAACCCGAACCAGGAAATGGTGGGCCTCGGCATCGCCAACCTGGCGGCCGGTTTTTTCCAAGGCTTCCCGATCAGCAGCAGCTCGTCACGCACGCCCGTGGCCGAGGCCGCCGGCGCCAAAACCCAACTGACCGGCGTCGTCGGCGCACTGGCGGTTGCCTTGCTGCTGCTGGTGGCACCGAACCTGCTGCAACATCTACCGTCCAGCGCCCTGGCGGCGGTCGTGATCGCCTCGGCCATTGGCCTGATCGAGATCGCCGACCTGCGGCGGATCTATCGCATCCAGCGCTGGGAATGCTGGCTATCGATCGTCTGCACGGTCGGCGTGGCCGTGTTCGGCGCGATCGAGGGCATCGGCCTGGCCATCGTGATTGCGATCGTTGAATTCCTCTGGGATGCGTGGCGCCCGTACTCCGCGGTATTGGGCCGCGCCGACGGGGTCAAGGGCTACCACGACATCAAACGCTACCCCGACGCGAGCCTGATCCCCGGCCTGGTCCTGTTTCGCTGGGATGCACCCTTGTTCTTCGCCAACGCCGAGCTGTTCAGCGACCGCGTGCTGGACGCCGTGGCGGCATCGCCCACGCCCGTGCGCTGGCTGGTGGTCGCCGCAGAACCGGTCACCAGCGTCGACGTGACCTCCGCCGACATGCTGGCCGAACTGGACGATACCCTGCACGCGGCGGGTATCGAGTTGTGCATTGCCGAGATGAAGGACCCGGTCAAGGACAAGCTCAAGCGGTTCGGCTTGTTTGCGCGCTTGGGGGAGACGGCGTTCTTTCCAACGATTGGGACGGCTGTGGATAGTTATGTGGCGAACTATCAGGTGGATTACAGGGAGCGGGAAGATGAAGGGAACCGATTGCCGTGAAACCCACGAGATCGAAATAGAGACTTCACATCAAGGAGCGAACCATGCCGAACAACTGGCCCGCAGGGATTGAGCACGTTGTCGTGCTGATGATGGAAAACCGTTCGTTCGACCATTTGCTGGGGGATTACACAAGCATCAATCCCGCGTGTGACGGTATCAACCGCAAGGCGCCCAGCACCAACCCGCTGAAGCTGGCCAATGGCAATTCGACGGTGATCACCCAGGCCTCGGAGTTCCCGGAGAACTACAGCCTGTGGGCGCCGCCGCCCCCTCTGCCTCCGGCGCTGCCGCCGGGCAACAGCGAGGGTTTTGACCTTGGCCACGAGTTCGTCAACGTGGAGAAACAACTGGGCGTCTCCTTCAAGACCAGCCCGGCCAACCCCACGCTCAACGGTTTTGCCCAGGACGCCTACGACAAGGCCCGCACCGACCTGAAAGTGTACAAAACCTGGTCGCAATCCATGGCCCAACGGGCGATGAACTACATCCCGTTCGGCGCTACGCCAGCGAAGGATACGCTGCCGGCCATCCACGGATTGGCGCGTAACTTCACCGTGTGTGACCGCTGGTTTTCTTCGGTGCCAGGCCCGACCTGGCCGAACCGTTTTTTTGCCATGCTCGGCAGTTGCAATGGTCATCTGCTGATGCCCTCCACCGGCACGGTACTGGCAGGCATCAAAAGCCTGATCGCACAGTTCGGTGGCGAGAGTATTTTTTCGCTGCTGCGCAACAATGGCCACGACGCGCGCATTTATTCCGATGGCGCCGTGCCGCTGGCGGCGCTGGTCAAGGGTGGTTTGCAGCACCTGAGCATCGAGGATTTCAAGTCGGACGTCGCCGGCAACAAACTCCCCGAACTGTCCTGGATCGAGCCGAGCTATGGCCTGCTCAACGGAAAACTCGGGCCAAACGTGTCCCATCATCCACCTGAAGATTTGCGCTTTGGCGATCAATTTGTCGGTGAGGTGTTCAATGCCTTGTCGGCCAATACCGCTGTCTGGAGCAAAACCCTGTTCGTGCTGCTGTACGACGAACATGGCGGCTTCCATGACCACGTGGTGCCGCCGACTTGCGTGGCGACCGGTTCAACGGTCGATGTCCCCTGGAAAAATCCCTTCACCCGCCTCGGCGTGCGTGTACCGGCGATCCTGGCTTCGCCGTGGCTCAAGCCGGGCTTGATCCCCTGGACGGGCGATGTCCAGGCGCAGCACTACGATCACACCAGTTTGCTGGCCTTTCTTTGCGATCATTTCAAATTGCCCCGCAGTGCCCTCGGCCCACGGGTGGTCGCCGCGCAGCACTTCGGCAATGCAGCCATCTGGCGTGCCGCGCCGAGCGTTACGGCTGCGCCGACATTGGCAGCCACCGTGGTGCCGAGTCGCGCCGGGTTGCCCTTGATCGAGTCCGAACTGGCGACCCAAAGTCGACAGGTGGTGGACAGCGCCACCGGTTACCTCGACGGACTCGATCCAGAGCAGATCTGGAAGAGCAGCGCCCAATGGGTCAGCGGTTTTCTCGGCAACCGCAGCCGTGCCTTGGCTGATCCGGGGCAGGCGGCACTCACGCCTGCCGCGCCCAGTGCGGACAGCCTGGAGGCGAAACTGCGGCGCCTGCAGGATCTGATGGTCACCGCCCAAGGGCAAACGGTTCCTCCGATTGCGGCGCCGGCCAGCAAAGCCTTGGTCGAGCCGGGAGCGGAGGTCGCGCCAACACGGCTGCGTGTCCTGTGCCTGCCCGGTGTTGGATTCAGCCGGGCAGCAGGCGGGCAGGGCGGCATCGACGCGAACTGGCAGGAGCAATGGCGCACATTGATCCGCACTCAACTGGCACAGAACGGTCGCCCCATCGATGACCAGGACATCGACTTTCTGACTTTCGATGACCAGCTCAAGGAAGGACCGGACTTCGCCCAGATCACCCGAGGCCTGGCGATGCTGAGGGCCGATGCCAGGGGCAAGGCCGACGAGAACTTCGGCAGTTGGGGCCTGCCGGTCAACCAGATGTTGCGCACCACGGTGGGCGCCCTCGTGCAATGGATCGAAGACGCCGAGTTACGCACGGAGTTGACTCAACATCTGCTGGCAAAGATCGAGGCATTCAACCCACAAATCATCTTCGCCCAAGGCCTGGGCAGCCTGATCGGCTACGACGCCCTGCGCCGTTCAGTGGCGAAAAAGGGGGCGGCGCTCAAACGCATCGATGGCCGAGTGTTCGTCAGCTTCGGCTCACCGATCGCGCTGCCACTGGTGATGCGCGAAGTGTGGGGCGGGCGGGTCCTGCGCCTGAGCGAAAACGGTCGAGGCATCCGCCGTTGGTTCCACCTGCACAACCCCAACGACGGCTTGCTGACCCGGCCGATCACCTCGCCGGACTCCGCGCGGGTCGACCTGCAAACCGAATTCAGCCTGCCGCTGCGCGATGACCTGCTCGACCTCAATCACGCCGCCCAGGCCTACTTGTCGTCACCCACCAGCCAGACCGGTCTGTGGCCGCAACTGGCCCGCGACGTGGTGGCGGCACGGGCACTGGAAGTGCCTGCGTTCCTGTCCCGCAGCGGCCAACGCAAACGCCGCGCCCTGGTGGTCGGCATCAACGATTACCCCGACCCGAGCGCACGCCTCGACGGCTGCATCAACGACACCTACCTGATCAGCCGCATGCTCCAGGAAAGCGGCTACGACGCCGGCGACATCCGTTTGCTGCACGACGCCCGAGCGACCCGGGCCAACTTCGTCGAGCGCCTCGAATGGCTGGTGGAAGGCGCCCGTGCCGGGGACGAGCGCGTGTTGTTCTACTCCGGCCACGGCACCCAGTTACCGGTCTACAGCAGCAGCGGCGAAGCCGATTGCATGGACGAAACCCTGGTACTCCACGACTTCGACTGGGACGACGACAGCACCCACTTCACCGACAAACTGTTCCGCCAGTTCTACAGCCACCTGCCATTCGACCCGGACGGTCACGGCGCCAAACTCACCGTCATGTTCGACTGCTGCTACGCCGGCGGCATGACCCGCGGCAACGGCCGCGTGCGCGGCATCACCCCACCCAGCGACATCCGCCACCGCATGCTGCGCTGGGACCCCTACGCCGGCGACTGGGACCGCCGCGTCTACGCCGTCGACGCCGACCGCCGCGACTTCAGCGAACAAGACAACAAAACCCGCGGCCTCACCCGCACCCGCACCACCCAAGGCGCCGCCACGGGCCTGCGCCCCGAGAAAAAAGCCCAACTGCTGCGTCAGGGCAAACTCTATGGTCACCATGGGCCGTACATGCCCCTGATGCTCTACGCCGCGCGGGAGAACGAAAAAGCCAACGAGTATGAGGTGGGCTCCAACCACTACGGTGCCTTCACTTATGCCCTGGTCGAACAACTGCGCAAACTGCATCAGGAGGATGCGACGTTGGGGTTTGATCAGCTGATTGAGCGGGTGGGGAGTGTGTTGAGTGCGAGGCGGCTTGGGCAGACACCGGAGGTTGTTGGGCCGAGTGGGGTTAGGGCGGCGGTGTGTCCGTGGCGGATTAGTGGGTTGGGGAGGTGATGTTCTAACTTTATTGCAGGCAAAGAAAAGGGCCGCTGGAAAATCCAGGAGGGTGTCCTAGATTTTGTGTAAACGGGATTTTTATTAAACCGTTAACAGACGATCTTCGAACTGGATACTGAAGCGATTCAAGGCCGCTTTCCAGTCCCGGATCGGCATCGTCCACTTCTTGCTG
>NZ_JAHBDI010000043.1:0-24164 GCF_019956275.1 Pseudomonas sp. GL-RE-26
AGTTTCGGCGGGGGCGGTTCGTCCGGCGGCTGGTGATAATAAAAACGAGCAGGCACTTCACGACATGGCATTACTGACTGAACACGAACAACGCAAGGTGGCCGAGGCCATTGCCCGAGTCGAGCGCGAGACCGACGCGGAACTGGTGACCGTACTCGCGGCCCGCGCCGACGACTATGCATATATCCCGTTGCTGTGGGCCAGCCTGCTGGCGCTGCTGGTACCGGGCATCGTGCATTACTTCACCGGTTGGCTGACCCTGCACAGCCTGCTGCTGGTGCAATGGGCCATCTTCATCGTGCTGTGTCTGGTGTTCCGCCTGCCGAAAGTCACCACCCATCTGATCCCGCGCTCGGTGCGCCACTGGCGCGCCTCGAACCTGGCGCGCCGGCAGTTCCTGGAGCAGAACCTGCACCACACCGAGGGCAGCACCGGCGTGCTGATTTTCGTTTCCGAGGCTGAGCGTTATGTGGAGATCCTGGTGGATGAAGGGATTTCCAGCCGGCTGGATAACAAGAGCTGGGACGCGATCGTCGCGACGTTCACCCAGCAGGTTAAACAGGGGCAGACGCTGCAGGGCTTTGTCAGTTGTGTCGAGGCCTGTGGAGAGTTGCTCAAGGTGCATGTGCCGGTGACCCATGTGCGCAATGAACTGCCGAATCGTCTGGTGGTGCTGGGTTAAGCCAGGGCTTCATCTGCTTTTGTAATGCGCCGCGACACAGTTCCGGAACGTTGTTCGCCGCGGAGCTTGTCTTCAACATCTCTCACATGATGCACGCCCTGCGATGGGCGTTCTATGTAGAGGGAGCTCTTATGAATACGCAACAATCGCTGGATACCTTGGTGGAGGATGCCCCCGGTAGCGCAATGTTCGCTCAGCCGGTGCAACTGACAACGAAAGAGACACAAGCCCTGGAGTGGTGCCTCAAAGGCAAAACGTCCTGGGAGATCGCCAGGATTCAGAGTTGCTCGGAATCCACCATCAACTTCCACTTCTCCAATATCCGCCGCAAGTTCGCCGTCAGATCTCGCAACGCTGCCGTGTTCAAGGCGCTGGAGTCGGGGGTCATCACTGTTGATCCATCGCAGTCGCGAGATACCCATGAGCCTGACTGATTCGACCTACAACAGTATCAGCGGGCTCATGGTGGGGTTGGGTATTGCGACGTTGCCGGTTATCGATGGAGAAGCCCTGTTCGGCGCGACGCTTGGTGCGTGGCTGGTCACGACCACTCGCGCCAACTTCAAGGCTTGGCAGCGCATCGGTTCCTGGTTGTTGTCGGCGGGTGTCGGTTACCTGTTTGCTCCGGTCGCCCAGCCACTGGCGCCTTTTCTGACCGCAGGTGTGACGGCTTTTCTGTGCGCGTTGCTGGTCATTCCCATCAGCATCAAGCTCATGCAGTGGATCGATGGCGCCGGCCTCGGTGACATCCTTCGTCATCTCCGAGGGCGAGGGCAATGACCTTTGAGATGGCAGTTCTGGTGTGGGTGACGGGGGTGGCTCACCTGATCAGTGCGTTCAGGCTGGCGTGTTACCGGCGCGACGAACAACGTTACAACTGGTGCGACAGGATATTGATCAGCTTGTGTGGCGCAGTGTTTTACCTTGCCGGCGTCGATGTATTGCTGGCATTCCTGCCGGTGAGCCCTTGGCATGCAGTGGTGAGTGTTTTTTCATGCGTAATGATTGTTCGCAGTAGTGGCAACATTATTGTTTTGTGGCATGCCTTCAAGCATTGAAACGTCGGACTTCAAGTCAGGTTTTGTTCGAGTGTCCAAGTGTTGCAAGTATGGCGGCCATCTCCGAAAGTTGTGTTTCAAGATCTCGCAGGCGTCGCTTTTCCTCCAATGCGCTTTGTATTGCGCAGCGGTCATCCTCATCAAGCAATCGCCACAGCGAAAGGATGGTGCTTTCCTGCGTTGTTGCAGTTTCCGCAACATTTGCAGGGGCGTTGAGATGCGTTTGCCGCAGCATCGGCCCCTCGCCCAGCAGCAACCAGTCAAGGGAGATGCCGCGAGTCTGTGCAATATCTACGCATAATGAGTATGGCGTGCTGTCGCGGCCTTTCCAGCTACTGAGTGTCTGCGGGCTGATCTGTAGCTCAGAAGACAGGGAAGCGTCAGTTTTTGTGCCCGTAATTTGCTTCAGACGGGCCAGGACAGCTTGTGATTTTTTGCTACGCAATTTGAGCCTCTTCCTTTTGACATATGCTTTTTGAGTGCTTAACGTATGCGTAATGAGTACTTTTTTTCTTGTAAGTAATCAATCATCAACTATGAATCAGAAGAATACGATGTCGAAACTTCCTAATGGTATCAGGGTGATTTCCTACGAGCTTGGCTCGTATCTATTACGTGTCCACCCGTTGCACTTCCTTTTGTCCGGAGGGCGTTATTTGCAGCACCTGTCATTCACGAATTGTGTTTCAAACAGTATTGCGTTTGATCAATTCGATTACCACCGGATGGCCCAAAGGAAGCATGTATGAGTACTTACAAGATGGTGTGCCCACACTGCTTGAGCCGGATGCGCATACGTACCAGCGAAGGACGGCATATTTTCCTGCGGGTGGCGTACCTGCAATGTACGTCGGAGGCCTGTGGCTGGTCGGTGCGGGCCGAGTTCGAAATGACCCATGAGCTTTCCCCCAGTGGCATGCCCAATCCGGCCGTGCACCTGCCGTGCGCCGGACCTGACTTGCGTCGCGCCGCGCGGCCTGTCGCCGAGATTGCTCCGGCGGCGCAAGCGCAACAGGAGTCTTGAGCATGAAGGAGGTTGATGAACAGGCCCATTTGAATGAGGAGCTGTTGACCATAGCGCAGGCGTTTCTGGCCCGTCATGAAGGCGAGGGTGTGATTGATGATCAAGTGCTGTTCTGCCGTGCGGTGAGGCATTTGCAGAGTCTGGATATGCCGATGCACCAGGCGGAGCGGCTGGTCAGCCACGCGTACGGATTACTCAAGTCCAGCAACGATCGCCGACGTCTGGATCTGTCTGCAAGTTCCGAAACTGTCGCCGTGGTCACTGATCCGGCCAACGGTCTGACGTGGGCAGTGCCGGTAGGGTTGATCGTCAAGTTCGTCATCAACTCGCCGACCAATCGCAAACTTCGACTGGTGGAGCCATGAGGTAGCGAAGGTTGGATTCAGGTCCCGATCGGCGGGAACGGGACCTGGTGTAAAATTACTCCGTGCCCAAAACCCTCGTCCCCCCTAAAATACCCGGCATCCCCAGATTCGTATTGCCGAGGCCGTTTTTCCATGTCCGTCACCGCCACTCCCGCCAGCCTCGCGCCGGATCATCACGCCCAGTTCATCGATTTGCTGCAATCCAGCCTCGAGCACAACGCGTTCATCAAACTGGTGCTGGCCAAGTACGTGGGCGATGAAACGGACCTGCAGCGGATCATCATCAAGCCGGTGACGGTCAAGGCGCAGCCTTGCCTGTCTTTTGTCTACCGCTACAAGACCCGCGATATCACCAAGAACCTGCCGTTGGTCGACGGTGTGGCGAACATTGCCGGGCTGCTGCCGGCGTCGTTCAAAAATGCGCATTTGTTGTCGCTGACCGACGAAGCCCAGCTCGAATACAGCAAAAAGGGCAAGTCATCGCTGTTCAAGAGCCAACCTCAGCAATTGCGCGAAGTGCCATCGGCCGAGCACAACCGTGAGAAAAACCGTTTTCTTGACCTGAGCCGGCCGTTTCTCGCCGACCTGGGTGTGACCAACAAACAACATGAACTGATCCCGGCGATGTCGCGCAAGTGGAAGCAGATCAACAAGTTCATCGAAGTGTTCAGCCATGCGCTGACGTCGTCACCCCTGGCGCTGGACAAGCCGGTGCGAGTGGCGGACTTCGGATCGGGCAAGGGCTACCTGACCTTCGCCATCCACGATTACCTGCGCAACACCTTGAAGGCCGAAGGCGAGGTGACCGGTGTCGAGCTGCGTGAAGACATGGTCACCCTGTGCAACACCGCCGCCGCCAGGCTTGAACACCCTGGCCTGGTGTTCAAGTGCGGTGACGTGCGCAGCGTGGCGCCGAGCGAGCTGGACGTGATGATCGCCCTGCATGCCTGCGATATCGCCACCGACTATGCGATCCACACCGGCATCCGTTCCGGTGCTTCGATCATCATGTGCTCGCCGTGCTGCCACAAACAGATCCGCCTGCAAATCCAGAGCCCGGCGCTGCTCAAGCCGATGCTGCAATACGGCTTGCACCTGGGCCAGCAGGCCGAGATGGTCACCGACAGTTTGCGCGCGTTGTTCCTTGAGGCTTGCGGCTACGAGACCAAAGTGTTCGAGTTCATCTCACTGGACCATACCAACAAGAACAAGATGATCCTGGCGGTCAAACGCGCCGAGCCGGTGGACCCGGCCCGGTTGCTGGCGAAGATTCAGGAGCTGAAGGATTTCTATCACATCAGCGAGCATTGCCTGGAAACCTTGCTGCGCGCTGACGGTTTCCTCGGTGCTAAGGCTTGAGCTGAACCCCTGTCGGTAACGTGCCCGGTTGTGCCGGGCGCACTGCTGTCTTGCGTCCCAGCATCACCGTCACGATCACCCCGCCAGCAAACAGCCAGGTAATCGGCTCCACATGTTCACCGAAGAACAGCGCGGAGAAGGCGATGGTGAAGAAGATCTGCAGCAACTGGATCTGACTGACCCGGGCAATCCCGCCCATGGCCAGCCCGGCGTACCAGGCGAAGAAGCCGATGAACTGCGAAAACAGCGAGACATAACCGAAGGCCCACCAGGTCTTGGCGGAAATCTCGCCCTGATGCTGCAGTGCCAGATACACCACCGGCCCGATCAGCAGCGGCGTCGACAGCAC
Source organism: Pseudomonas sp. GL-RE-26 (assembly GCF_019956275.1). Taxonomy (NCBI): domain Bacteria; kingdom Pseudomonadati; phylum Pseudomonadota; class Gammaproteobacteria; order Pseudomonadales; family Pseudomonadaceae; genus Pseudomonas; species Pseudomonas sp. GL-RE-26. The sequence goes on from NZ_JAHBDI010000043.1 coordinate 4,838, forward strand.
CAGCGCCCAGCAGATCACCTGCCAGCCGCCCATTTCCCTGGCCAGTCGGCCTCCTTCGGCGTAACCCAATCCGCCCACTGCAATGGCGCCAAGCATCAGCAAGTCGCCGGCCTGAATGCTGCCGGCACCGCTGATCAGCGCATAACCGAGCACCAACGCGCTGCCCAATGCGGCGCAGGCCCAGAAGGCTTTCGAAGGTCGCTCATGGGACAACCATGCGGCGTACAGCGCTACGCACAGCGGCTGCAAGCCATTGACCAGCGCACCGTGGGACGCCGGCAAGGTTTGCATGGCCCAGGCCGACAACACCGGGAAACCGAGGATCACCCCGGCCATCACCAGCGTCAGGCCTTTGACCTGTTTCCAGGTCGGCCATTTTTCCCGGTGCCACAGCAACAGCAACGCCGCTGGAACCGCCGCAAACAGTGCCCGGCCCAAGCCGTTGAGCAGCGGGTGCAGTTCCTGCACGACGATCCGCGTGAAGGGCAGGGTTAGGCTGAAGATCACAACGCCGAGCAGGCCCAGGGCCATGCCGGTGTTTTCGCGCGAGGACATGATGGCAACCAGAATCGTGGGTGATGGGAGATGTCTTTATCTAGCCATAAACCCGGGGCTTTGGCGCTTACAGCTGGCTACAGAAGTATCCGTACAGTTTTCGCCACACGGTAGTAGCTGGTTATTACCCACACCTGCGGAATGGGACTACCTTGAATACTCCTGCAAGCCCACTTCCAGAGGAGTCTTCCCCATGGCTGCGAAAAAAATTCTGATGTTGGTCGGTGATTACGTCGAAGACTATGAAGTGATGGTGCCGTTCCAGGCGCTGTTGATGGTCGGCCACACGGTGCACGCCGTTTGCCCGGACAAGGCTGCCGGCCAGACCGTGCGCACGGCGATCCATGACTTTGAAGGCGACCAGACCTACAGTGAAAAACCCGGTCACCTGTTTGCCCTGAACTTCGATTTCGCCAAGGTCAACGCCGCCGATTATGACGCGGTGTTGATTCCGGGCGGACGTGCGCCGGAGTACCTGCGCCTGAACGAAAAAGTCCTGGAGTTGGTGCGCGCATTCGACAAGGCCGGCAAGCCGATCGCTGCCGTGTGCCATGGTGCGCAGTTGCTGGCGGCAGCGGGTGTTCTTGAAGGTCGCGAATGCAGCGCTTATCCGGCTTGCGCTCCGGAAGTGCGGCTGGCGGGCGGTACGTATATCGATATTCCGGTGACGGACGGTCATGTCCAGGGCAATCTGGCCACGGCTCCGGCCTGGCCTGCGCACCCGAACTGGCTGGCCGGTTTCCTGCGGTTGCTGGGTACCAAAATCACGCTGTGACGAGGGACAAGTCCATGTGCGAGCTGTACGTCAAAGCCGACCCGATACTCTACGAATCGCGCTCTCGCTCGCTGCGCATCTGCGGGGTGGTCACCACCCTGCGGCTGGAGAATCAGTTCTGGGACATCCTCAGCGAAATCGCCGAGGTCGATGGCATGACCACCAATCAGTTGATCGCCAAGCTGTATGAAGAGGTGATGGACTATCGCGGCGAGGTGGTCAATTTCGCTTCGTTCCTGCGGGTGAGTTGTACGCGCTATCTGAGCCAGCGACGGACGTCGGCGCCGGAGTTGTCGGTGGTGCGGGCGGTGGTGAAATAGCTGCGACCGCATTGCCTCTTTCACGAGCAAGCCCGCTCCCACAGGGATCACATTGAACCTGTGGGAGCGGGCTTGCCCGCGAAGGGGCCGGTACAGGCGACAGAAACACCAGGCTGGTCTTTACTGTGAAGCGCGCAACCTCTCAATCGCCAAGGAGAAACAGCATGTCCGGATGGTATGAAGTGAGCAAAAGCAGCAATGGCCAGTTCAGGTTTGTCCTCAAGGCAGCCAACGCCGAGACCATTCTGACCAGCGAGCTGTACACCACCCACGCCGCCGCCGACAAAGGCATCGCCTCGGTCCAGGCCAACAGCCAGCTGGATGAGCGTTACGAAACGAAAACCACCAAGGATGGCCATCCGTATTTCAACCTCAAGGCGGGCAACCACGAGATCATCGGCAGCAGCGAGGCTTATTCCTCGCCGGCGGCCATGGAAAAAGGCATTGCCAGTGTGAAGGCCAATGGCTCGTCCAAGGTGGTCAAGGACAAGACGTTGCCGGTGCTTTGAGTACAGCTTTCAAATCCAGCACAAATCCCTGTGGGAGCGAGCTTGCTCCGGGCTGCGTTCCGACGATGAGGCCATAACATTAACATCCATGTTGTCTGATAGACCGCCATCGCGAGCAAGCTCGCTCCCACAGTGGTTTTATGTACGGCTGGAGGTCAGCGCAGGGCCTTCAACAGATCTTGCAACTGAGCACAACCGGCCTCACCCAACGGGAACACCGGCAGCCGCGGATCCCCCACATCCAGCCCCGTCGCCCGCAAGCCCGCCTTGATCGTCGCCGGCAAGCCACCCTTGAGGATGAAATCCAGCAGCGGCAACTGGCGATAGAACAACTCGCGTGCCTTGCGCAAATCGTTGGCCAGCACTGCTTCGTACAAATCCAGGTTGAGCTGCGGGATCAGGTTCGGCGCGGCGGTGCACCAGCCTTTTGCACCGGCGGCAAAGGCTTCCAGGGCCAGTGGGTTGCAGCCATTGTAGAACGGCACCTGGCCTTCGCCGAGGCGTTGCAGTTGGTGCATGCGCTGGATGTCGCCGGTGCTCTCCTTGACCATGGTCACGTTTTCCACGGCCTTTACGATGCGCAGGATCAGGTCCACCGACATGTCGGTGCCGCTGGTGGCCGGGTTGTTGTAGAGCATGATCGGCACGCCGATGCTGTCGCCGATGGCGCGGTAATGGGCAAGGATTTCCGCTTCGCTGAGTTTCCAGTAGGACGCTGGCAGCACCATCACCACGTCGGCGCCGTGGGCTTCGGCGAAACGCGCGCGACGCACCGCTTTAGCGGTGGTCAGGTCGGACACGCTGACGACGGTCGGCACGCGTTTGGCCACGTGCCTGATGCTGAATTCGCTGACCTGATCCCACTCCGCGTCGCTCAGGTAGGCACCTTCACCGGTGCTGCCCAGCGGTGCGATGGCGTGCACGCCGCCCTCGATCAGACGATCGATGGAGCGCCCGAGGGCGTCCAGGTCGATGCCTTCGCCATTGGCGGTAAAAGGCGTGATGGTGTAGCCGATGATGCCGTGAATGTTTGCGCTGGACATGGTGTCCCTCCGTTCAATCAATGGGTTCAGTTCAGGCAATCGGCGTGTTGCCGCAGGACCTGTCGGGTGTAGTAGTTGAAAGCGGCGGCGTGGCGTTTCGGCCGGGCAATCCAGTCATGGGCTTCGCGCCCCAGCTCGGGGATGATCGGCTTGATGGTCCCGGCGCTCATTGCCAGCAGTTGCAGCTTCGCGGCGCGTTCGATCAGTTGCGCGATGACACAGGCTTCCTCGATGCTGCTGCCGGTGGACAATTGGCCATGATGCGAAAGCAGGATCGCCCGTTTGTCGCCCAGTGCCCCGGCAATCAACTCGCCTTCTTCGTTACCCACCGGCACACCCGGCCAGCCTTCGAGAAACGCACAGTCGTCATAGAGCGGGCAGAGGTCCATGTGGGAAATCTGCAGCGGCACCTCCAGCATCGACAAGGCAGCAACGTGGGTCGGATGGGTGTGAATGATGCAGTTCACATCCGCTCGGGCGCGGTACACCCAACTGTGAAAACGATTGGCCGGGTTGGGCATGCCGTGGCCTTCGAGCACCTCCAGGTCTTCGTTGACCAGCAGCAGGTTGCCCGCGGTGATTTCGTCGAAACCCAGGCCCAGTTGCTGAGTGTAGTAAGTGCCGGGTTGCGGACCACGGGCGGTGATTTGCCCGGCAAGGCCGGAATCGTGGCCGTGCTCGAACAGGACGCGGCAGGTCAGGGCCAGCTTTTGTCGGGCGGTCCACGTATTATCCGCCAGGGTATTTTGCATTTGGCTCAGCGCGTGCTTGACCAGTTGCTCTTTGGGCAGTGCTAATGTCTTGGCCATATCGGTGTCCTTTGGGTGATTCAATGGACGTCGGGTTTGCCGCTCACCGGTTCCTCGCAAAGTCGTCGGTGAGCGTAAATGACACTAAAGAGGCTATATGACACCTTGTGTCATTGGCAAGGACAAATCGTTGCCTCCTTGATGGATTAATCGCTCTGCATGTCTATCCGTTTGAAATTACTAAGAAAAAAACTTGGCGTGACCTTGGAAGCCTTGGCCGAAAAATCCGGCATGACCAAGAGTTACCTGTCGAAAGTCGAACGCGGGTTGAACACGCCATCGATTGCGGCGGCGTTGAAACTGGCCAAGGCGCTGAATGTGAAGGTCGAAGAGTTGTTCTCTGAAGACAACGTCAGCCTCGACAGCTACAGCCTGGTGCGCAGCCACGAGCGGCAACCTTTGGGGGCCAGTGATAACAATCCCGGTTACGCAGTGCTGGCCCATCAGGTCAGTTCACGCAGCCTGCTGCCGTTCATCATTTACCCGCCGGCAGAATTCACCGACAAGACCTTCAAGGAGCATCTGGGCGAGGAGTTTTTATTCGTCCACGAAGGGCGGGTGGAAGTGGACTTCATGAACGAACGCGTGCTGCTCGATCGTGGCGATGCGTTGCATTTCAATGCGCAAAAGCCGCACCGGATTCGTTCGGTGGGCGAGGTGCAGGCGCAGTTGCTGGTGGTGGTGCATAGCACCGAAGAATGAGCTTGCCTGGTCTTTGTGGCGAGGGAGCTTGTCGGATCGCCGCACCGTCCCGTTCGGCTGCGCAGCAGACGTAAAACCTGCCAAGCATTTTTCATGGAAAAAATGCAGGGGGCCGCTTCGCAGCCCAGCGGGAGCAAGCTCCCTCGCCACTGGGCTCTTCGTTTGCCTCAAACCTCGACCGGAACCGTGAGCTTCGTGCCACCCAGCGCATGGCTCTTCGAATCAAAAAACCGCAACTCCACACCCGTCCCCTCAAACACATTCGCGTAATGCCGTTTCTGGTGCTGGATGAATGCCTTGCTGCGCGGGTAAATCGAGATCGCCAGTACCTGCGGTTTCGCCAGGCGCAGGGCATGGATGATGTGGCTGTCCTGTTCCCCCAGCGCCTGGCCGAAGATGCACAGCGCCTGGCCGTGACCAAGTAATTGCTCGTAGCAGAACGACAGATAGTCCGAACTGCGGATGGTCTTGAGCTTGTCCGCGCTCGGCCCTTCGTTGACGAACAGCGGCACGTCGTCGAGGGTCTTGATCGTGTTGTTGATGGCGAAATTGCCCAGCAAGGTGCCCTCGGTCGACATCAGCTTGCGCGCCGTACCGTCCTGGTTGCGCACCAGATGCAGACCGCCGTGCAGGTACAGCAAACGGGTTTTATCGGTGGCCGTGTCGCTCAGGTCGAAACCGGGCTCGGCGCCCTGGAACAGATCGGTGATTGCCTCAGGCTGGTGTTGCACCGCCCAGTAGTTGAGCAAGTCGTAGTTGGTGGTGAACACCGTGCGGTAACTGGCCAGTTCCTGATTGATGGCTGCCAGCGTCGAAGGCACCACTAGCCGCCACGGGATATGCACCGCATGCACGGTGTTGATCAGCGCTTCCTTGATCGCGTAGTAGCGATTGCGCGGGGCGGCGGAGCTGACAGCCAGGGCCTTGTTGACCCGGCTGGTGGTTTTCAAGGCGCTCAGTACCTGCTCGAAACTACGGGTCTGCATCGCATCGAACACGCTCAGCTCGGATTGGCTCAGGGGTTTTTCTTCAACGGTGCGGGCGTTTTCGAACAGTGACTCGTAGCCGAAATCGTCCCATACCGCGCGACTGGCCCCGTTGCCTACCAGCAAACCACTGAACGAAGTGGTGCTGCGCAAGGCGTTCCAGTCTTCAAGTTGAGCATCGACATCCTGGAAATCGGTCATTGCGGTCTTCGTCTCACGGCAAAAGGTCTGTGGGCGGCGACTTTATCACGACCGGTGCCCGGACCACGGCACGACGCGGGCGAAGAACGCTATGCTGCGACTTCGCCTGAGCCGACTTCGCCGAGTACCCGATGCTGCAAAAAAGCCTGATCCGCCGTCTCGACCTGATCACCCTGCAACTGTTCGTCGCCGTCCATGAAGAGGGCACGCTGACCCGAGCCGCCTCGCGCGAAGCGATTGCAGTTTCGGCGGCGAGCAAGCGCTTGATGGAGCTGGAGGAGGCGCTGGGCATCAGCCTGTTCGTGCGCCAGGCCAAGGGCATGTCCCTGACGCCGGCCGGTGAGACCCTGCTGCACCATGCGCGGCAGATGTTGTTCAACGTCGAGAAAATGGGGCTTGAACTGGGGGAGCACAGCCACGGTGTGCGCGGTTATGTGCGGATGCTCGCCAATCTGTCGGCGATCATTCAGTTTTTGCCCGAGGACCTGCGGGATTTTTCCGAGCGTCACCCACAGGTCAAGACCGACCTCGAAGAACGCCCCAGCGCCGGGGTGATTCAGGGCGTGCTCGACGGGGTGGCCGACCTCGGGATCTGTTCCATTGACAGTGACATCAAGGGCCTGCACAGCGTGCTGTATCGCCAGGACAAACTGGTGGTGCTGATGCCGCCGCATCATCCATTGGCGAGCCGGTCGAGCGTGGCGTTCGCCGATACGCTCGACAGTGATTACGTTGGATTGCATGCCGCCAGTTCGATCAACATGCGCACCCACGCGGCGGCGCGCCAGGCCGGCAAGGTGCTGCGGGTTCGTATTCATGTGCCGGGGTTCGATGCGATGTGTCGGATGATCCAGGCCAACATGGGCATCGGCATCCTTCCGCAGCGCGCCTTTGAATTGTTTGGCCGGGCGCTGGGGTTGCACGCGGTGCCGTTGACGGACGAATGGTCTGATCGGGCGCTGATTCTGGTGGTGCGTGATGAGGCGTTGCTGTCGCCGGTAAGCCGGATGTTGTTTGAGCATTTGCGGGGGCCAGCCTGATAGTTCTCGGCTGAATGGGCGGGCCTCATCGCGAGCAAGCTCGCTCCCACATTGGAATGCGTTCCCCTGTGGGAGCGAGCCTGCTCGCGAAGGCGGCCCCGAGGCCACGACAATCTTCCAGAGCGTTCGCATTTCGCGAACGCTCGTTGCCAACTGAAGGTTGGATTCCCGAGCCCCCTGTCCTCTAGCCTTGGCTCATATTCCAAGAACAAGAGGTACCCCGCGATGACTGCCCCCTTGAGTGCGATCAAAGTGATCGAGATCGGCACGCTGATCGCCGCGCCGTTTGCGGCGCGCATGCTGGCCGAGTTCGGCGCCGAAGTGATCAAGATCGAAGCCTTGGGCCAAGGCGATCCCCTGCGCAAATGGCGCAAGCTGCACGAAGGCACTTCGTTGTGGTGGTACCTGCAATCGCGCAACAAGAAGTCCCTGGCGCTGAACCTCAAATCCCCCGAAGGCATCGAACTGGTCAAGCAACTGGCGACCAGCGCCGACGTGCTGATCGAAAACCTGCGCCCCGGCGCCCTGGAGAAACTCGGCCTCGGTTGGGACGTGTTGCACGCGCTCAATCCCAACCTGACGCTGGTGCGGATTTCCGGTTACGGCCAGACCGGTCCGTACCGCGATCGTCCGGGGTTCGGTGCTATTGGCGAGGCCATGGGCGGGATTCGCTACACCACCGGCACCCCCGGTTCGCCGCCGGCGCGGGTCGGCGTCAGCCTTGGCGATTCCCTGGCATCGCTGCACGCGGTGATCGGTGCGCTGATGTCATTGTTGCGGGTCAAGACCGGGCAGGGTGGCGGGCAGATCGTCGATGTGTCCCTGGCCGAAAGCGTGTTCAATGTCATGGAAAGCCTGGTGCCGGAATACGACATGCTGGGCCATGTGCGCGAACGCAGCGGCGGTGCCTTGCCGGGGATTGCGCCGTCCAATACCTATCTGACGGCCGACGGCGCCTACGTGGTGATCGCCGGCAACAGCGATCCGATCTACAAGCGCCTGATGCAAACCATCGGCCGCGCCGATCTGGCCGAGGCGGCGGAATTCGCCCACAACGACGGGCGTGCAGCCAAGAGCAATCTGCTCGACGCCGCCATCACCCACTGGACCAGCAGCCTGCCGATCGATGAGGTACTGGCCGCCCTGGAAGCCGCCGAAGTCCCGGCCGGGCGCATCTACTCGGTGGCCGACATCGTCGCCGATCCGCACTATCAGGCGCGGGACATGCTGCTCAATGCCGAGCTGCCCGGTGGCGCCACGGTGAAGATGCCGGGCATCGTGCCGAAACTCTCCGAGACGCCCGGCGGCGTGAACTGGTCCGGCCCTGGTTTGGGCCAGCACACCGACGGCATCCTCGCGCAATTGGGCCTGACCCCAATGGACATCGAACGCCTGAAAGTCGAAGGAGTGGTGCAATGATCACCGATTATTCCGACAGCCTGATCGTGCAGGAAGTGTCCCCGCGCGACGGTCTGCAAATCGAGCCGACCTGGGTTGAAACCGACGACAAGATTGCCCTGATCGATCAACTGTCGCAGGCCGGATTCAGCCGCATCGAAGCCGGTTCGTTCGTGTCGCCCAAGGCCATTCCGGCGCTGCGCGATGGCGAACTGGTGTTCAAGGGCATCGCCCGGCAACCGGGGGTGATCTACGTCGCGCTGATCCCCAACCTCAAAGGCGCGCAACGGGCGCTGGCGTGCCGTGCCGATGAGCTGAACCTGGTGATGTCCGCCAGCCAGACCCACAACCTGGCGAACATGCGCATGCGCTGTGAAGATTCATTGGCTGCGTTCGGCGAGATTGTGCAGTTCGTTGGCGACAGTCCTGTGCGACTCAACGGCAGCATCGCCACCACCTTCGGCTGTCCGTTCGAAGGCAAGATCGATGAGGACCGGGTACTGCACATCGTCGATGCCTATCAGGAACTCGGCATTCAGGGCGTCACCCTGGCCGATACCACGGGCATGGCCAATCCGCGTCAGGTCGACCGGCTGGTGCGCCGGGTGCTGCAGCGGGTGTCCCCGACGGACCTGACCCTGCATTTTCACAACACCCGCGGCCTTGGCCTTTGCAACGTGCTGGCCGCCTACGAGGCCGGCGCCCGACGCTTCGACGCGGCTCTCGGCGGCCTCGGCGGCTGCCCGTTTGCGCCGGGGGCGTCGGGAAACATCTGCACCGAGGATCTGGTGAACCTGTGCGACGAAGTCGGCATTCATACCGGTATCGATCTGCCGCTGCTGTTGAAACTGTCCCGAGGACTGCCGGCGCTGCTCGGTCATGAAGTGCCCGGACAACTGGCCAAGGCCGGGCGCAATTGTGATTTGCACCCGACACCCTCCTGACCAAGCCCGCTCCCACAATAAAAAAGCACCTCAACCAGACAACAAAAACAATCGGACACCCAAGGGAAGTCCGCCTGGAGAAACGCAATGACCCTAAATGCACTGGAGGCCGGCGCGAGCCCGGCCGTTAGCCACGACGAAGAAAAAGCCCTGGTCAGCAAAGTCGCCTGGCGTCTGATGCCGCTGATCATGGTCTGCTACCTGTTCGCGTTTTTCGACCGCATCAACATCAGCTTCGCCAAGTTTCAGCTGCAGACCGACCTGAGCCTGAGCGACACCGCTTACGGCCTGGGTGCCGGGTTGTTCGTGGTCGGTTATGTGATTTTCGAAGTGCCCAGCAACATGATGCTGTACAAGGTCGGCGCCCGGCGCTGGATCGCCCGGATCATGATGTCCTGGGGCTTGGCCACGGCGGCCATGGTGTTCGTCAACAGCGAATGGCAGTTTTATGTGCTGCGCTTCGTGATCGGCGCGATGGAGGCGGGGTTTGCCCCGGGCGTGCTGTATTACCTGACCCTGTGGTTCCCGCAGCACTATCGCGGGCGCATTACCTCGATGCTGTTCCTGTCGTCGGCGTTCGCCGGCCTGGTGGGCGCGCCGTTCTCGGGCCTGGTGCTACAACACCTCGACGGCGTGCTGCAAATGCGTGGCTGGCACTGGCTGTTCCTGCTTGGTGGCGTGCCGTGTATCGGCCTCGGTTTGCTGGTGCTGACCCTGCTCAAGGATCGCATCGAAGACGCCCATTGGCTGACGTCATCGGAGAAGACCCTGCTGGCCAGCCGCATCGCTCAGCATGAGCCGCACAAGAGTGGCGGTTCGCTGCTCGCCGCACTCAAGATTCCGGGTTTCCTGACCTTGGGCCTGATCTATTTCCTGATTCAGGTGGCGTCCTACGGCCTGAATTTCTGGGCGCCGCAACTGATCCGCAGCGCTGGCACCGAAAGTCCGGTGATGATCGGCTTGCTGACGGCCATCCCATATATCTGTGGTGCCATCAGCATGGTGGTGATCGGACGCCTGTCCGATGCTACTGGCGAGCGACGCAAGTTTGTCGCCGGTCTGGTGGCAGTCGGCGCGGTCGGGTTCTTCTGCGCCGGGATCTTCGCCAACCACACGACCTTCCTGATTATCGCGCTGGGCCTGCTCGGTGCCGGGATCATCGCTTCCATCCCGAGCTTCTGGACCCTGCCGCCGAAACTGCTGGCCGGTGCCGGCGCGGGTGCTGCCGGCGGGATTGCGGTGATCAACACCCTGGGCCAGTTCGGTGGCATCGTCAGTCCGGTGATGGTCGGCCGGATCAAGGACCTGACCGGCAGCACCACACCGGCGCTGTATGTCATTGGTGTCTGTGCGCTGATTGCGGTGGCGCTGTTGCTGTGGGGGTTGCCGCAGAAGTTGCGCACACTCGATAAGTTTTAAAAGATCGCAGCCTTCGGCAGCGCCTGCTCGGACCACGCATCCCCGTAGGAGCTGCCGGCGGCTGCGATCTTTTGATCTTCAAGAAGTCGCTGTCATCGCTTTTTGCGCAGTGTCACTGAACTGAATCAACACCACCCCGGCCATCAACAGCACCACCCCAACCACCTTGGGCAAGGTGACCTGACGCTCCACCAATCCAAACCAGCCGTAGTGATCCAGCAACAACGACGCCACCACTTGCCCCGCCAGCGCCAATGCCATGAACCCCGCGGCACCCAGCTTGGGCAGCAGCACCAATGCCAGGGAAATGAAGATCACCCCAAAAGCGCCACCGGCCCACATCCAAAGCGGCGCCTTGCTGATGAATGCCAGTGACGGCAACGGCAAGCGCATCGCAACGATGATTGGCAACAGCACGATAACGCTCACCAGCAACGAGGCGAGCGTCGCCCACAACGGATGGCCCAACCCGCGCCCGAGGTTGACGTTGATCGCGCTCTGAAACGGCACCACCGCCCCGGCGATCATCGCCAGCCCCATCAGACCGGCCCAATGCAACGTACTCATGATCGATCTCCAGCAGGTTTTTCTGGACTCTAGGGTATTCGTCGCGCAGATTTAAATTCCGTTTTGCTATTCAGAACATGCAGCAGATGAATGATCTTCGACGCATCGACCTCAACTTGCTGGTGATCCTCGACGCCTTGCTCAGCGAGCAACACGTGACCCGGGCGGCCGAGCGTCTGCACTTGAGCCAACCAGCGGTCAGTCATGCACTGGCGCGTTTGCGTGACCTGCTCGGCGATCCGCTGCTGGTGCGCGCCGGTGCCGGCCTTGTACCGACTGCGCGAGCATTGGAACTGGTGGCACCGCTGGCCGAAGCCCTGGCCCAGGTGCAAGCGCTGCTGGCGCCGAACGCCTTCGATCCCGCGACCACCCGGCGTACCTTCCGCCTGGCGATGTCCGACTACGGCGCTGCCATTGTCTTGCCGGGACTGATCCGAACCTTGCGCCGCGAAGCGCCGGGCATCGACCTGCAAATCAGCCATGGCAGCCGCGAAAGCATGCTCGAAGGCGTGCTCAACGGTGACATTGACGTCGCCGCCGGTGTATTCCCGGAAATGCCCAACGAATTGCGCAGCACGCCGCTGTTCGAAGAGCACTACGCCTGCCTGGTGGACCGCAACAGCCTGCCTGCCGAGGGTGTCCTCGACCTGCCCACCTATCTGGCACGCCCCCACGTCCTGTTGGAAATGCGCGGCAGCGGCACCCCGGAGATCGAGCGTGCACTGACCGCCTTGCGCGAACGCCGGCGTGTCGCCATCAGCCTGCCGCACTGGAGCGTCGCCCCGCAGCTCATCAGCGGCACCGACCTGATCCTCACCGTCGCGTCGCGCGGCTTACGCGATACCGATGAGTCCTCGTTGGTCGTCGTGCCGCCGCCGTTTCATATTCCGTCGTTCACCTTTGTGCTGGCGTGGCATAAGCGGCGCGGTGGGGATCAGGCGTTGAACTGGTTGAATCGCAGGATTGAGGAGGGGATCGAACGCTAGAAGCTTTTCTAAAATGGCCTTTACCAACTGGAAGGTGGCAGGCGACGTGTATGAAAAATTCGTAGTACCTGAAGCCGACCTTGGCGAACCCGGTAGGGAATCAAATAGGGGCGATCAGGCATGACCCATTCCCGGGTGCCGGGTAAGCGTCCCTCACGACCCGTCGCTGGAAATCGGGCAAGGTGATCAACACTGGCGAGAATCGCCTGGACAAAATCTGCTGCAGCTTTTGGATTTTCGATGGCGATGTACGCGGCTTCGTCATCCAGATTCTTTAACGCCGTACGCAACCACTCAACGCGCATTCGCCGTCCACTTGTCGGCCATTGCGTTCACTTCGTCTTGTGTCGCGAAGTCACCTTCATCGGCTTCTTTCAAGGCTTTCTGAATTTCCTCGATTTGCCACGCTTCACGGGCCAGGTATTCACGCAGCGCATCCACCGCCAGAAATGATTTGCTGCGGCCCGTTGCTTTGGAAAGACTCGCGAGAGTATCGGCTATTTCGTCTGGTATGCGCAGGGACATAACTGACATGGTGATCTCGATGTAGTGGTTTGTAATACAACATACTACAGTGTCATGCAGGGGGGGAGGCCAGCCCCGTTTGTCAGTCGTAACAAATGTTCTTGCGGTAGTGCTGAATCCTTCCGTCTGCCGTGTGCGGATTTGGACGTTTTTCGTTGCCAATCTCATAGGTGAAACCTGCGTTGCACCTGAAAACCTCAAAGGTCTTAACCCCATGCTCACAGGCCTCAACCACCTGACCTTCGCCGTCACCGACCTGAACCGCAGCGTGGCGTTCTACCAGAGTCTCCTGCAAATGCGCCTCGAAGCCACTTGGGATACCGGCGCCTACCTGTCGCTGCCGAGGTTGTGGTTGTGCCTCTCCCTCGACCCGCTACGCCATCCCGAGCCCGCCGCCGACTACACCCATTACGCTTTCAGTCTCGATGCGGCGGATTTTCCGCGTTTCGTCGAGCGCCTGCGATCCGTCCAGGTTCACGAATGGCGCGACAACTGCAGCGAGGGCGCATCGTTCTACTTCCTCGACCCGGATGGCCACAAGCTGGAAGCCCATGTTGGTGACCTGGCGTCGCGCCTTTCGGCCTGCCGGCAGCGGCCGTATGCGGGGATGAAGTTCTTCGACAATCTGTAAGTCGATGTTGCGGAGCCTGATATAGACTGGTGGCCATTCACCATGCCGTTCATAAGGACTTCCCATGACCCCATCGTTGCTAATGGCCGTGCTTGCCTCGGGTTTTATCTACGGCATCACCCCGGGGCCGGGTGTGCTGGCGGTGTTCGGCATTGGTGCGGCCCATGGACGACGGGCCGGGGCGGGGTTTCTGTGCGGGCATTTGCTCGGCGATGTGGTGTGGTGCAGCACGGCGCTGATCGCGATTGTCGGTGCGCGGGAGATCGGCAGTACCGCGTTCGACGTGCTCGGTGTGCTCAGCGGCCTGTACCTGTTCTGGCTTGGCTGGCGTGCGGTGCGCGCCCGACGCAGCAGCGTTGATGCGCCGCAGGGCCCGGCGCGGCAGCCGTTCTGGCACGGCATTCTGTTTGGCTTGACCAATCCCAAGGCCTATCCGGTGGCGGTGGCGACGTTCACGGCGTTGCTGTCGAGCCGTGCGGAACTGCTCAACTGGTCGATGCTGCCGGCGCTGATCGCCCTGAGTTTCGTTGGCGGTTTGCTCGCCTACGCTATTCTCATTGGCATTGTCGGTGCGCGGCGGGTGCGCAGCTTGTACCAGCGTCATGAACTGGCCATCACCCGGTTGTGCGGGGTGATGTTCATCGGTTTCGCCATCAACGCACTGGTACATGCGTTGCCGGGGCTGATGCCGAACAAGGCTTGAACGTGATAACAAGGATGCAAGACTGACAGGGCAGGGATGGTTGATGAGCGCTGCATTATCGGGACACCCACGCTGAACCATGGAAAACCGGAATTCCGCGCCGCTGGCGAGCTATATCGATCTGTTGCTGGACGCCGTCTGTGCGGTGGATAAGCAGGGGCGCTTCGTTTTTGTCAGCGCGGCGTGCGAGCGCATTTTCGGCTACAGCGCCGATGAGATGATCGGCGAGACGATGATCGACATGGTGCATCCGGGCGACCGCCAGCGCACCCTTGACGCCGCCCGGGAAATCATGGGCGGCGAACCCAAGCTCAACTTCGAAAACCGCTACCTGCGCAAGGATGGCCGCGTGGTGCACATCCTCTGGTCGGCGCGTTGGTCCGAGGACGATCAGTTGCGCATCGCGGTGGCCCGCGACATCACCGAACGCAAGCAGGCCGAATCGCGGCAGGCAGCGTTGTATGCGATTTCCGAAGCGGCCCATGCGGCAGAGGATCTGCTGGCGTTGTTCAAGCGCATCCACATGATCATCGGCGAATGGCTGCCGGCACTGAATTTTTCCGTGGCGCTGTACGACGAGCACTGCGCGCAGCTGAATTTCCCTTATCACGTCGATGACCACGAGCCACGGCCCGAACAGCCCGGAACCATGACCGGGCGCTTGTGCACCGAGGTGATCCGTACGGGGCAGCCGATCCTGTTGACCCCGGACCAGTGCACACCTCCTGCCGGCTTCGAAGCGCTGTTGACCGAGCAGAACGCTCCGTGTTGGCTGGGTGTGCCGCTGAACTCGCAAAACGGCACCATCGGCGCGTTGATCGTCAAAAGCATACCGGGCGGCGAGCGCTACACCGAGCAAGACAAGGAACTGCTGCAATACGTCTGCGCCCAGGTCGCGACCGCCATCGAGCGCAAGCAACTGCATGCCCGCCTGCAATACATGGCCCAGTACGACCAACTGACCCAGTTACCCAACCGTGAACTGCTGCGCGACCGGCTCAAGGCATCACTGCAAGTGGCCCGGGAGGACCGCGGGCGCATGGCGCTGTTGTACGTCGACCTCGACCGTTTCAAGCACGTCAACGACACCCATGGCCACGCGGTCGGCGACATGCTGCTGCAGGCGGTGGCCAACCGGCTCAAGGGCTGCGTACGGGAAACCGACACCGTGGCCCGCATCGGCGGCGATGAGTTCGTGGTGTTGCTGCACAGCATTCGCGCCGCGGACGATACCGACATCGTGGTCGAGAAAATCCGCCAGGTCCTGGTCCAGCCCCTGCGCCTGGACGGGCACAGCGTGAACATCCAGCCAAGTATCGGCGTCGCCCGATACCCCGATCACGGCACCGAAGAGAAGCAATTGTTCCGGCATGCCGACGAGGCGATGTACTGCGCCAAACGCGAGCATCACCTGCGACTGGTCTGAAATCCAGGGCACCGTTCGTCGTGGCATCCACGTAATTTTCTAAACCTTTTGGGACGCGCAAATTCAGATTCTATGCGGGCCACAGCTCGCCGCGACTACCACCAAGAGGAAGAGAATCATGCCTAATTCAAGAAACTCGAACTCGGGGAACTTTGCCAACGATCGAACGAAGGCCTCTGAAGCCGGTCGCAAGGGTGGGAAAACCACCACTACGACCGTCGATAAAGACCCGGCGAAACCCGACATGGGTCGCAAGGGCGGTCAGAAATCCCGCTAAAGGATGCAGGTGGTTTTGATTGAGAGGCGGGGGCGAAAGCTCCCGTTTGAATTTGAAGAGGAGGGCGCGACCATGAACCGGATGGCCACCCGATTATGTAATACCAGTCTTGCCACGTTACTGGGCCTGTTTGCCAGCAGCGTCTTTGCCCAGTCGACTGCCGAATTCATCGACGAGGCCTCGGCAAAAGGTATTGCCGATATTGAAGCAAGTCGCCTGGCGCACCAGAAAGCCGAGTCCAAAGAGGTCAAGGACTACACCATTATCGTCATCAACGACCGCACCACGGCGAACCAGCACCTGGCGAAAATCGCCAAACAACTGGATATACCGGTCGCCCCCAGGGAAGAAATTGTCGAAAAGGCCAAAGCCCTGATGCCACAAGTCATGGATGGGGCGACCTATGACGAGGCCTATACAGCCAGTCAGGTGAAGACCACGCAGGAAGCCATCGATCAGCTGCAGCAGGAAGCGCAGACCACCGACGTGCCGCAAATCAAGGCGTTCGCCGAAGAAACCCTGCCTAAATTGCAAAATCATCTGCAAATGGCCAAGGCGTTGCAGGCCAAAAGTTGAACGGAAGGATTGAACACAAACGGCGCGGGACTTCACTCACGCGCCGTTTTTCTTTTCAGCACTGACTCAGGCGCGGCTTGGGGTTGTGCGTTGGGCTCAGGCCATTGAGGTCGAACACTTCGTTTTCACCCACGGCGCGGTAATGCCTGCGCAGCGTCTCCAGGAACGTCCGGGGTTACCGGCCCAGAGGGCGAGTTTCTGCGCGTTTTTTGCGAATTTCATGACCGTGTTCTTTGTAGGGGATGAACCTGAAGTTCAGGCATCGGTGGCGAGATGAAAGTTCGGCTGGTTTTGCAACCCATTGAAGCACGACGGTGGGCAAGATCTTAATTCTTGGTGGGATTCTTCCTTTGTGTCGGTTTGTGTCTAGTATCAATGGCAGTCAATTTGCCAGCATGTGTTCACACGGATCGAAACCGGAAAAGAGGCTACTCATGGAATTCTTCGAAAAGTTAGCAAGTCTCGCTGCCAAAGTTCGTTTGCAGAGCGCTGCCATTCAAACGGAAGAAGCGACCAAGAATGCTTTTGTCATGCCCTTTATCAGCACGGTACTGGGCTACGATGTTTTTGATCCGACGGAAGTGACACCTGAATTCGTTTGCGATATTGGAACGAAGAAAGGGGAGAAAATTGACTACGCAATCATGAAGGCAGGCGAGGTTCAGATCCTCATCGAGTGCAAGAAAATAGGCGAGCCACTGCACATCAATCATGCCTCCCAACTGTTTCGCTATTTCCATGTCACCAGCGCTCGAATCTCCATTCTCACCAATGGCCAGGTCTATAAGTTTTTCACTGATCTGGATGCGCCGAACAAGATGGACGAGAAGCCATTCCTTGAACTCGATCTGCTGGATATCGACGAATATTCCGTCCCAGAGTTGGTGAAACTCACCAAATCTGCATTCGATGTGGATTCGATCATCAGCGCCGCAGGTGAGTTGAAGTACGTCAGCCAAATCAAAAAGGTGATTGCTTCTCAGGTCAGCAAGCCGGACGACGATTTTGTGAAAGTCTTCGCTTCACGTGTTTACGACGGGGTGATTACTCAAAAGGTCCGCGAGCAGTTCCATGAGCTCACGAGAAAGGCCGTGGTGCAGTTTCTCAACGAGCAAATCAATGACAGGCTCAAGTCGGCAATGAGTGGCGCCATCCAGCCTGCGCTCGCCTCTTTACCGGTCGCTACCGGTGACACTGAGCAACCCGATGTTCGAGATGAGTCAGAGGACAAGGTTCTGACGACATTGGAAGAGCTTGAGGGCTATCACATCGTCCGGGCCGTGGTTCGGTCGGTTGTTGATGCCAAGCGGATTGTTCAGCGCGATACACAGAGTTACTTCGGCATCCTGCTCGACGACAACAACCGCAAACCAATCTGCCGATTGCACTTCAACCGATCACAGAAATACATCGGCATATTTGACGAAGAGAAGAATGAAACTCGGCATGCAATCAACTCCGTTGATGACATTTACGAATACTCGGATCATTTGAAGAAGACCGTCGGGTACTACGATTAAGATTACTGTCAAACGACGAAAAAACTGGTTAATAGAGCCTAGGCCGATCAGTTAAGGTCAAAAACTGTGGGAGCGAGCTTGCTCGCGATAGCGCCATGTCAGTCGACGACGATGTTGACTGTGCAATCGCCATCGCGAGCAAGCTCGCTCCCACAGAAGTTTTCGCACCAAAGGTGGAATAGAGCAGAACCTATTGGCCGATGTATCGTAGCGAGCTGGTGGTCTGCCCAGATCACGACAACGTACCGACAGGAGAACGCAATGAGTTGGTCCGCCAAACAGTACGTCGCTTTTGAAGATGAACGCACCCGTCCCGCCCGTGACCTGCTGGCGGCCGTCCCCGCCGGGGATGTGCGCTCGGCCATCGATATCGGTTGTGGGCCCGGCAACTCCACCGAGTTACTGGTGGAGCGCTTTGCCGGCGCCACGGTGCGTGGGCTCGACAGTTCCAGCGACATGATCGACGCCGCTCGCAAGCGCTTGCCGCAGGTGCAGTTCGACATCGCCGACATCGACACCTGGAATGACAGTGGCCCGTTCGATGTGATTTTCGCCAACGCGGTGTTGCAGTGGGTGCCGGATCACGCCACGTTGCTACCTTCGCTGGTGAGCAAACTGGCGCCGGGTGGCAGCCTGGCTGTCCAGATGCCTGACAACCTGAATGAACACTCGCACCGCTTGATGCGTGAAGTCGCCGCTGATGGTCCATGGGTCAGCAAACTGGCAGGTGCCGCCGGGCAGAGGACCGAAATGGCCGATGCCAGTGGTTACTATTCGATATTGAAAGCCTGTTGCACCCGCGTCGATGTGTGGCGCACCACTTACCATCATCCGCTCGCGGGCGGTGCGTCTGGCGTGGTGGAGTGGTTCAAGGGCAGTGGCTTGCGGCCGTTTCTCGATCCGCTGGACGAGTCGGAACGGGCGCAGTATCTGAAGCAATATCAGACTGCTATCGAGCGGGCGTATCCGGCCTTGGCCGATGGTTCGGTGCTGTTGCCATTTCCGCGACTGTTTATCGTCGCGACCCGCTGATGCAAAACAGGGACAGTTGATGCGCGTCATCTGCCCCTTTTTACGGTTTGGAAAAATCACTGTGGCTTGTTCTTTTTTGAGCGCCGGGCACTCAAGTACTCAAAGGCAAGCGAGGCAAAGCCGAACAACCCGATCAATGAAATGATCATGATTCCCAACTCTGAATTGTGCATGTTGATCTCGAGGCGAAGGATGAGCCGGGAGAATAAGGGAACTGTTGCCGGGCTCAACGAGGGTGTAATTAGTTTTGTGTAAACGGTCATTTGGCAGGAGACTGCCTACCCCAAGGAAATCCAATGACCGAGCCAAAATCCAAGCGCGCCAAACGAGTCAAACCTGATCCTGAACTGGTTAAATTGGCCGACAGCCTGCTGAGCAATTAC
>NZ_JAHBDI010000055.1:0-236472 GCF_019956275.1 Pseudomonas sp. GL-RE-26
TTCTTGACGACCATAGAGCGTTGGAACCACCTGATCCCATCCCGAACTCAGCAGTGAAACGATGCATCGCCGATGGTAGTGTGGGGTTTCCCCATGTGAGAGTAGGTCATCGTCAAGATTAAATTCCGAAACCCCAATTGCGAAAGCAGTTGGGGTTTTGTTTTTGTCCGCAGGAAAGCCACGGCTGCTGGATTTCTATGCAATCGCTCGATGCGTGGCTATCATGCGGGCCTCATTGTGAGGCGAGACCTGCATGCTGACGTTGTTAAAGCTTCTTAAAGATGGCCGATTCCATTCGGGTCAAGCATTGGGCGCCGCCCTGGGCGTCAGTCGTAGTGCTGTGTGGAAGCAGCTTCAGCATTTGGAAGCTGAGCTGGGTTTGTCTATTCATAAAGTTCGTGGGCGCGGCTATCAATTGTCCGCGCCATTAGCGCTGCTCGATCCTGCCGAGATAAGCGCTCAGGCGCATTCTTGCGCCTGGCCCGTCCAGGTTTACGACTCAATCGACTCCACGAATGCCGAGGCACTGCGCGCTATCGAGCGGGGGCAGGCGGCACCGTTTGTGGTGCTTTCGGAGCGGCAGACAGCCGGACGCGGGCGACGTGGTCGCGAGTGGGTGAGTCCATTCGCAGAAAACGTCTATTACAGCCTGGTGCTACGCATTGATGGCGGGATGCGTCAGCTGGAGGGTTTGAGTCTCGTCGTTGGACTCGCTGTCTTGCAGACGTTGCGCGAGCTCGGTATTGCAGCCGCTGGATTGAAATGGCCTAACGATGTTCTTGTAGGTCAGAAAAAGATCGCGGGAATACTGCTCGAGTTGGTTGGTGATCCTGCTGACGTGTGCCACGTGGTCCTGGGGGTGGGGATCAATGTGAACATGCAGTCCGCTGATGAGGTGGACCAGCAGTGGACATCCCTGCGGCTCGAGTCGGGCAAATTGTTTGATCGCAACCAATTGGTCGCGATGCTGGGGGAGATGCTGCAGCGATACCTGGCTCGTCACCAGGCGGGTGGTTTTTTGGCCATCCAGTCAGAGTGGGAGCAAAATCACCTGTGGCAGGGGCGAAGCGTGTCGTTGATTGCCGGCGTCAATCAGATTGATGGTGAAGTGCTTGGTATTGATGGCCAGGGCGCTTTGCGCCTGAAGGTGGATGGTGTGGAGAAAGTCTTCAGTGGTGGTGAGTTGAGCCTGAGGTTGCGTGATGATTCTTGAGCTCGATTGTGGGAATAGTTTCATCAAGTGGCGTGTGCTTGCCGCTAATGCCGGGCAGGTGCTGGGTGAAGGGGTCGTCGATTCCAATCTCGCGTTGCTGGAGGGGGTGGGGGCGCTCAAAGGGCTTGCCCTCACGTTTTGCCGGTTGGTGAGCGTCAGGACCGCAGAGGAAACCGCTGCGCTGACGTCTTTGCTCGGCGATACCTTTGATTTGCCGGTTGTATGCGCAACGCCTGCGCGAGAAATGTCAGGCGTGCGCAATGGGTATGAAGAGTTTGAGCGGCTGGGTCTGGATCGGTGGCTTGCAATGCTCGGAGGCTTTCATCTGGCTTCAGGTGCGTGCCTGGTACTCGATTTCGGTACGGCCGTGACCGCTGACTTTATCGCGGCGGATGGAGAGCACCTGGGTGGTTTCATCTGTCCGGGGATGCCGTTGATGCGCAACCAGTTGCGCACCCACACCCGCAAAATTCGTTATGGGGATCTGGCGGCCGAGCAGGCTCAGGAAAGTCTTGTTCCTGGTCGCGCGACTGTCGAGGCAGTAGAGCGTGGTTGTCTGTTGATGTTGCGCGGCTTCGTGCTGACCCAGCTCGAATTGGCGCGCAGTTACTGGGGTGAGGACTTTGTCGTGTTCCTCACCGGGGGGGATGCGAGCCTGGTTGCTGAGGTCGTGCCTCAGGCCAGGGTTGTTCCGGACTTGGTGTTTGTCGGATTGGCCATGGCCTGTCCCTTGTCCTGAGGTTTTTATGCGTTGGTTGTTTCTGCTGCTGCTTGTCCTCAATGGCTTCTACTACATCTGGAATCAACAAGAGGCTCCTTTGCGCGCGAAGGATGTCACGCCTTTGAGTCTGTATCGCGGATCTCAACAAGATATTCGCTTGTTGAGCGAAGCAAGTGACGTATCCAAGGATAAGGGGAAAGCTGTCTCGACAGACAATGGCTGCCTTTATCTGGGCGGCTATACGCGCCAGGAGGCCGCGCAGGCGGTTGAGCGTCGTTTGAGCGGGATGGAGGTCAAGTTTCAGTCTCTGCCGAAAGCTGCGGCTGAAGGGGCAGGGTATTGGGTGCGTATCGCACCGGAAAGCCGGCGTTGGCTGGACGATTTGCAGCTGCAAAACCTTTCTAAAGAATTCAATGAGTTAAAACATAAAATAATGCCGTGCGAGGGGGTTGCACCCACCGAATAGTTTGCATAGAATGGCGCCCGCTCCACAGCGAACACCGGAAACGGTTAACGGTGTGAGGCGAGGTCAACGCAGCTAAGCTCAGGTTTTTAATGAGAAAAATGCTTGACAGAAGGCTGGCATGATGTAGAATGCCGGCTCGCTTAGGAGGGGTTCCCGAGCGGCCAAAGGGATCAGACTGTAAATCTGACGTCTACGACTTCGAAGGTTCGAATCCTTCCCCCTCCACCATTTTTAGCGAGAGCTGTAAGCCTCGCGGGTATAGTTTAGTGGTAGAACCTCAGCCTTCCAAGCTGATGATGCGGGTTCGATTCCCGCTACCCGCTCCAAGTTTACAGGTTTTGCACAGTGTTACGCTCTTGTAGCTCAGTTGGTAGAGCACACCCTTGGTAAGGGTGAGGTCAGCGGTTCAAATCCGCTCAAGAGCTCCATATAACAAGGCAGATATGAAAATATCTGCCTTTGTTTTAGGTGGTAGTGGTTGCGCCTGATTGTGTTTCTGAAGGTTGCCGGTGTCGTGAATGCCGGTGTTGCAGCCAGGGTTGCCTAGTAAGTGTTGTAAAGTCTTTTTCGGGTCGGCATAATGGTCGGCCTGATTTTGTTTTAGGTCAGTAGCTCAATTGGCAGAGCGACGGTCTCCAAAACCGTAGGTTGGGGGTTCGATTCCCTCCTGACCTGCCAGATTCACTCGGTGTGTCTGGCTTTCTTTTCACAGGATCTTCATAGATGACTCCTAAAGCTGAAGCTCAAGGCTCTCGTTTCGACCTCCTCAAGTGGCTTGTAGTAGTCGCTCTGGTGGTTGTTGGCGTTGTTGGCAATCAGTACTTTTCTGCTTCGCCGATCCTGTACCGTGTACTCGCATTGCTTGCTATTGCTGCCGTAGCTGCCTTTGTAGGCCTGCAGACGGTCAAGGGCAAGTCTTTCTTTGTACTGGTTAAGGAAGCGCGTACCGAAATTCGTAAAGTCGTTTGGCCAACTCGCCAAGAAACCACGCAGACCACGTTGATCGTTGTGGCTGTTGTCCTGGTTATGGCGTTGCTGTTGTGGGGGCTTGATTCCCTGCTCGGCTGGCTTGTTTCCTTGATCGTCGGCTAAGGGTGTCCCGTGGCTAAGCGTTGGTATGTTGTGCATGCTTACTCCGGTTACGAGAAGCATGTAATGCGCTCGCTGGTCGAGCGCGTAAAGCTGGCCGGTATGGAAGATGGCTTCGGCGAGATTCTGGTTCCCACTGAAGAAGTGGTTGAAATGCGCAATGGCCAGAAGCGCAAGAGCGAACGCAAATTCTTCCCTGGCTATGTGCTGGTGCAGATGGATATGAACGAGGGTACTTGGCACTTGGTCAAGGACACTCCTCGGGTGATGGGTTTCATTGGCGGTACTGCCGATAAGCCTGCGCCAATCACCGATAAAGAAGCAGAAGCGATTCTGCGCCGCGTTGCCGATGGTAGCGACAAGCCGAAGCCGAAGACGTTGTTCGAGCCGGGTGAGTCGGTGCGCGTCAATGATGGTCCGTTCGCAGACTTTACCGGTGTTGTTGAAGAAGTTAACTACGAAAAGAGCCGGATTCAGGTCGCAGTGCTCATTTTCGGTCGCTCTACTCCGGTGGAGCTCGAGTTCAGCCAGGTCGAAAAGGTCTAGTTGAGCAAAAATCCCAACCCCGCAGCCGTAGGCTGTGGGGTTTTGTCGTCACTGGGATAAACGCGCAAGTAACCGGGGAGCCTCTCGAGGCGTTCGAACCCGTAATTGGAGTGCCTCATGGCCAAGAAGATTACCGCTTACATCAAGCTGCAAGTGAAGGCCGCTCAGGCTAACCCAAGCCCACCTGTTGGTCCTGCTCTGGGTCAGCACGGCGTGAACATCATGGAATTCTGCAAGGCTTTCAACGCCCGTACTCAGGGTCTTGAGCCAGGTCTGCCGACTCCAGTGATCATCACTGTCTACAGCGACCGTAGCTTCACTTTCGAAACCAAATCCACCCCTGCTTCGGTTCTGCTGAAGAAGGCGGCCGGTCTGACCAGCGGTTCCGCTCGTCCGAACACCGTTAAGGTTGGCACCGTGACTCGTGCACAGCTGGAAGAAATCGCGAAAACCAAAAACGCGGATCTGACTGCAGCTGATATGGAAGCAGCCGTGCGTACTATCGCCGGTTCTGCTCGTAGCATGGGCCTTAACGTGGAGGGTGTGTAATGGCTAAGCTGACCAAGCGTCAAAAGGCTATCGCCGGCAAAATCGAAGCAGGCAAGGCCTACAACTTTGTAGACGCTGCTGCCCTGCTGGCTGAGCTGTCGACTGTCAAGTTCAGCGAGTCGTTCGACGTAGCTGTAAACCTGGGTGTTGACCCGCGTAAATCCGACCAGGTCGTTCGTAGCGCTACTGTGCTGCCACACGGCACTGGCAAGACCGTTCGCGTTGCTGTGTTCACCCAGGGTCCAGCTGCTGAAGCCGCTTTGGCTGCCGGCGCTGACCGTGTAGGCATGGACGACCTGGCCGCCGAAATGAAAGGCGGCGACCTGAACTATGACGTAGTGATCGCATCCCCGGATGCAATGCGCGTTGTAGGTCAGTTGGGTCAGATCCTCGGTCCACGTGGCCTGATGCCTAACCCTAAAGTCGGCACCGTAACTCCAGACGTAGCTACCGCGGTTAAAAACGCCAAGGCTGGTCAGGTTCGTTATCGCACCGACAAAAACGGCATCATCCACACTTCCGTTGGCAAGATCGGCTTCGACGCCGTCAAGCTGAAGGAAAACGTTGAAGCCCTGATCGCTGATCTGAAGCGTATCAAGCCAGCTGCCTCGAAAGGCATTTACGTCAAGCGCGTTACCCTGAGCACCACTATGGGCCCAGGTCTGGTCATCGACCAAAGCTCGCTCGACGCGTAAGACACAGATTGGCGCAAGCGATTGCGCCAATTGAAAAATTGGGGTCCCTGCCTGGCGGGGGCTATCCAAGACCGTAGGCGACGCAAGTCTTAAACCTCAAGCCTACGCAGATGGTGCTCCCGGTTCCTTACCGAATCAGACACCAAAACGACATCCGGTTTCGACCAGATGAAACGGTAACAAGCAGGAGTTAAACCCGTGGCAATTAAACTCGAAGACAAGAAGGCCATCGTCGCTGAAGTCAACGAGGCTGCCAAAGTCGCTCTGTCCGCTGTCGTGGCTGATGCCCGTGGCGTAACAGTAGGCGCGATGACCGGACTCCGTAAAGAGGCTCGTGAAGCTGGCGTTTACGTACGTGTTGTACGTAACACCCTGCTCAAGCGCGCTGTTGCTGACACTGAATTCAGTGTCCTCAACGACGTGTTCACTGGCCCTACCCTGATTGCGTTCTCCAAAGAACATCCAGGCGCTGCTGCCCGGATCTTCAAGGAATTCGCAAAGGGTCAGGACAAGTTCGAGATCAAGGCAGCTGCGTTCGAGGGCAAGTTCCTCGCAGCTAACCAAATCGACGTACTGGCAACTCTGCCGACCCGTGACGAAGCAATTTCTCAGCTGATGAGCGTGATTCAAGGCGCTACCAGCAAGTTGGCTCGTACTCTGGCGGCAATTCGCGACCAGAAAGAAGCTGCTGCAGCCTAAGGCTCGTCAACTTCTCGCGTTTTTTGTTTTTTTCGATGGTCGCGTAGGCCGTCCCCAATATCAGGAATTAGATTCATGTCTATCTCTCAGAACGATATCCTTGAAGCAGTTGGCAGCATGTCCGTAATGGAAGTTGTTGAGCTGATCAAAGCTTTCGAAGAAAAATTCGGTGTTACCGCTGCTGCTGCATCGGCAGGTCCTGCCGCTGCTGCCGCTGTTGTTGAAGAGCAAACTGAATTCAACGTCATGCTGCTGGAAGCTGGCGAGAAGAAAGTTAACGTGATCAAGGCAGTACGTGAACTGACCGGTCTGGGCCTGAAAGAAGCCAAGGCTGTAGTTGACGGCGCTCCTGCCATGGTTCTGGAAGCAGTGACCAAAGATGCAGGCGACAAAGCCAAAGCAACTCTGGAAGAAGCAGGCGCTAAAGTCGAGCTGAAGTAAGCATCGACTTTGCGTCTCCAGCCCGAGCGTTAAGCGACAGGCTGATGGCTGGTGGCTCTTGCCACCGGCCTTTTTCCGTTATTGGCAGCCGACTGGGTCGGTGCCGATAACGTGCTGTAACCACCCGATGCGGTGGCGCAAACCATGGGGTTTGCACGATTTTCTGGCTGCTCCCGTCGGGAGGGGCCAAACAAGCAGGTGACCAAGCTGGGGAACGCTGATGGCTTACTCATATACTGAGAAAAAACGTATCCGCAAGGACTTTAGCAAGTTGCCGGACGTCATGGATGTGCCGTACCTCCTGGCCATCCAGCTGGATTCGTATCGTGAATTCTTGCAAGCGGGAGCGACTAAAGATCAGTTCCGCGACGTGGGCCTGCATGCGGCCTTCAAATCCGTTTTCCCGATCATCAGCTACTCCGGCAATGCTGCGCTGGAGTACGTCGGATATCGTCTGGGCGAACCGGCATTTGATGTCAAAGAATGCGTATTGCGCGGTGTAACTTACGCCGTACCTTTGCGGGTAAAAGTGCGCCTGATCATTTTCGACAAAGAATCGTCGAACAAAGCGATCAAGGACATCAAAGAGCAAGAAGTCTACATGGGTGAAATCCCCCTGATGACTGAAAACGGTACCTTCGTAATCAACGGTACCGAGCGTGTAATCGTTTCCCAGCTGCACCGTTCCCCGGGCGTGTTCTTCGACCACGACCGTGGCAAGACGCACAGCTCCGGTAAACTGCTGTACTCCGCGCGCATCATTCCTTACCGCGGTTCGTGGCTGGACTTCGAGTTCGACCCGAAAGACTGCGTATTCGTGCGTATCGACCGTCGTCGCAAGCTGCCTGCATCGGTACTGCTGCGCGCGCTGGGCTATACCACTGAAGAAGTGCTGGACGCGTTCTATACCACCAACGTATTCCACGTGAAGGGCGAGACCCTGAGCCTGGAGCTGGTGCCTCAGCGCCTGCGCGGTGAAATCGCTGTCCTCGATATTCTGGATGACAAAGGCAAGGTTATTGTCGAGCAGGGTCGTCGTATCACCGCTCGCCACGTCAACCAGCTGGAAAAAGCCGGGATCAAAGAGCTGGATGTGCCTCTGGACTACGTCCTGGGTCGCACAACCGCCAAGGTCATCGTGCACCCGGCAACCGGCGAAATCCTGGCAGAGTGCAACACCGAGCTGAACACCGAGATCCTGGCCAAAATCGCCAAGGCTCAGGTTGTTCGCATCGAAACTCTGTACACTAACGATATCGACTGCGGTCCGTTCGTCTCCGACACCCTGAAGATCGACTCCACCAGCAACCAACTGGAAGCGCTGGTCGAGATCTATCGCATGATGCGTCCTGGCGAGCCGCCAACCAAAGACGCTGCCGAGACCCTGTTCAACAACCTGTTCTTCAGCCCTGAGCGCTATGACCTGTCTGCGGTCGGCCGGATGAAGTTCAACCGTCGTATCGGTCGTACCGAGATCGAAGGTTCGGGCGTGCTGTGCAAGGAAGACATCGTCGCGGTACTGAAGACCCTGGTCGACATCCGTAACGGTAAAGGCATCGTCGATGACATCGACCACCTGGGTAACCGTCGTGTTCGCTGCGTAGGCGAAATGGCCGAGAACCAGTTCCGCGTTGGCCTGGTACGTGTTGAGCGTGCGGTCAAAGAGCGTCTGTCGATGGCTGAAAGCGAAGGCCTGATGCCGCAAGACCTGATCAACGCCAAGCCAGTGGCTGCGGCGGTGAAAGAGTTCTTCGGTTCCAGCCAGCTGTCCCAGTTCATGGACCAGAACAACCCGCTGTCCGAGATCACCCACAAGCGTCGTGTCTCTGCACTCGGCCCTGGCGGTTTGACTCGTGAGCGCGCCGGCTTCGAAGTTCGTGACGTACACCCGACTCACTACGGTCGTGTATGCCCGATTGAAACGCCGGAAGGTCCGAACATCGGTCTGATCAACTCCCTGGCCGCTTATGCGCGCACCAACCAGTACGGCTTCCTGGAAAGCCCGTACCGTGTGGTGAAAGACGCTCTGGTCACCGACGAGATCGTGTTCCTGTCCGCCATCGAAGAAGCCGATCACGTGATCGCTCAGGCTTCGGCCACGATGAACGACAAGAAAATGCTGATCGACGAGCTGGTAGCTGTTCGTCACTTGAACGAGTTCACCGTCAAGGCGCCGGAAGACGTCACCTTGATGGACGTTTCTCCGAAGCAGGTAGTTTCGGTTGCAGCGTCGCTGATCCCGTTCCTCGAGCACGATGACGCCAACCGTGCGTTGATGGGTTCGAACATGCAGCGTCAAGCTGTACCAACCCTGCGCGCTGACAAGCCGCTGGTCGGTACTGGCATGGAGCGTAACGTAGCTCGTGACTCCGGCGTTTGCGTCGTGGCTCGTCGTGGTGGCGTTATCGATTCCGTCGACGCCAGCCGTATCGTGGTTCGTGTTGCTGATGATGAAGTTGAAACCGGTGAAGCTGGTGTCGACATCTACAACCTGACCAAATACACCCGCTCCAACCAGAACACCTGCATCAACCAGCGTCCGCTGGTGCGTAAAGGTGATCGGGTTCAGCGTAGCGACATCATGGCTGACGGCCCGTCCACCGACATGGGTGAACTGGCGCTGGGTCAGAATATGCGCATCGCGTTCATGGCCTGGAACGGTTACAACTTCGAAGACTCCATCTGCCTGTCGGAACGAGTTGTTCAAGAAGACCGCTTTACCACGATCCACATTCAGGAACTGACCTGTGTGGCACGTGACACCAAGCTTGGGCCAGAGGAAATCACTGCAGACATCCCGAACGTGGGTGAAGCTGCACTGAACAAGCTGGACGAAGCCGGTATCGTTTACGTAGGTGCTGAAGTTGGCGCAGGCGACATCCTGGTCGGTAAGGTCACTCCGAAAGGCGAGACCCAGCTGACTCCGGAAGAAAAACTGCTGCGTGCGATCTTCGGTGAAAAAGCCAGCGACGTTAAAGACACTTCCCTGCGTGTACCTACCGGTACCAAAGGTACTGTCATCGACGTACAGGTCTTCACCCGCGACGGCGTTGAGCGTGATGCTCGTGCACTGTCGATCGAGAAGTCCCAGCTGGACGAGATCCGCAAGGACCTGAACGAAGAGTTCCGTATCGTTGAAGGTGCTACTTTCGAACGTCTGCGTTCCGCTCTGGTCGGCCACAAAGCCGAAGGCGGCGCCGGTCTGAAGAAAGGCCAGGACATCACCGACGAAGTTCTCGACGGTCTTGAGCACGGCCAGTGGTTCAAACTGCGCATGGCTGAAGATGCTCTGAACGAGCAGCTCGAGAAGGCTCAGGCTTACATCGTTGATCGTCGCCGTCTGCTGGACGACAAGTTCGAAGACAAGAAGCGCAAACTGCAGCAGGGCGATGACCTGGCTCCAGGCGTGCTGAAAATCGTCAAGGTCTACCTGGCAATCCGTCGTCGCATCCAGCCGGGCGACAAGATGGCCGGTCGTCACGGTAACAAAGGTGTGGTCTCCGTGATCATGCCGGTTGAAGACATGCCGCACGATGCCAATGGCACCCCGGTCGACGTCGTCCTCAACCCGTTGGGCGTACCTTCGCGTATGAACGTCGGTCAGATCCTTGAAACCCACCTGGGCCTCGCGGCCAAGGGTCTGGGCGAGAAGATCAATCGCATGATTGAAGAGCAGCGCAAAGTTGCCGAGCTGCGCAAGTTCCTGCACGAGATCTATAACGAGATCGGCGGTCGTCAGGAAAGCCTCGATGACTTCTCGGACCAGGAAATCCTGGATCTGGCTCAAAACCTGCGTGGCGGCGTTCCAATGGCCACTCCAGTGTTCGACGGCGCCAAGGAAAGCGAAATCAAGGCCATGCTGAAACTGGCGGACCTGCCAGAAAGCGGCCAGATGCAGCTGACCGACGGCCGTACCGGCAATAAGTTCGAGCGCCCGGTTACCGTTGGCTACATGTACATGCTGAAGCTGAACCACTTGGTAGACGACAAGATGCACGCTCGTTCTACCGGTTCGTACAGCCTGGTTACCCAGCAGCCGCTGGGTGGTAAGGCGCAGTTCGGTGGTCAGCGTTTCGGGGAGATGGAGGTCTGGGCACTGGAAGCATACGGTGCCGCTTACACTCTGCAAGAAATGCTCACAGTGAAGTCGGACGATGTGAACGGCCGTACCAAGATGTACAAAAACATCGTGGATGGCGATCACCGTATGGAGCCGGGCATGCCCGAGTCCTTCAACGTGTTGATCAAGGAAATTCGTTCCCTCGGCATCGATATCGATCTGGAAACCGAATAACACGTGACGCGAATCGAGAGCGGGGCAGGATTGCCCGCTCTCTGCTCCGCCAGGAGGAAAGGCCTTGAAAGACCTACTGAATTTGCTGAAAAACCAGGGTCAAGTCGAAGAGTTCGACGCCATCCGTATCGGATTGGCATCGCCTGAGATGATCCGTTCGTGGTCGTTCGGTGAAGTTAAAAAGCCGGAAACCATTAACTACCGTACGTTCAAACCTGAGCGTGACGGCCTGTTCTGCGCCAAGATCTTTGGCCCGGTAAAGGATTACGAGTGCCTGTGCGGTAAGTACAAGCGCTTGAAGCACCGTGGTGTGATCTGCGAGAAGTGCGGTGTTGAAGTCGCGCTGGCAAAAGTTCGTCGTGAGCGCATGGCGCACATCGAACTGGCCTCGCCAGTTGCCCACATCTGGTTCCTGAAATCGCTGCCGTCCCGTATCGGCTTGCTGATGGACATGACCCTGCGTGATATCGAACGCGTTCTCTACTTCGAGAGCTACGTCGTTATCGATCCAGGCATGACCACCCTTGAAAAAGGTCAGCTGCTGAACGACGAGCAGTACTTCGAAGCGCTGGAAGAGTTCGGCGACGATTTCGATGCCCGCATGGGTGCCGAAGCTGTCCGCGAACTGCTGCACGCTATCGACCTGGAGCACGAGATTGGTCGCCTGCGTGAAGAGATTCCGCAAACCAACTCCGAAACCAAGATCAAGAAGCTGTCCAAGCGTCTGAAGTTGATGGAAGCCTTCCAGGGTTCCGGCAACCTGCCAGAGTGGATGGTGCTGACCGTTCTGCCGGTTCTGCCGCCAGATCTGCGTCCACTGGTCCCGCTCGATGGCGGTCGCTTCGCGACTTCCGATCTCAACGATCTGTATCGTCGAGTGATCAACCGTAACAACCGTTTGAAGCGCCTGCTGGATCTGTCCGCTCCGGACATCATCGTGCGCAACGAAAAGCGTATGTTGCAGGAAGCTGTCGACGCACTGCTCGACAACGGTCGCCGTGGCCGCGCTATCACCGGTTCGAACAAGCGTCCTCTGAAATCCCTGGCTGACATGATCAAGGGTAAGCAGGGTCGTTTCCGTCAGAACTTGCTCGGTAAGCGTGTTGACTACTCCGGCCGTTCGGTAATTACCGTAGGTCCGACCCTGCGTCTGCACCAGTGCGGTCTGCCGAAGAAAATGGCTCTCGAGCTGTTCAAGCCGTTCATTTTCGGCAAGCTGGAAATGCGTGGTCTTGCTACCACCATCAAGGCTGCCAAGAAGATGGTCGAGCGCGAGCTGCCAGAGGTCTGGGACGTTCTCGCTGAAGTGATTCGCGAACACCCGGTACTTCTCAACCGTGCACCGACCCTTCACCGTCTGGGTATCCAGGCGTTTGAACCGGTACTGATCGAAGGTAAGGCTATCCAGCTGCACCCTCTGGTCTGCGCCGCGTACAACGCCGACTTCGACGGCGACCAAATGGCCGTGCACGTACCGCTGACGCTGGAAGCCCAGCTCGAAGCGCGTGCGTTGATGATGTCGACCAACAACATTCTGTCGCCAGCCAACGGTGAGCCAATCATCGTTCCGTCGCAGGACGTTGTATTGGGTCTGTACTACATGACTCGTGAAGCGATCAACGCCAAGGGCGAAGGTCGTGTGTTCGCGGATCTGCAGGAAGTTGACCGTGTGTTCCGTGCCGGCGAAGCCGCACTGCACGCCAAGGTTAAAGTCCGGATCAACGAAACCGTCAACGACCGTGATGGCGGCAGCGTGAGCAACACCCGTATCGTCGACACCACTGTCGGCCGTGCTCTGTTGTTCCAGGTTGTGCCAAAGGGTCTGTCGTACGACGTCGTCAACCTGCCGATGAAGAAAAAGGCGATCTCCAAGCTGATCAACCAGTGCTATCGCGTGGTTGGTTTGAAAGAGACTGTGATCTTCGCTGACCAGTTGATGTACACCGGTTTTGCTTATTCGACCATTTCCGGCGTTTCCATCGGTGTTAACGACTTCGTTATCCCGGATGAAAAAGCCCGCATCATCAATGCTGCTACTGATGAAGTGAAAGAGATCGAAAGCCAGTACGCCTCCGGCCTGGTAACCCAGGGCGAGAAGTACAACAAAGTGATCGACCTTTGGTCCAAGGCGAACGACGAAGTTTCCAAGGCGATGATGGCCAACCTCTCGAAAGAGAAAGTCATCGACCGTCATGGCGTCGAAGTCGACCAGGAATCCTTCAACTCGATGTACATGATGGCCGACTCGGGTGCGCGGGGTTCCGCAGCACAGATTCGTCAGCTGGCCGGTATGCGTGGCCTGATGGCCAAGCCGGACGGTTCCATCATTGAAACGCCGATTACTGCGAACTTCCGTGAAGGTTTGAGCGTACTTCAGTACTTCATCTCCACTCACGGTGCTCGTAAGGGTCTTGCGGATACCGCGTTGAAAACGGCTAACTCCGGTTACCTGACTCGTCGTCTGGTAGACGTTGCACAAGATCTGGTTGTAACCGAGATCGATTGCGGCACCGAACACGGTCTGCTGATGACTCCGCACATTGAAGGCGGTGACGTTGTAGAGCCGCTGGGTGAGCGCGTATTGGGTCGTGTTATCGCCCGTGACGTATTCAAGCCAGGTACCGAGGACGTCATCGTTCCTGCCGGCACCCTGGTAGACGAAAAGTGGGTCGAGTTCATCGAGCTCAACAGCATCGACGAAGTGATCGTGCGTTCGCCGATCAGCTGCGAAACCCGCTTCGGTATTTGCGCCAAGTGCTACGGCCGCGATCTGGCTCGTGGTCACCAGGTGAACATCGGTGAAGCGGTCGGCGTTATCGCTGCCCAGTCCATCGGTGAACCGGGTACCCAGCTGACGATGCGTACGTTCCACATCGGTGGTGCGGCAAGCCGGACCTCCGCAGCCGACAGCGTTCAGGTGAAGAATGGCGGTACCGTCCGTCTGCATAACCTGAAGCACGTTGAGCGAGTGGATGGTTGCCTGGTTGCTGTGTCCCGTTCCGGTGAGCTGGCCATCGCTGATGACTTCGGTCGTGAGCGTGAGCGTTACAAGCTGCCGTATGGTGCCGTGATTTCGGTTAAAGAAGGTGACAAGGTCGAAGCTGGCGCCATCGTGGCCAAGTGGGATCCGCACACTCACCCGATCGTTACCGAAATGAAAGGTACCGTGACCTACGTGGGCATGGAAGAAGGCATCACGATCAAGCGTCAGACTGACGAATTGACCGGTATGACCAACATTGAAGTACTCGACGCCAAGGATCGTCCAGCTGCCGGTAAGGACATCCGTCCTGCCGTGAAGATGGTCGACGACAACGGCAAGGATCTGTTGCTGCCAGGCACTGACGTTATCGCTCAGTACTTCCTGCCAGCCAACGCCCTGGTCGGTGTGGCGGATGGTGCGAAGATCGCGATCGGTGATGTTATCGCTCGTATCCCGCAAGAGACTTCGAAAACTCGCGACATCACCGGTGGTCTGCCGCGTGTTGCCGACTTGTTCGAAGCCCGTCGTCCGAAAGAAGCGTCGATTCTGGCTGAAGTCAGCGGCACCATCGCGTTCGGTAAAGAGACCAAGGGCAAGCGCCGTCTGGTTATCACCCCGAACGACGGTACCGATCCGTACGAAGAGCTGATTCCGAAGTGGCGTCACCTGAACGTGTTCGAAGGCGAACAGGTAAACCGCGGCGAAGTTATCTCCGACGGTCCAAGCGATCCACACGACATCCTGCGTCTGCTGGGTGTGAGTGCGCTGGCCAAGTACATCGTCAACGAGATCCAGGACGTTTACCGTCTGCAAGGCGTGAAGATCAACGACAAGCACATCGAGACCATCCTGCGTCAGATGCTGCGTAAAGTTGAGATCGCTGAATCCGGCGATTCCAGTTTCATCAAGGGCGACCAGATGGAATTGACTCACGTACTGGTAGAGAACGAGCGTCTGAGCGGCGAAGACAAGTTTGTCTCCAAGTTCACTCGCGTTCTGCTGGGTATCACCAAGGCATCGTTGTCCACCGAATCGTTCATCTCGGCGGCTTCCTTCCAGGAAACCACTCGCGTACTGACCGAAGCGGCGGTAACCGGCAAGCGCGATTACCTGCGCGGCCTGAAGGAAAACGTGGTCGTGGGTCGTCTGATCCCGGCTGGTACCGGCCTGGCTTATCACAGCGAGCGTAAGCGCCGCCGTGAAGCAGACAAGCCGTTGCGCGTAAGCGCCAGTGAAGTGGAAGCTGCACTGACCGAAGCGCTGAACTCGAGCGGTAACTGAGTTCTGCGGTAAATGAGTGTGAGGCCCTGGTCACTCCGTTCATCGAATCGAGACAATTTGTCGAGATTGGATGAGCGGGGAGGGCGGGGCCTTGCCTTGACTGGGGACAAGATCCTCTTTAGACTCTTGTACCCCTAAATTTGGCGGGAACTCGTTCCTGCCATTTTGCTTTTCTTGCAAGACAATAGCGTCGCAAGACAACAGTGGAGCTAGTAGATGGCAACTATCAACCAGCTGGTACGTCAGCCGCGTAAGCGTATCGTCGAGAAATCCGACGTGCCTGCGCTGCAGAACTGCCCGCAACGCCGTGGCGTGTGCACCCGTGTGTACACCACCACGCCGAAAAAACCTAACTCGGCACTGCGTAAAGTATGCCGTGTGCGTCTGACCAACGGTTTCGAGGTTTCCTCGTACATCGGCGGTGAAGGCCACAACCTGCAAGAGCACAGCGTGGTACTGATCCGTGGCGGTCGTGTAAAAGACTTGCCAGGTGTTCGTTACCACACCGTTCGCGGTTCGTTGGATACTTCCGGTGTTAAAGGTCGTAACCAGGGTCGTTCGAAGTACGGTACCAAGCGTCCGAAGTAATCGGCCGTTTTGCAGTTTTTCATTTTATTGAGTCGATAAGAGTAAGGTCGGGCACGCATCCATAGGAGCTGTCCCGGGCTAACCTGAAGACCGTTTGAGGGCTTATCAATGCCAAGACGTCGCGTAGCAGCCAAGCGTGAGATTCTGGACGATCCGAAATACGGAAGCCAAATCCTCGCCAAATTCATGAACCACGTAATGGAAAGCGGCAAGAAAGCCGTTGCCGAGCGTATCGTTTATGGTGCCCTGGATACCGTGAAGGCTCGTAAGGCCGGCACCGATCCCCTGGAACTCTTCGAAAAAGCACTCGACGCCATCGCTCCGCTGGTCGAAGTGAAGTCGCGCCGCGTTGGTGGTGCTACTTACCAGGTTCCGGTCGAAGTTCGTCCTTCCCGTCGTAACGCTCTGGCAATGCGCTGGTTGGTAGACTACGCCCGCAAGCGCGGCGAGAAGTCTATGGCTCTGCGTTTGGCTGGCGAACTGTTGGACGCTGCCGAAGGCAAAGGTGCTGCAGTTAAGAAGCGTGAAGACGTTCACCGTATGGCTGAAGCCAACAAGGCTTTCTCGCACTACCGCTTCTAATTTTAGCGTCACTAATTTTGCGAGGGCTTTATGGCTCGTACAACACCGATTAATCGCTACCGTAACATTGGTATCGTTGCACACGTGGATGCTGGTAAAACCACCACCACTGAGCGCGTCCTTTTTTACACTGGCAAAAGTCACAAGATGGGCGAGGTGCATGACGGCGCCGCGACCACAGACTGGATGGTGCAGGAGCAGGAGCGTGGTATTACCATTACTTCTGCTGCCATTACCGCCTTCTGGCAGGGTTCCGCCAAGCAGCACAAAGACCAGTACCGTTTCAACGTCATCGATACCCCGGGCCACGTAGACTTCACTATTGAAGTTGAGCGTTCCCTGCGTGTACTCGACGGCGCGGTCGTTGTGTTCTGCGGTACTTCCGGCGTTGAGCCTCAGTCCGAAACCGTATGGCGTCAAGCCAACAAGTACGGTGTTCCACGTATCGTTTACGTGAACAAGATGGACCGTGCTGGTGCTAACTTCCTGCGCGTGATCGCTCAGATCAAGCAGCGTCTGGGTCACACTCCGGTGCCTATCCAGTTGGCTATCGGTTCCGAAGACAACTTCCAGGGTCAGATCGATCTGATGACCATGGAAGCGGTTTACTGGAACGATGCCGACAAGGGTATGACTCCTCGTCGTGAAGCCATCCCTGCTGAACTGCAGGAACTGGCTGAAGAGTGGCGCAACAACATGGTTGAGGCTGCGGCCGAAGCCAGCGAAGAGCTGATGAACAAGTACCTTGAAGGTGAAGAGCTCACCATCGAGGAAATCAAGGGTGCTCTGCGTCAGCG
Organism: Pseudomonas sp. GL-RE-26; assembly: GCF_019956275.1. NCBI lineage: Bacteria > Pseudomonadati > Pseudomonadota > Gammaproteobacteria > Pseudomonadales > Pseudomonadaceae > Pseudomonas > Pseudomonas sp. GL-RE-26. The sequence goes on from NZ_JAHBDI010000055.1 coordinate 16,945, forward strand.
TACTATCGCTGGTGAGATCGTCCTGGCTGTTTGCGGTTCTTCCTTCAAGAACAAGGGTGTTCCCCTGGTTCTCGACGCCGTTATCGACTACCTGCCGGCTCCAAGCGACATTCCTGCCATCAAGGGTACTGACCCGGATGACGAGGAAAAGCAAATGGAGCGTCATGCAGACGACAACGAGCCGTTCTCGGCTCTGGCGTTCAAGATCGCTACCGACCCATTCGTGGGTACCTTGACTTTCGTCCGTGTTTACTCGGGCGTGTTGGCCTCCGGCGACGGCGTGATCAACTCGGTCAAAGGCAAGAAAGAGCGCGTGGGTCGTATGGTGCAAATGCACGCAAACGCCCGTGAAGAGATCAAGGAGGTACGCGCTGGTGACATCGCGGCCCTGATCGGCATGAAGGACGTCACCACTGGTGAAACCTTGTGCAACGCTGACAAGCCAATCATCCTGGTTCGCATGGACTTCCCGGAGCCGGTTATTTCGGTTGCCGTTGAGCCTAAGACCAAGGATGACCAGGAAAAAATGGGTATCGCTCTGGGCAAACTTGCTCAGGAAGACCCGTCTTTCCGCGTCAAGACTGATGAAGAGACTGGTCAAACGATCATCTCTGGCATGGGCGAGTTGCACCTGGACATCCTGGTTGACCGGATGCGCCGTGAGTTCAACGTCGAAGCCAACATCGGTAAGCCTCAGGTTTCGTATCGTGAGCGCATCACGAAGAATTGCGAAATCGAAGGCAAGTTCGTTCGTCAGTCCGGCGGTCGTGGCCAGTTCGGCCACTGCTGGATCCGTTTTGCTCCTGCTGACGAAGGTCAGGAAGGTCTGCAATTCGTGAACGAAGTAGTGGGTGGTGTGGTTCCTAAGGAATACATCCCGGCTATCCAGAAGGGTATCGAAGAGCAGATGAAGAACGGCGTAGTTGCCGGCTATCCGCTGATCGGCCTGAAGGCTACCGTGTTTGATGGTTCTTACCACGACGTCGACTCGAACGAGATGGCGTTTAAGGTGGCTGCTTCCATGGCGACCAAGCAACTGGCCCAGAAGGGCGGTGGTGAGTTGCTCGAGCCAATCATGGCGGTAGAGGTTGTTACGCCTGAAGACTATATGGGTGACGTGATGGGCGACCTTAACCGTCGTCGCGGCATGATTCTGGGTATGGAAGACACGGTCTCCGGTAAGGTGATCCGTGCTGAAGTTCCGTTGGGCGAGATGTTCGGTTATGCGACCGACGTTCGTTCGATGTCCCAGGGTCGCGCAAGCTACTCTATGGAATTCAAAAAATACAATACAGCTCCGTCGCACATCGTCGAAACTGTAACCAAAAAACAAGGCTGATTCAGTCCTTTAGGCAAGGAGTTAATTGTCGTGGCTAAAGAAAAATTTGATCGTTCCCTACCGCACGTCAACGTTGGCACTATCGGTCACGTTGACCACGGTAAAACCACTCTGACCGCAGCTCTGACTCGCGTTTGCTCCGAAGTTTTCGGTTCCGCAATCGTTGATTTCGATAAAATCGACAGCGCTCCAGAAGAAAAAGCTCGTGGTATCACCATCAACACCGCGCACGTCGAGTACAACTCGAAGATCCGTCACTACGCTCACGTTGACTGCCCAGGTCACGCTGACTATGTGAAGAACATGATCACTGGTGCTGCCCAGATGGACGGCGCGATCCTGGTTTGCTCGGCCGCTGATGGTCCGATGCCGCAAACCCGTGAGCACATCCTGCTGTCCCGTCAGGTAGGCGTTCCGTACATCGTGGTTTTCCTGAACAAGGCTGACCTGGTAGACGACGCTGAGCTGCTGGAACTGGTCGAAATGGAAGTTCGCGACCTGCTGTCCACCTACGACTTCCCGGGCGATGACACTCCAATCATCATCGGTTCGGCTCGTATGGCGCTGGAAGGCAAAGACGACAACGAAATGGGCACCACTGCCGTTCGTAAGCTGGTTGAAACTCTGGACAGCTACATCCCAGAACCAGAGCGCGCTATCGACAAGCCATTCCTGATGCCAATCGAAGACGTATTCTCGATCTCGGGTCGTGGTACTGTTGTGACCGGTCGTATCGAGCGCGGTATCGTTCGCGTTCAAGATGCACTGGAAATCGTTGGTCTGCGTGACACCACCACCACCACCTGCACCGGTGTTGAAATGTTCCGCAAGCTGCTCGACGAAGGTCGTGCTGGCGAGAACTGCGGCGTTCTGCTGCGTGGTACCAAGCGTGACGACGTTGAGCGTGGCCAGGTTCTGGTTAAGCCGGGTTCGGTTAAGCCGCACACCAAGTTCACCGCAGAAGTTTACGTTCTGAGCAAGGAAGAAGGCGGTCGTCACACTCCGTTCTTCAAAGGCTACCGTCCACAGTTCTACTTCCGTACTACTGACGTGACTGGTAACTGCCAGCTGCCAGAAGGCGTTGAAATGGTAATGCCAGGTGATAACATCCAAATGGAAGTTACCCTGATCAAGACCATCGCAATGGAAGACGGCCTGCGTTTCGCTATCCGTGAAGGCGGTCGTACCGTCGGCGCTGGCGTCGTAGCCAAAATCATCGAGTAAGCATCTCTTTTGAGATAGCTTCGATGCTTTGAAAGGCCCCCGCTCAGCGGGGGCTTTTTTATTGGGTTGACACCCATCTGGGGCGTCTATAGAATTGCGCCTCCTTTTAACGGGCGTATTGCGCCCGGTGGGAATAGCAGCCGGAGTCTGAAATCCAATGCAAAATCAGCAAATCCGTATCAGGTTGAAGGCTTTCGACCATCGCCTGATCGACCAATCAACCCAGGAAATCGTGGAAACCGCGAAACGTACTGGTGCTCAAGTGCGTGGTCCAATTCCACTGCCTACCCGTAAAGAGCGGTTCACCGTTCTGGTCTCCCCGCACGTCAACAAAGACGCGCGTGACCAGTACGAGATCCGTACTCATAAGCGCGTTCTGGACATCGTCCAGCCAACGGATAAAACCGTTGATGCTCTTATGAAGCTTGATCTTGCGGCCGGTGTGGAAGTGCAGATCAGCCTCGGCTAAGACTCGGTCTTAGTCGTGTAACGCTCTGAAATGGGCGGCCATAGCGGGTGAAAGCCCCGTACACTCATGAGGTTTACAACATGACTATTGGTGTAGTCGGTCGTAAATGCGGTATGACCCGTATTTTCACCGAAGAAGGTGTCTCCATTCCGGTCACGGTCATTGAGATCGAACCGAATCGCGTCACCCAGTTCAAAACTGAAGAGACCGATGGCTATCGTGCAGTGCAAGTCACTGTCGGCGAGCGTCGTGCTTCGCGTGTAACAGCAGCTCAGGCTGGCCACTTCGCTAAAGCGAACGTTGCCGCTGGTCGTACCGTAATGGAATTCCGCCTTGAAGAAGGCGAGTACCAGGCCGGCGATCTGATCAACGCTGAAATCTTCGCCGCTGGTCAACTGGTTGATGTAACCGGTCAGTCCAAGGGTAAAGGCTTCCAGGGTACGATCAAGCGTTGGAATTTCCGCGGGCAAGATAACACCCACGGTAACTCCGTATCCCACCGCGTTCCAGGCTCTATCGGCCAGTGCCAGACTCCTGGTCGTGTATTCAAGGGCAAAAAAATGTCCGGTCATATGGGCGCTGAGCGCGTGACCGTGCAGTCCCTCGAAGTAGTGCGCGTGGACGCTGAACGCAATCTGTTGTTGGTCAAGGGCGCTGTTCCTGGCGCTACTGGCGGCAACTTGGTTGTACGTCCAGCAGCCAAGGCTCGCGGTTAAGGGGAAGCTGACATGCAATTAAATGTAAATGACGCTCAAGCGATCGAAGTTTCCGAACTGACATTTGGCGGCGAATTCAACGAGACGCTGGTTCACCAAGCAGTCGTGGCCTACATGGCCGGCGGCCGTCAGGGTTCCAAGCAGCAAAAGACCCGTTCCGACGTTCGTGGTGGCGGCAAGCGCCCATGGCGTCAGAAAGGTACTGGCCGTGCTCGTGCCGGTACTATCCGTAGCCCAATCTGGCGTGGCGGCGGTACCACTTTCGCAGCTCGTCCTCAGGATCACTCCCAGAAGCTGAACAAGAAGATGTATCGCGCAGCAATGCGTTCCATCCTTGCTGAGCTGGTGCGTACTGATCGTCTGGTCGTGGTTCAGGATTTCGCCGTTGAAACGCCGAAAACCAAAGACCTGCTGGGCAAACTGAACAACATGAGCCTGACCGACGTTCTGATCGTGTCCGACGCTGTTGATCAGAACCTGTACCTGGCTGCTCGTAACCTGCCACACGTAGATGTACGTGACGTGCAAGGTTCCGATCCAGTTAGTCTGATCGCATACGACAAGGTGTTGATCACCGTGTCGGCCGTGAAGAAATTCGAGGAGCTGCTGGGATGAACCAGGAACGCGTATTTAAAGTTCTGCTTGGCCCGCACGTTTCCGAGAAGGCTACGGTTCTGGCAGACAAGAAAGGCCAGTTCGTTTTCAAGGTTGCTACCGACGCAACCAAGCTGGAAATCAAGAAGGCCGTCGAAAGCCTGTTCAGCGTGAAAGTAGAGCGTGTTACTACCCTGAATGTTCTGGGTAAGAGCAAGCGCACTGCTCGCGGTCTGGGCAAGCGTAATGACTGGAAGAAGGCAGTTATCTCCCTTCAGCCAGGCCAAGATCTCGATTTCAGCAGCAGTGCTGAGTAAGGAAGGGGTGCATCATGGCAATCGTTAAATGCAAACCGACTTCCCCTGGCCGCCGTTTTGTGGTCAAGGTGGTCAACCAGGAGCTGCATAAAGGCGCTCCTCACGCACCGCTGCTCGAGAAGAAATCGAAGACTGGTGGTCGTAACAACAATGGCCGTATTACCACTCGTCACATCGGTGGTGGTCATAAGCAGCATTATCGTCTGGTCGACTTCCGTCGCAACGACAAAGATGGCATCTCTGCCACTGTCGAGCGTATCGAATACGATCCAAACCGTACTGCTCACATCGCTTTGCTGCTGTACGCAGATGGCGAGCGTCGCTACATCATCGCCCCTAAAGGCGTGAGCGCTGGCGACCAGCTGATCGCAGGTGCCCTGGCACCGATCAAGCCGGGCAACGCTCTGCAACTGCGCAACATTCCAGTTGGTAGCACCGTACACGGCATCGAATTGAAGCCAGGTAAAGGCGCTCAGATCGCTCGTTCCGCTGGTGCTTCGGCTCAGCTGATCGCTCGTGAAGGCGTGTACGTTACCCTGCGTCTGCGTTCCGGTGAAATGCGTAAAGTCCTGGCTGAATGCCGTGCGACCCTGGGCGAAGTCTCGAACTCCGAGCACAGCCTGCGTTCGCTGGGTAAAGCTGGTGCCAAACGCTGGCGTGGCGTTCGCCCAACCGTTCGTGGTGTTGCCATGAACCCGGTTGACCACCCACATGGTGGTGGTGAAGGTCGTACCTCTGGTGGTCGTCATCCGGTATCGCCATGGGGCTTCCCGACTAAGGGCGCGAAGACTCGTGGTAATAAGCGTACCGACAAAATGATCGTCCGTCGTCGCAAGTAAATAGAGGGATACGACAGTGCCACGTTCTCTGAAAAAAGGTCCTTTTATCGATCTTCACCTACTGAAGAAGATCGAAGTGGCGGCGGAAAAGAACGATCGCAAACCGGTGAAAACCTGGTCGCGTCGTTCGATGATCCTGCCACAAATGGTCGGTTTGACCATCGCAGTACACAACGGTCGTCAGCACGTCCCAGTTCTCGTGAACGAAGACATGGTCGGCCACAAACTGGGCGAGTTCGCCGGTACCCGCACTTATCGCGGGCACGTGGCAGACAAGAAAGCCAAGCGTTAAGGGGTTAGGAAATGGAAGTAGCCGCTAAGTTGTCGGGCGCTCGAATCTCCGCCCAGAAAGCCCGCTTGGTCGCCGACCAGATCCGCGGGAAGAAGGTGGGCGAAGCGCTCAACCTGTTGGCTTTCAGCAGTAAGAAAGCCGCCGAGATCATGAAGAAAGTGCTGGAGTCGGCCGTAGCCAACGCCGAGCATAACGAAGGCGCGGACGTTGATGACCTGAAGGTCAGCACCGTTTTCGTCAACGAAGGGCGTTCGCTGAAGCGCATCATGCCACGTGCCAAAGGCCGTGCTGATCGCATCGTCAAGCGGTCTTGCCATATCACTGTCAAGGTTGCTGACAAGTAACGGAGTCGAAGAGATGGGTCAGAAAGTACATCCCATTGGCATTCGCCTGGGAATCGTCAAGGAGCACACCTCCGTCTGGTACGCAGACGGTCGGACTTATGCGGACTATTTGCTCGCAGATCTGAAGGTGCGTGAGTATCTCCAAGACAAACTAAAAAGCGCGTCCGTAAGCCGTATCGATATCCATCGTCCGGCCCAAACTGCACGTATCACCATCCACACCGCTCGTCCAGGTATCGTTATCGGGAAGAAAGGTGAAGATGTTGAGAAACTGCGTCAGGACCTGACCAAGCAAATGGGTGTGCCTGTGCACATCAATATCGAAGAGATCCGCAAGCCGGAGCTCGACGGTATGCTGGTTGCGCAGAGCGTAGCTCAGCAGCTGGAGCGTCGTGTAATGTTCCGTCGCGCTATGAAGCGCGCCGTACAGAACGCCATGCGCATTGGTGCCAAAGGCATCAAAATCCAAGTGAGCGGTCGTCTCGGCGGTGCTGAAATCGCACGTACTGAATGGTATCGCGAAGGTCGTGTGCCATTGCACACCCTGCGTGCCGACATCGACTATGCCAACTACGAAGCTCACACCACTTACGGTGTGATCGGTGTAAAGGTTTGGATCTTCAAAGGCGAAGTAATTGGTGGTCGCCAAGAAGAACTGAAACCACAAGCACCAGCGCCTCGTAAAAAAGCTGCTAAGTAAGGGGTACGCCAAATGTTGCAACCAAAGCGTACGAAGTTCCGCAAGCAGATGACAGGCCACAACCGTGGTCTGGCACAGCGCGGTAGCAAAGTCAGCTTCGGCGAGTTCGCGCTGAAGTCTGTAGCTCGTGGTCGTCTCACCGCTCGTCAGATCGAGTCAGCGCGTCGTGCTCTGACCCGTCACGTTAAACGTGGCGGCAAGATCTGGATCCGTGTATTCCCGGACAAGCCTATTTCCAAAAAACCACTCGAAGTTCGGATGGGTAAAGGTAAGGGTAGTGTGGAGTACTGGGTTGCCCAGATTCAGCCAGGCAAAGTCCTGTATGAAATCGAGGGTGTTACTGAAGAGCTGGCGCGTGAGGCTTTTGCCCTGGCTGCTGCAAAGCTGCCGCTCGCCACCGCCTTTGTTAAACGGACGGTGATGTGATGAAAGCGAATGAACTTCGTGAAAAATCCGCACAGCAGCTGAACGAGCAACTGCTCGGCCTGCTGCGCGACCAGTTCAATCTGCGTATGCAGAAAGCAACTGGCCAGTTGGGGCAGTCTCATCTGCTCTCGCAAGTTAAACGTGACATCGCTCGCGTGAAGACTGTGCTTAACCAGCAGGCAGGTAAGTAATCATGGCTGAAGCCGAAAAAACTGTCCGTACGCTGACTGGCCGTGTTGTCAGCGACAAGATGGACAAAACCATCACCGTTCTGATCGAGCGTCGCGTTAAGCACCCGATCTACGGTAAATACGTTAAGCGTTCGACTAAGCTGCACGCACACGACGAAACCAATCAGTGCCACATCGGCGACAAAGTCACTATTCGTGAAACTCGTCCGCTGGCCAAGACCAAGTCTTGGGCATTGGTTGATGTTCTCGAACGCGCTGTGGAAGTCTAAGGACTAGGGGTCGGAGAAATTATATGATTCAGACTCAATCCATGCTCGATGTGGCCGATAACAGCGGCGCTCGCCGTGTTATGTGCATCAAGGTGCTGGGTGGCTCCCATCGTCGTTACGCTGGTATCGGTGACATCATCAAAGTTACCGTGAAGGAAGCAATTCCTCGCGGTAAAGTGAAAAAAGGCCAAGTGATGACTGCTGTTGTAGTCCGCACTCGTCACGGCGTACGTCGTGCTGATGGCTCCATTATCCGCTTTGATGGCAACGCTGCTGTTCTTCTGAACAACAAGCAAGAGCCGATCGGCACCCGTATCTTTGGGCCAGTGACCCGTGAACTTCGTACTGAGAAGTTCATGAAGATCGTCTCGCTCGCCCCAGAAGTGCTGTAAGGAGATCCGACATGCAAAAGATTCGTCGTGACGACGAGATCATCGTGATCGCCGGCAAAGACAAAGGTAAGCGCGGTAAGGTGCTTAAGGTTCTCGCTAACAACCGTTTGGTTATTGGTGGTCTGAACCTGGTCAAGCGTCATACCAAGCCTAACCCGATGTCGGGCGTGCAGGGCGGTATCGTCGAAAAAGAAGCTCCACTGGATGCTTCTAACGTCGCCATTTTCAACGGCGAAACCAACAAGGCTGACCGCGTTGGTTTCAAAGTAGAAGACGGCAAGAAAATTCGTGTCTTCAAGTCGACCCAAAAAGCGGTTGATGCTTGAACACTGCTAGGTAGATGAGACCATGGCACGACTAAAAGAGATTTACTGGAAGGAAATCGCACCGAAGCTTAAGGAAGAACTTAAGCTTTCGAACGTGATGGAAGTTCCACGCGTTACCAAAATCACCCTGAACATGGGTCTGGGCGAAGCGGTCGGTGACAAAAAAGTCATCGAGCACGCTGTTGCTGACCTGGAAAAGATCACCGGCCAGAAAGTCGTTGTGACCTACGCTCGCAAATCCATCGCTGGCTTTAAAGTCCGTGAAGGTTGGCCGATCGGCGTCAAAGTGACCCTGCGCCGTGAGCGTATGTACGAATTCCTGGATCGTCTGCTGTCGATCTCCCTGCCTCGGGTCCGCGACTTCCGCGGCCTGAATGCCAAGTCCTTCGATGGTCGTGGTAACTACAGCATGGGCGTTAAAGAGCAGATCATCTTCCCGGAAATCGACTACGACAAGATCGATGCTCTCCGCGGTCTGGACATTACCCTGACCACCACTGCCAAGAACGATGATGAAGGTCGCGCGCTGCTGCGTGCTTTCAAATTCCCGTTCCGCAACTGATTGGAGTAGGAAAATGGCCAAGATGAGCATGAAAAACCGCGAGCTGAAGCGTCAGCTCACGGTTGCCAAGTACGCCAAGAAGCGTGCAGCACTGAAAGCTATCATCGTTGATCTGAACGCAAGTCCAGAAGCACGTTGGGAAGCTACAGTAGCTCTGCAGAAGCAGCCACGTGACGCAAGCGCTTCGCGCATGCGTAACCGCTGCCGCCTGACCGGTCGTCCACACGGCGTTTACCGCAAGTTCGGCCTCGGCCGTAACAAACTGCGTGAAGCTGCAATGCGTGGTGACGTACCTGGTCTGGTTAAAGCCAGCTGGTAAGCACTGTCAAAGTCTCGGTGGTCCGGATCGCAAGATCCTGACCACCGGTGACCTTGAACTTGAATCAAGCCCCTTTTGGGGCTTGATTCATTTGTGGGGTGTGTCTAGAATACCCGGCTCGCCTGAGCCCGTGCTTTTTCCGCATGGATGAGCTCGGCGACAAGTAGTAGCCGCAAGGCTAATTTTTTTGTATTAGGAGCGTCTAGCCCATGAGTATGCAGGACCCGTTAGCGGACATGCTAACTCGAATCCGTAATGCCCAGATGGCTGAAAAGTCCGTCGTAAGCATGCCATCTTCTACTTTGAAGGTAGCTGTTGCCAAAGTCCTGAAGGACGAAGGTTACATTGCGGGTTATCAGATCAGCAGCGAAATCAAACCACTGCTGTCCATCGAGCTGAAGTACTTCGAAGGCCGTCCGGTCATCGAAGAAGTGAAGCGCGTTAGCCGTCCAGGCCTGCGTCAGTACAAGTCCGTCGATGATCTGCCAAAAGTTCGTGGCGGTCTCGGTGTGTCTATCGTCTCCACCAACAAAGGTGTGATGACGGATCGTGCTGCGCGCGCTGCCGGTGTCGGCGGCGAAGTTCTTTGCACTGTGTTCTAAGGGGGGATAAGCATGTCACGCGTCGCTAAGAACCCCGTTAAGCTGCCAGCCGGTGTCGAAGTAAAATTCGCAGGCCAACAGCTTTCGGTGAAGGGTGCCAAGGGCACTCTCGAACTGAACATCCATTCGTCCGTTGAGATCGTTGAAGAAGCTGGTGAGCTGCGTTTCGCTGCTCGCAATGGCGATCAACAAACTCGCGCAATGGCTGGTACCACTCGTGCGTTGGTAAACAACATGGTCCAAGGCGTAAGCCAAGGCTTCGAGCGCAAGCTCCAGCTGGTCGGTGTTGGTTACAAAGCGCAAGCAAAAGGCACAGTGCTGAACCTGGCTCTTGGCTTCTCGCACCCAGTGGATTATGAACTGCCGGAAGGCATCACCGCTGAGACTCCTAGCCAGACCGATATCCTGATCAAGGGCATCGATAAGCAGCTGGTAGGTCAAGTGGCCGCCGAGATCCGCGACTTCCGTCCACCAGAGCCGTACAAAGGCAAAGGTGTGCGCTACGCGGACGAAGTCGTCCGTCGTAAAGAAGCCAAGAAGAAGTAGGGCATAGCAAATGACCGACAAAAAAGTTACTCGACTGCGTCGCGCTCGCAAAGCACGCCTGAAAATGCACGAACTCGAAGTCGTGCGTCTCTGCGTGTTCCGCTCGTCGCAGCACATCTACGCCCAGGTCATTTCGGCCGACGGCAACAAAGTCCTGGCATCTGCCTCGACTTTGGATAAAGAACTGCGTGATGGCGCCACTGGCAACATCGACGCGGCCACTAAGGTTGGCCAGCTGGTCGCTACGCGTGCTAAAGCCGCTGGCGTCTCGCAGGTGGCTTTCGACCGCTCTGGCTTCAAGTATCACGGCCGCGTCAAGGCGCTGGCTGATGCTGCTCGTGAAGCTGGGCTGGAGTTCTAAGTTATGTCAAATAACGACCAAAAGCGCGACGAAGGCTACATCGAGAAGCTGGTTCAAGTTAACCGCGTAGCCAAAACCGTTAAAGGCGGCCGTATCTTCACTTTCACCGCGTTGACCGTGGTGGGTGATGGTAAAGGGCGTGTTGGCTTCGGCCGTGGCAAGTCGCGTGAAGTGCCTGCTGCGATCCAGAAGGCAATGGAAGCTGCTCGCCGCAACATGATCCAAGTTGATCTGAACGGCACCACTCTGCAGTACGCAATGAAGTCCGGTCACGGCGCTTCGAAGGTGTACATGCAGCCTGCTTCTGAAGGTACCGGTATCATCGCTGGCGGCGCTATGCGTGCTGTCCTCGAAGTTGCTGGTGTTCAGAACGTTCTGGCCAAGTGCTACGGCTCGACTAACCCGGTAAACGTGGTTCACGCCACTTTTAAAGGTTTGAAAGCTATGCAGTCTCCTGAATCCATTGCCGCCAAGCGTGGCAAAAGCGTCAAGGAGATCTTCTGATCATGGCTACCGTAAAAGTTACGCTGATCAAAAGCATGACCGGCCGCATCCCTAACCACAAATTGTGCGTTAAGGGTCTGGGTCTGCGTCGCATCGGTCACACTGTAGAAGTACTTGATACTCCCGAGAATCGCGGGATGATCAACAAGGCTTACTACATGCTGCGTGTCGAGGGTTAATCGATGAAACTCAATGATCTGAGTCCAGCGCCGGGTTCCCGTCGCGAAAAGCATCGTCCGGGCCGTGGTATCGGTAGTGGTTTGGGCAAGACCGGTGGCCGTGGCCACAAAGGTCAGTCCTCCCGCTCCGGTGGCACCATTGCTCCAGGCTTTGAAGGCGGTCAACAGCCGCTGCATCGTCGCCTGCCGAAGTTCGGTTTCGTTTCCCTGAAGGCCATGGACCGCGCAGAAGTGCGTCTGTCCGAGCTGGCTAAAGTGGAAGGCGACATCGTCACCGTGCAGTCCCTGAAAGATGCCAACGTGATCAACGTCAACGTACAGCGTGTGAAAATCATGCTGTCCGGTGAAGTGACTCGCGCTGTCACTATCGGCAAGGGAATCGGCGCCACCAAAGGTGCGCGTGCGGCTATCGAAGCAGCTGGCGGCAAGTTCGAGGAATAAATGGCTAAGCAAGGTGCTCTCTCTGCGCTCGGCAAAGGCGGTATGTCTGAACTCTGGGCTCGTCTGCGTTTTCTGTTCCTGGCGATTATCGTCTACCGAATAGGCGCACACATCCCGGTTCCAGGTATCAACCCGGACCGACTCGCGGACCTGTTTCGACAGAATGAGGGGACCATTCTTAGCTTGTTCAACATGTTTTCCGGCGGCGCGCTGGAGCGGATGAGCATCTTTGCACTGGGGATCATGCCGTACATCTCGGCATCGATCATCATGCAACTGATGACAGCCGTCAGCCCGCAGCTGGAGCAGTTGAAGAAGGAAGGTGAAGCTGGCCGTCGCAAGATCAGCCAGTACACCCGCTACGGCACTGTCGTCCTCGCTCTCGTCCAGGCCATTGGCATGTCCATTGGTCTGGCGGGGCAGGGCGTTGCGTTCACTGGTGACTTTGGCTTCCATTTCGTCGCGGTATCCACTTTTGTGGCTGGTGCGATGTTCATGATGTGGCTGGGTGAGCAGATTACTGAGCGTGGTGTTGGCAACGGTATCTCGATGTTGATTTTTTCGGGTATCGTCGCCGGTCTTCCGAGAGCGATCGGGCAGTCTTTCGAGTCTGCACGTCAGGGTGATATCAACATCTTCGCCCTGGTTGCCATCGGTTTGCTGGCAGTAGCGATTATCGGTTTCGTGGTGTTCATTGAGCGTGGTCAGCGTCGTATTGCTGTTCACTACGCCAAGCGTCAGCAGGGCCGCAAGGTCTTCGCTGCGCAGACTAGCCACTTGCCGCTGAAGGTGAACATGGCCGGTGTTATTCCGGCTATTTTCGCGAGCAGCATTTTGCTGTTCCCGGCTTCGTTGGGTGCCTGGTTCGGTCAGTCTGAAGGTATGGGCTGGTTGCAGGACATCTCGCAGTCGATCGCTCCTGGTCAGCCGTTGAATATTCTGCTGTTTAGTGCAGGGATTATTTTCTTCTGCTTCTTCTATACGGCGTTGATGTTCAATCCGAAAGACGTAGCGGAAAACCTGAAGAAGTCCGGTGCCTTTATTCCGGGCATCCGTCCAGGTGAGCAGTCTGCGCGCTACATTGATGGCGTTCTGACTCGCTTGACCATGTTCGGTGCTCTTTACATGACGGCCGTCTGCCTGTTGCCCCAGTTCCTGGTGGTTGCAGCCAACGTACCGTTCTACCTTGGCGGGACCTCGTTGCTGATCGTCGTCGTGGTTGTGATGGACTTCATGTCCCAAGTACAATCGCACCTCGTTTCGCACCAGTACGAATCCCTGATGAAGAAAGCCAACCTGAAGGGTTACGGCAGCGGCATGCTGCGCTGACCCATAAGGTTCGAGGAGTTGGTGATGAAAGTTCGTGCATCGGTGAAAAAGCTGTGCCGTAACTGCAAGATTATTCGCCGCGAAGGTGTTGTTCGAGTAATTTGCAGCGCGGAACCGCGTCACAAACAGCGCCAAGGCTGAGTGTGATTGTGCTTCAAGCCCGGCAGCTAGTGCGCTGCCGGGTTGATTATTTGTTATTACAGCGATATTATCTCGCGCCCTATTTCTTGGCTTCCGGGGCGTAGGTAGCTGTCAATTGGAGTCCCACTGAATGGCCCGTATTGCAGGCGTTAACATTCCAGATAACAAGCATACTGTTATCTCGCTGACCTACATCTATGGTGTTGGTCGCACTACTGCACAGAAAATTTGTGCAGAGACTGGGGTAAACCCAGCAGCAAAGATCAAAGATCTGAGCGACGAGCAAATTGAACAGCTGCGTGGCGAAGTGGCGAAGTTCACCACTGAAGGTGACCTGCGTCGCGAAATCAACATGAAAATCAAGCGCTTGATGGACCTCGGTTGCTATCGCGGTCTGCGTCATCGTCGCGGTCTTCCAGTGCGCGGTCAGCGTACCAAGACCAACGCGCGTACCCGTAAAGGTCCGCGTAAGCCGATCCGCAAGTAATCGCCCCAGCGAATCGACAGGAAATTAATCATGGCAAAACCTGCTGCTCGTCCTCGTAAAAAAGTTAAAAAGACAGTGGTTGATGGCATCGCCCACATCCATGCATCTTTTAACAACACCATCGTGACCATCACCGACCGTCAAGGTAACGCTCTTTCCTGGGCTACCTCCGGTGGTTCGGGTTTCCGCGGTTCCCGCAAGTCCACCCCGTTTGCTGCTCAAGTAGCTGCTGAACGTGCTGGTCAAGCTGCGCTGGAATACGGCCTGAAAAACCTCGACGTCAATGTCAAAGGTCCAGGTCCAGGTCGTGAATCCGCAGTCCGCGCTTTGAACGGCTGTGGCTACAAGATCGCCAGCATCACCGACGTGACGCCAATCCCGCACAACGGGTGCCGTCCGCCGAAGAAGCGCCGCGTGTAATCCAGGAGATTGTAAAGAATGGCTCGTTACATTGGTCCAAAATGCAAACTCGCTCGTCGCGAAGGCACCGATCTCTTCCTGAAGAGCGGCGTGCGCGCGATCGAATCGAAGTGCAACATTGAAGCAGCACCTGGTATCCACGGCCAACGCCGCGGTCGCCAGTCCGATTACGGCACCCAACTGCGTGAAAAGCAGAAGGTCCGTCGTATCTACGGCGTTCTCGAGCGTCAATTCAGCGGCTACTACAAAGAAGCTGCTGGCAAGAAAGGTGCAACCGGTGAAAACCTGCTGCAACTGCTCGAATGCCGTCTGGACAACGTTGTATACCGTATGGGCTTTGGTTCGACTCGTGCCGAATCCCGTCAGCTGGTATCGCACAAGTCGATCAGCGTAAACGGTCAGACCGTTAACGTTCCGTCCTACCAGGTTCGTGCTGGTGACGTGGTCGCTGTTCGCGAGAAAGCAAAAAATCAACTTCGCATTGTCCAAGCTCTCGATCTGTGTGCCCAACGTGGCCGCGTAGAATGGGTAGAAGTAGACACTGAGAAGAAGTCGGGCGTTTTCAAGAACGTTCCAGCTCGCAGTGATCTGTCCGCCGACATCAACGAAAGCCTGATTGTCGAGCTCTACTCCAAGTAAGGGCTAGAAAATAGGTGCATCCATGCAGATTTCGGTAAATGAGTTCCTGACACCCCGCCACATTGATGTGCAGGTTGTCAGTCCAACCCGCGCCAAGATCACTCTCGAGCCTCTCGAGCGTGGCTTTGGCCATACCCTGGGCAACGCGCTGCGCCGCATCCTGTTGTCCTCAATGCCCGGCTGTGCAGTAGTCGAGGCCGAGATTGACGGTGTGCTCCACGAGTACAGCGCCATCGAAGGTGTACAGGAAGACGTAATTGAAATCCTGTTGAACCTTAAAGGTCTGGCTATCAAGCTGCACGGTCGTGACGAAGTTACGCTGACCTTGTCGAAGAAGGGTTCGGGGGTGGTTACCGCTGCCGATATTCAGCTGGATCATGATGTCGAGATCGTTAATCCCGATCACGTAATCGCTAACCTGGCGTCTAACGGCGCCCTGAACATGAAGCTCGTAGTAGCTCGTGGTCGTGGTTATGAACCGGCAGATTCGCGTCAGAGCGATGAAGACGAAAGCCGCAGCATCGGTCGCTTGCAGCTTGACTCTTCGTTCAGCCCGGTTCGCCGTATCGCATACGTGGTGGAAAACGCCCGTGTCGAGCAGCGTACTAACCTGGACAAGCTGGTTATTGATCTGGAAACCAACGGTACTCTGGATCCTGAAGAGGCAATTCGCCGCGCTGCAACCATCCTGCAACAGCAGTTGGCTGCGTTCGTCGACCTCAAGGGTGACAGTGAGCCAGTGGTTGTCGAGCAGGAAGACGAGATCGATCCGATCCTGCTTCGCCCGGTTGACGATCTGGAACTGACTGTACGTTCGGCTAACTGCCTTAAGGCGGAAAACATCTACTACATCGGTGACCTGATTCAGCGTACCGAAGTAGAGCTGTTGAAGACTCCGAACCTGGGCAAGAAATCCTTGACTGAAATCAAGGACGTTCTGGCCTCCCGCGGTCTGTCCCTCGGCATGCGCCTCGACAACTGGCCGCCTGCAAGTCTTAAGAAGGACGACAAGGCGACTGCCTGATCGTCGTAATCACCGAACGTAGTGTTTGGTAAGGAATGAACCATGCGTCATCGTAAAAGTGGTCGTCACCTGAGCCGCACCAGCTCGCACCGCAAGGCCATGTTCCAAAACATGGCGGTGTCGCTGTTCGAGCACGAGCTGATCAAAACTACTCTGCCAAAAGCTAAAGAACTGCGCCGCGTTGCCGAGCCGCTGATCACTTTGGCCAAGATAGATAGCGTTGCTAACCGCCGTCTGGCTTTCGACCGTACTCGTTCGAAAGCTATCGTTGGTAAGCTCTTCAACGACCTGGGCAAGCGTTACGCTACCCGTGAGGGTGGCTACCTGCGCATCCTCAAGTGCGGTTTCCGCGCTGGCGACAACGCGCCTATGGCGTACGTCGAGTTGGTTGATCGTGCTACTGCTGGCGAAGCTGTATCTGCCGAGTAAGACGTCAGTCTGAAACAAAGAACCGGGCCTAGTGCCCGGTTTTTTGTGCCTGTAAGAAACGCGTCGTTTGTACAAGCGTCTCCTTCGTCCACGCCGGCATTATGTGTTGGGGATGATCATTATCTTTCTCTATCGATGACTGCAAGTTAATGAATTTGTAGCTGTCATATTGATGATCAATACTCCTTCTCAGCCGATAGCCGGCAGTTCAAGACCGACAGAGGAAGGAAGATCGCATGAGCCAAAACAAAACGCTTACCACCGCCAGTGGCGCTCCTGTTGCCGATAACCAGAATTCCCGTTCCGCCGGCCCTCGTGGCCCGCTGCTGCTCGACGACTTTCACTTGATCGAGAAGCTTGCCCACTTCAACCGTGAAAACATCCCTGAGCGCCGTGTGCACGCCAAAGGCTCGGGTGCCTACGGTACGTTCACCGTGACGCGCGATATCACTCAATACACCAGCGCGAAGCTGTTTGAGGCAGTCGGTAAGCAAACCCCGACTTTCCTGCGGTTTTCCACCGTGGGTGGTGAGCGTGGTTCGGCCGATACCGAGCGTGATCCGCGCGGGTTCGCCTTGAAGTTCTACACCGAGGAAGGCAACTGGGACATCGTTGGCAACAACACCCCCGTGTTCTTCATTCGTGATCCACTGAAGTTTCCGGACTTTATCCACACCCAGAAGCGTTTGCCGCAAAGCAACCTGAAGAGTGCCCAGGCGATGTGGGACTTCTGGTCGCATTCGCCCGAGGCGCTGCACCAAGTCACCATCCTGTTCTCCGACCGGGGTATCCCTGATGGATACCGCCACATGCACGGCTTTGGCAGCCACACCTACAGCCTCATCAACGCTCAAGGTGAGCGTCATTGGGTGAAGTGGCACTACAAGACCAAACAGGGGATCAAGAACCTTGCTCCTGCCGAGGCTGCGCGCCTGGCGGGTACTGATCCGGATTACGCCCAGCGCGATCTGTTCAATGCCATCGAGCAGGGTGATTTCCCGAAATGGCGCGTGTGCATTCAGATCATGAGCGAGGCTCAGGCCGCGGCGCACTACGAGAACCCGTTTGATGTCACCAAAACCTGGTCGCAGAAAGAGTTTCCACTGATTGAGGTCGGAGAACTTGAGCTCAATCGAAATCCGCAGAACTACTTCGCGGAAGTCGAGCAAGCGGCGTTCGGTCCCAGCAACATGGTCCCGGGTGTTGGTCTGTCGCCCGATCGTATGCTGCAAGGGCGGGTCTTCGCCTACGCGGACGCTCATCGCTACCGTGTCGGCACCAATCACCAGCAGTTGCCCGTCAACTCTCCACGGAGTCCGGTCAACACTTACCAGCGCGATGGTTCGATGGCTTTTGGCAGCAATGGCGGAGCGGCGCCGAACTACGAGCCGAACAGCTACGTTGAGTCGCCGAAGCAGGCGCCTCGTTACGCTGAGCCCGCGTTGGCCCTCAGTGGTGCCGCCGATCGTTACGATCACCGTGAGGACACGGATTACTACAGTCACGCCGGCGCATTGTTCCGCTTGATGACTGAAGAGCAGAAATCACTGCTGATCAGCAACATCGCCGGTGCGATCTCGGGTGTGTCGAGTGATGTGGTTGATCGCCAGCTGCAACATTTCTACAAGGCTGACCCGGCGTATGGAGAAGCAATTGCAAAACTGCTCAACGTACAGCTTAACGAAGTCTAAATGAGAAGCAGAACCGCCCTTGTTTGGGCGGTTTTTGCGTTATTTCAGCCGATTTTCTCAGAATATCTTCGCTTTTATTGCGTCTTGCGAGTGACGGTATGGGCATGTTGGTTCAAACTACAACTTTCAAGCAGGGAGATGTAGGGCAATGCAAGGCCACCCAGATGTGATCGATTACCTCAACACGTTGCTGACCGGCGAACTGGCCGCGCGTGATCAATATTTCGTCCACTCGCGGATGTATGAGGACTGGGGTTTCACCAAGCTCTACGAACGAATCAACCACGAGATGGAAGAGGAAGCAGGGCACGCTGATGCCTTGATGCGCCGGATTCTCATGCTCGAAGGCACACCGCGCATGCGTCCGGACGATCTCGATGTCGGCACCACGGTGACCGAGATGCTCGAAGCGGACTTGCGTCTGGAATACAAGGTGCGGGCTGCGCTGTGCAAGGGCATCAAGCTCTGCGAGCAGCACAAGGACTATGTCAGCCGCGAAATGCTACGGGTTCAATTGCATGACACCGAAGAAGATCACACCTACTGGCTCGAGAAACAGTTGGGTCTGATCAAGTTGATCGGGCTTGAAAACTACCTGCAATCCCACACCTGATTGCTGCGAATACAAAAAAGCCCCTGTCACTGATGAAGTGACAGGGGCTTTTTCATGGGGGCCGGTTAAGCCCGATCGCGCTCCAGCAGCGGCTTGAGGTAGTAACCAGTGTGGGATTGCTTCATCTCTGACACTTCCTCCGGCGTGCCGACGGCAATGATCTGCCCGCCCTTGGAACCACCCTCCGGACCCAGGTCCACCAGCCAGTCAGCGGTTTTGATCACGTCCAGGTTGTGTTCGATCACTACCACTGTGTTGCCGTGGTCGCGCAGGCGATGCAACACGTCCAGCAGTTGCTGGATATCTGCGAAGTGCAGCCCGGTGGTGGGTTCGTCGAGGATGTACAGGGTCTTGCCGGTATCGCGTTTGGACAGTTCGCGGGACAGTTTCACCCGCTGGGCTTCACCGCCGGACAGCGTGGTCGCCGATTGCCCCAGCTTGATGTACGACAGGCCGACGTCCATCAACGTTTGCAGCTTGCGCGCCAGGGCCGGTACGGCATCGAAGAACACCCGCGCTTCCTCGATGGTCATTTCGAGGGTTTCGTGGATGCTCTTGCCCTTGTACTTGATCTCCAGGGTCTCGCGGTTGTAACGCTTGCTCTTGCACACGTCGCAGGGCACGTAGATGTCCGGCAGGAAGTGCATCTCGACCTTGATCAGGCCGTCGCCCTGGCAGGCTTCGCAGCGGCCGCCCTTGACGTTGAAGGAGAAGCGCCCCGGCCCGTAGCCCCGGGAGCGGGACTCCGGTACGCCGGCGAACAACTCGCGGATCGGTGTGAACAATCCGGTGTAGGTCGCCGGGTTGGAGCGCGGTGTACGGCCGATCGGGCTCTGGTCGATGTCGACGACCTTGTCCAGGTGCTCCATGCCCTTGATGCTGTCGTGGGCGGCCGCCTCAAGCGTCGTTGCGCCGTTCAGCGCCGTGGCGCTCAGCGGGAACAGGGTGTTGTTGATCAGTGTCGACTTGCCGGAGCCGGACACGCCGGTCACGCAAGTCAGCAGGCCGATCGGAATCTCCAGGTCGACACTGCGCAGGTTGTTGCCACGCGCGCCCTTGAGTGAAAGCGTCAGCTTCTTGTTGCGCGGCGTACGCTTGGCCGGGACTTCGATCTTCACCCGGCCCGACAGGTATTTGCCCGTCAGCGAATCCGGATGCGCCATGACCTCGGCCGGTGTGCCTTCGGCGACGATATGACCGCCATGCACACCAGCGCCCGGGCCGATGTCCACCACGTAGTCGGCCAGGCGGATCGCGTCTTCGTCGTGCTCGACCACGATCACCGTGTTACCGATGTCGCGCAGGTGCTTGAGGGTGCCCAGCAGCCGGTCGTTATCGCGCTGGTGCAGGCCGATGGAGGGTTCGTCGAGGATGTACAGGACGCCCACCAGGCCGGCGCCAATCTGGCTGGCCAGGCGAATACGCTGGGCCTCGCCACCGGACAAGGTGTCCGCGCTGCGATCCAGCGACAGATAGTCGAGGCCGACGTTAACCAGGAACTGCAGGCGCTCGCGGATTTCCTTGAGGATCTTGTCGGCGATTTCGCCGCGACGTCCGGTGAGCTTGAGCCCGCCAAAATAATCGGACGCATCGCCAATCGGCAGGTTGGTCACTGCCGGCAGGGTCTTCTCGCCAACCCACACATGCCGCGCTTCACGCCGCAGACGGGTGCCACGGCAATCCGGGCACGACTGGGTGCTGAGGAACTTGGCCAGTTCTTCGCGCACCGATGCCGATTCGGTTTCGCGGTAACGGCGCTCCAGGTTCGGCACGATGCCTTCGAACGGGTGCGAGCGTTTGACGATATCGCCACGGTCGTTCAGGTATTTGAAGTCGACGTTTTGCGAACCGCTGCCGTGCAGGATGAATTTCTGCTGATCGGCTGGCAGTTCGTTGAACGGAACTTCGAGGCTGAACTTGTAGTGCGAGGCCAGCGAGCCGAGCATCTGGAAGTAATAGACGTTGCGCCGATCCCAGCCACGAATCGCCCCTTCGGCCAGGGTCAGTTCGCCATTGACCAGGCGCTTGATGTCGAAGAACTGCTTCACCCCCAAGCCATCACAGGTCGGGCAAGCGCCGGCCGGGTTGTTGAAGGAGAACAGCTTGGGCTCCAGTTCGCTGATCGCGTGGCCGCAGATCGGGCAGGCGAAGCGTGCGGAGAAGATCATCTCTTCACCCGGCTCGTCGTCCATCGGCGCCACAAGGGCGATGCCGTCCGCCAGTTTCAGCGCGGTCTCGAAGGATTCGGCCAGGCGCTGTTGCAGGTCGGCGCGAACCTTGAAGCGGTCGACCACCACATCGATGGTGTGTTTTTTCTGCTTGTCGAGCTTGGGCGCTTCGTCCAGCTCATAGAGCTTGCCGTTGATTCGGGCGCGGACGAAGCCCTGTGCGCGCAGCTCTTCGAAAACCGACAGGTGCTCGCCTTTGCGCTCGCGAATGACCGGCGCCAACAGCATCAGCTTGCTGCCCTCCGGTTCGGCGAGGACCAGGTCGACCATCTGGCTGACGGTCTGCGCTTCCAGCGGGATGTCGTGATCCGGGCAACGGGGAATACCCACGCGTGCATAAAGCAGGCGCAGGTAGTCGTAGATTTCGGTGATGGTGCCGACCGTCGAGCGCGGGTTGTGCGAGGTCGACTTCTGTTCGATGGAGATCGCCGGCGACAAGCCTTCGATGGTGTCGACGTCGGGCTTTTCCATCATCGACAGGAACTGCCGGGCGTAGGCCGACAGCGATTCGACGTAGCGACGCTGACCTTCGGCGTACAGGGTGTCGAAAGCCAGGGACGACTTGCCGGAGCCGGACAGGCCGGTGATGACGATCAGCTTGTCCCGTGGCAGGGTCAGGTCGATGTTCTTCAGGTTGTGGGTTCGAGCCCCACGAATCAGGATCTTGTCCAAAGTGGCCTCGCTTGGCGGGCGTCGAAAACGTAGGAGTATACGGCCAAATACTGGATGGATGCACACTATCGAACGAGTGGGCTACTGTCTTACATGAAGAGTGTGTCAGCAATGCGCGTCAAAGCGTCGCGATATACCCTGCCAATCGATGGGACTGGTAGAATCGCCGCCGGTTCACATGAGGTTTTTCCATGCACGATCCCCACAGCGAGCGCATGAGTGGCAGCGAGACCCGCGCAGCAAGCGGTCTGGCCCTGGTGTTCGCCTTCCGTATGCTTGGCATGTTCATGGTGTTGCCGGTACTGGCGACCTATGGGATGGATCTGGCCGGAGCCACGCCGGCCCTGATCGGTCTGGCGATTGGCGCTTATGGCCTGACCCAGGCAGTGTTCCAGATTCCTTTCGGTTTCATTTCCGACCGCATCGGTCGCCGCCCGGTGATTTACCTGGGCCTGATCGTCTTTGCGCTCGGCAGTCTGCTGGCAGCCAATGCCGACTCGATCTGGGGCGTGATCGCCGGCCGGGTCCTGCAGGGCGCGGGGGCGATTTCCGCGGCGGTCATGGCGCTGTTGTCCGACCTGACCCGCGAGCAGCACCGGACCAAGGCCATGGCCATGATCGGCATGACCATTGGCCTGTCGTTTGCGGTGGCCATGGTGGTCGGCCCGCTGCTGACCCGCGCCTTCGGACTGTCCGGATTGTTTCTTGCTACCGGAGGCATGGCGCTGTTCGGCATCGTGATCGTGATGTTCATGGTGCCGCGCTCCACCGGCCCGTTGCAGCACCGTGAGTCCCGTGTCGCGCGCCAGGCGCTGATCCCGACCCTCAAGCATCCGGACCTGCTGCGCCTGGACCTGGGCATTTTTGTGTTGCACGCGATGTTGATGTCCAGTTTCGTCGCCTTGCCGCTGGCGCTGGTCGAGAAAGCCGGGCTGCCCAAAGAGCAGCACTGGTGGGTGTACCTGACCGCGCTGCTGATTTCTTTCTTCGCCATGATCCCGTTCATTATCTACGGCGAGAAGAAACGCAAAATGAAACGAGTTTTACTCGGCTCCGTCGTGACGCTGATGCTCACTGAGCTATTCTTCTGGCAGTTCGGCGACAGCTTGCGGGCTCTGGTGATCGGTACGGTGGTGTTCTTCACCGCGTTCAATCTGCTGGAAGCTTCGTTGCCGTCGTTGATCAGCAAGGTTTCACCGGCCGGAGGCAAGGGTACGGCGATGGGGGTTTACTCCACCAGCCAGTTCCTCGGCTCGGCACTGGGGGGAATCCTCGGTGGCTGGCTGTTCCAGCATGGCGGTCTGTCGGTTGTGTTCCTCGGATGCGCCGGTCTGGCTGCCCTCTGGCTGGCCTTTGCTGTTACCATGCGCGAACCTCCCTACGTCACGAGCCTGCGCTTGCCGTTGTCGCCTGAGGCGATCCGCGAAGCGGGTCTGGTCGAGCGCCTGAAGGCGGTCGTAGGGGTAACAGATGCAGTCATCGTCGCGGAAGAGGCGGCGATTTACATCAAACTGGACACCGAACTATTGGATCGCACCACCCTTGAGTGCCTGGTGAACAACCCGGCCGGGGCAGCGTGCGTAGCCTAGGAGAACGTTATGGCCCGTGGGGTTAACAAAGTCATATTGGTCGGCACTTGCGGCCAGGATCCCGAAGTTCGCTACTTGCCTAACGGTAACGCCGTGACCAACCTGAGTCTGGCGACCAGCGAACAGTGGACCGACAAGCAAACCGGTCAGAAAGTCGAAAAGACCGAATGGCACCGTGTGTCGATGTTCGGCAAGGTTGCAGAAATCGCTGGCGAATACCTGCGTAAAGGTTCGCAGGTCTACATCGAAGGCAAGCTGCAGACCCGCGAGTGGGAAAAAGACGGTATCAAGCGTTACACCACCGAAATCGTGGTCGACATGCAAGGCACCATGCAACTGCTGGGCGGCCGTCCACAGGGCGACCAGCAGGGCCAGGGCGGCGGTAACAACTACCAGCAGTCCGCGCCACGCCAGCAGGCTCCGCGTCCACAGCAGTCGGCGCCGCAACAGTCGCGCCCGGCTCCACAGCAGGCTGCTCCTCAGCCGGCTCCGGATTTCGACAGCTTTGATGACGATATTCCGTTCTAAAGCAGCTGCCAGCCTCAAGCTACAAGCGGCAAGCTGAAATACAAAACCCGCACTTCGGTCTGAAGTGCGGGTTTTTTATGGGCGGTGGAATTTGGTTGCAGACTCAGGCCGCGAGGAACTCGTTGGTCGACACCACGCTGGCATAGGCAAACGCCAAGGACGCCATGAACGCCGCATGAACCTGCGCCGCCGGAACCGCTACGCCATTGAACTCCAGGTCACGGGTGGCGCAGGCGTCGTGGATCACGGTGACCGTATAGCCAAAATCCGCCGCCGCACGGGTGATGCCGTCGACGCACATGTGGCTCATGCTGCCCACGACCACCAGTTCCTTGATGCCTTGCTCGTCGAGGATCGATTTCAGCTCGGTTTCGCGGAACGAGTTGACGAAGTGCTTGAGTACCACCGGTTCGTCGGCGTGGTTGAGCACTTTCGGGTGCAACTTCGCCCCCTCGGAGTTCGGAGTGAAAAACGGCGCTTCTTCGGAGGTGAATTCGTGGCGGATGTGTACCACTGAATCCCCCGCGTCGCGGAAGGCCTTGATCAGGCGGACGGCGTTGTCTGCGGCGGCGTCGGCACCGACCAGCGGCCACTTGCCTTGGGGGAAGTAGTCGTTCTGGATATCGACTACGATGAGCGCTTGCTTGGCCATGACTGTTTCCTCGAAGTGTGTGTTGGTGTGGAATGAAGTATTGGCTCTGGCAGGTGATCCGGGGATTGGCCGCACCGACAATAGAAGGGGGAAAACTGACAATGGACGCAGAAAGGGCAATCGCTGAACTCGGCGTGCTGATCTATCCCGGTGCGCAGATGGCGGCGGTGCATGGCTTGACGGACTTGTTCGGGGTGGCCAATCGGATCGCTGCCGAGCATCAGTCTGCGCAGTTGCCACTGTTGCGGGTCAGCCATTGGCAGGTCGAAGGCGATCAGCCGCCGGTTCGGGTCTTCGACAGCCATCCAGGCCCGGAGCCCGCCTTGGTGGCCGTGTTGATTCCGCCTTCGATCGGCGGTTTTTCCGAGGGCCAGGCGCCACAGGGATTGATCCGCTGGTTACGTGAACAACATGCCAGCGGCGCGACGCTGGGCGGTGTTTGCGTGGGTTCTATCCTGTTGGCCGAAAGCGGTCTGCTCGATGGTCGCAGCGCCACCACTCACTGGACCTCGGCCAAAGCCTTCGCCGAACGTTATCCGGCGATCAGGCTCAAGGCCGATACGCCGATTGTCGATGACGGCGATCTGATTACCACTGCCGGGCTGATGGCCTGGTCGGAACTGGGTCTGCGCCTGGTCAACCGGCTGCTGGGGCCGAGCATCGCCACCAACACCGCACGTTTTCTGGTGGTGGAACACAGCGACAGCGCCAGTGAGTGCGGCAGCAACTTTGCGCCGATCCTCAGCCACGGCGATGCGGCGATACTCAAGGTGCAGCACTGGCTGCAAAGCACCGGGGCGACCGATGTGTCGCTGGCGGCAATGGCCGAAAAGGCAGGGCTGGAAGAACGCACCTTCCTGCGCCGTTTCCGCGCGGCCACCGGGCTCAAACCCACGGAATACTGCCAGCATCTGCGAGTCGGCAAGGCCCGGGAAATGCTTGAGTTCACCAACGGCACCATCGACCACATCGCCTGGACCGTGGGTTATCAGGACCCCGGGGCGTTTCGTGCGACGTTCAGGAAAATCACTGGGTTGGCGCCGAGTGATTATCGGACGCGGTTTGGAGTGACGCCGGCTGCTGCGGCACGGTAGGCCATTAACAACAAATCCCACATTGGTTCTGTGCCAGTATTGAATCGTGCAAAATGCCGGAATATCAAAGGGCGTCGTGCAGAATAAAACAGGCCACATGCCATCACTTCCTGTGCAACGAGCTGATTTAAACCCCCTTTTCCCTCAACAGGCCTTGGCCTGATCTCTGCACCCCTTCATCTACATTCATCAAGCGTCGATTGAAGGGGGATGCATGACCCCAACAAACCGCAGGAAACTGGTGGTCGCCCATTCGGTGCTCGCCGACGCCCCACTGCACGAAGTTGAAACCAACCGTGCACTGGCCCGCTGGCTGGCGCAGATTTTGGGGCTCAAGTACGGCGGCAGCTATGACCCGCAGTTGCATGACGGGCGAGACCTCTACCTTTTGCCGACCCAGACCCTGGTGGGCGCGGCGGCTGCCCGGCAACTGGGGGTCAAAGGGCCGGAGGACTTGTGGGGCGGTTATGTCGACCACGACTTCATCTGCACCAAGGCCATCAGCCACGGGTTGCTCAACCACCACGCCCACGCGCCGCCAGGCTGGGCGCCGTTGTTTTCCGAGCGGGTGCGCAGCGTGGTGCTCGACGGTTTCAGCGTGTTCTCCCTGAAGGATGCGCGCCCGGCGGCGGAGCATCTGTTGTACACCGGGCCGATCCGTCTGAAGCCGATTCATGCCTGCGCCGGGCGTGGTCAGGAAGTGATCAAAAGCCTCGACGAGTTCGATGAAGTGCTGGCCAGGCCAGAGGCTGAGGCCACGTTCTGCGAAGGCGTGGTGCTCGAACAGGATCTGAACCAGGTGATCACCCACAGCGTCGGCCAGAGTTTTATCAGCGGCAAGGTACTCAGTTACTGCGGTGATCAATACTTGACCGAGGACGCTCAGGGTGAGCAGGTGTATGGCGGGTCCAACCTGTTGGTGGTGCCGGGTGACTATGACCAATTGCTGAAGCTGGATCTGCCGGAAGACGTGCAACTGGCGATCCGTCAGGCACAGGTGTTCGACAATGCGGCGGACGAAGCCTATCCCGGCTTTTATGCCTCGCGGCGCAATTACGACATCGCCCAAGGCCTGGACAGCAACGGCCAGCCACGTAGCGGTGTGCTCGAACAGTCCTGGCGCATGGGCGGTGCCAGCAGCGCCGAGGTGGCGGCCTTGCAGAGTTTCGTCAACGATCCGGGGATGTGCGCCATTCGTGTGTCTTCGGTGGAAGCCTACATCGATCAGCCGCTGCCGGCGGACGCCATCGAGGTGTACCGCGGGCCGGCCCAGACCAGTGACTTTCTCCTCAAGTACGTGACGGTTAAATCCTATGACGGCTAGAAGCGAATCCATTCAGATCGACATCGACGACGAACAGATGAGCGGGACCTTCCTGAGCCCCAAATCGAAAGTCCCCGGCGTGCTCTTCGTGCACGGTTGGGGCGGCAGCCAGGAGCGGGACCTGGAACGCGCAAAAGGTATCGCCGGGCTGGGTTGTGTATGCCTGACCTTCGACCTGCGCGGGCACACCGGTGGTACCGGTATCCCATTGACCCGGGTAACCCGGGAAGACAATTTGCGTGACCTGCTGGCGGCCTATGACCGCTTGCTCGCGCATCCGGCCCTCGATACCTCGGCAATTGCCGTAGTCGGCACCAGTTACGGGGGGTATCTGGCCTCGATCCTGACCTCGCTCAGGCCGGTGCGTTGGCTGGCGCTGCGAGTGCCGGCGCTGTATCGCGACGAGCAATGGCACGCGCCGAAACGCGACCTGGACAAGCTGGATCTGCGTGATTACCGAAGCACCCTGGTGCGTGCCGACAGCAACCGGGCGTTGCATGCCTGCTCGCAATTCACCGGGGATGTCCTGCTGGTGCAGTCCGAGACCGACGACTACGTGCCCCATTCGACGATCATGAGTTACCGCGCGGCGTGCCAGCAGACTCACTCGTTGACCCATCGCATCATCGATGGCGCCGACCATGCGCTGAGCGATCCGGTTTCGCAGCAGGCCTACACCTCGATCCTCGTCGGGTGGATTACCGAGATGGTGGTGGGGGAGCGGTTGAGCATTATTCAATCATCCTGAGATTTGCGCTGGTCCTGCTCGCGATGGCGTCCTCACAACCACCCCATCACTTCGGTTTTTTCTCGATCCGCAACGCCTTGGCCTTGGCCTCCACCAGCAAATACATCACCAGGGCAATCAACAGCGGCAGGATGAAATAAATCGCCCGATAGGCCAGCAGCCCCGCCACCAGACTGCCTCGCGAAACCTCGTGTTGCAGCAACGCCACGAACACAGCTTCCAGCACGCCGAGCCCGGCCGGGATGTGAGTGATGACTCCGGAGATGGCACTGATCAGCAACACACCCAGCACCAGTGGATAATCCAGTTTGCTCGGCAGCAAGGTGAAAATCACCGCCGCCATCAGCGACCAGTTCAGGGCACCGAGGGCCAGTTGCAGCACCGCCATGTGCAGCGAAGGCAGGTCAATCTCGATGCCTCGAATCGCCCACTCCCGACGCTTGGCAAACCGGCACGCCGCCAGGTACCCGGCGCTCAGCAGCAACAGTAAAACCCCCACGCCTTGCAGCGCGCTACTGCTGAGCTTCCAGCCCGGCGGCATGCGCACCAGCCCGCTGCTGAACACGGCACCGGCAATCACCATGTACCCAAACCAGTTGGTTGCCAGGCTCAGGCCGAGGATTTTCGCGATGTTGCTCTTGCTGACCCCGAGCCGCGAATACAGCCGGTAACGCATGGCAATGCCGCCGACCCAGGCGCTCAGGTTCAGGTTGAAGGCGTAGCTGATGATCCCCACCGGCAGGATCTGCTTCCAGGTCAGGTTCTGACGGATGTAGGTGCGGCCGATCAGGTCGAAGCAGGCGTACACCAGAAAACTCACCAGGGTCAGCCCCGACGCAATGATCAGCGTGCGCACCTTGAAATCCGCCAGGTTATCGAACACCTCGTTCCATTCGAGGCGCTGGGCAAGCATCGTGAACAGCACGATCAGTATCAGGAAAAACAGCATCGTCAGCGGTCGTTTCCAGCGGCTCCAGTGCGGCTTGCCAGGGCTTTTGGCGTGAGTTGTCGTGTGGGGTTCAGCGCGGTTCATGGTCAGCGCTCCCGGTCGGAACAGGGAAGGGTTTAAGGCGAGGTTTGTGCGCCGGCAACCAACCGGCCCACGCCGGGAAATGCCGCAGGAAGTGAAACACCAGAAAACCGATGGTCATGTGCCAGACACGCCCGCGTGGCGCGATGTCGTGAGACATGGCCTTGCAATGGTTGTCGCTGAGGTCTTCCAGGCGATCGAACAGAACTCGATTGAAGCAACGGTCGCGGATCAGCACGTTGGCTTCCAGATTCATCGACAGGCTCAAGGGGTCGAGGTTGCTCGAGCCTACGGTGCTCCAGTCTTCATCCACCAGCGCGACCTTGCCGTGCAGCGGGCGGTCGCAATATTCGTAGATCTTCACTCCGGACTTGAGCAAGTACTCGTAGGTCATGCGCGCCGCAAGCCTGGCCACCCGCATGTCTGGCTGGCCCTGCAGGATCAGCCGCACATCCACGCCACGGCGGGCCGCGTTGCGGATCTCGCGCAGCAAGCGGAAACCGGGAAAGAAGTAGGCGTTGGCGATCACCACCCGGCGCTGCGCCTGGCACAATACCTGGCGGTAAACCTCCTCGATGTCGGTCTGGTGCTCTCCGTTGTCGCGGTACACCAGCCGCACCTGGCCATCGTGATCACTGAAGGCCAGTTCCGAACGCCGCTGCCGACGGCGTTGCCACCAGTATTTGGCGTGCACCGGGCGACCGCATTGCAGCAGGGCAAAGTGATGGATATCGGCCACGGCCGGGCCTTGCACTTCTACGGAATAATCCTGTTTGGCCTCGGGGCCGAAGTCGGCCAGATGATCGGCGGAAAAGTTGATCCCGCCGACGAACGCGACGGTGCCATCGACCACCACAATCTTGCGGTGCAGACGCCGGAACCAGTTGGTGCGGATGCCCAGGCGTTTCGGCGCCGGGTCGAACATTTGCAGGTGCACGCCGGCGGCGGTCAGGGCGGTGAGGAACCCGGTACTCAGTTCGCCGCAGCCAAAGCCGTCGAGGCTGACGGTAGTGCGCACGCCACGTTGAGCGGCTTCGATCAGGATCTGCTGCAGCTCATTGCCGACCTTGTCCTCGAACAGAATGAAGGTTTCCAGCAGGATTTCATTTTGCGCCCGGCGCAGGGCTTCAAACACCCGGGGAAAATACGCCTCGCCGTTTTCCAGCAATTCGACCCGATTGCTGCCTTGCCAGCCGTATTCGACATTGACTGCTGTCGGCTCGCGGGTCGGCGGAGCAGGGATATGTTCCAGCGTGGTTTTTTCCATCGACTGGCTGCTCATAGCTCGATCTCCACCGACAGCGGGACGTGGTCGGAAAGGTGCGACCAGGGCCGGGAGGTCAGCACTTGCGGATGGCTGGCCTTGAGGTTGCGCACGTAGATGCGGTCCAGGCGCAATGCCGGCAAGCGCGCAGGGAAACTGCGCGCCGGTTTGCCATGGTGCGCGGCGAAGACTTCGCGCAAGCCGCTGGGTTTGAGCAATGCATCGGCGCGCTGGCGCCAATCGTTGAAGTCCCCGGCGACAATCACCGGGGCGTCTCCGGGCAGGGCGTTCAGGCGCTGGGCGAGCAGCTTCAGTTGCGCGGTGCGATGGGTTTCGCGCAGCCCCAGGTGCACGCAAATGGCATGCACTTCCTGGCCGTCGCCGGGCAAGCGCAACACACAATGCAAGAGCCCGCGGTTCTCGTGGCCGCTGATGGACACGTCGAGGTTGTCGTGGCGGATGATCTGGAACTTCGACAACAGCGCATTACCGTGATCGCCCGCCGGATATACCGCATTGCGGCCATAGGCGAACTGCGGCCACAGACTGTCGGCAAGGAATTCGTATTGCGGCATCGCCGGCCAGTTGGTATAGCGCCTGGGATGCTGCTCGTGGGTACCGTGGACTTCCTGCAAAAACACCACATCGGCAGACACACTGCGCACCGCTTCACGCAGTTCCGGCAGGATGAAACGTCGGTTGAGCGCGGTGAAACCTTTATGGGTGTTGACCGTCAGCACCGTGAAACGACAAGTGACGGACGAATCTTTTACCCGCATGTCGGTTGCGTTTGAGTGTGCGGGAACATCGGTGTGATTCGCTGCCATGTCGCCTCCCGCCTGACGGCTCCTGTCATTGGATGACTCTGGGGCGACGGCGAAAGTTTCGATGGGGCTACGGACGGTACACAGTTAACACATCACAACAGACTCAATGTGGGAGCGAGTCTGCTCGCTCCCACAGGGTTTATCAGTGGCCCGTGATAATGCGGGTAGAGCCCTCAGCCGGTTCGGCATACACCGGGCCGAGGCGATCAAGGCGTCCACTCCACGCGGTCAACGCCAGCGCCACCAACACCACCAGACCACCGATCCACGCGGTGTGAATCAAGCCCATGTGGGCCACGATCAAGCCACCGCCCCAGGCGCCACCGGCAATGCCGAGGTTGAACGCTGCGATGTTCAGGCCGGACGCCACGTCCACCGCCTGCGGGGTGTGATGCTCGGCCTGACGCACCACATACACCTGCAACCCCGGCACGTTGCCGAACGCCACAGCGCCCCAGACCAGCACGGTGGCCAGCGCGAGCCACGGATTGCCGGCGGTGAAGGTCAGCATGAACAACACGGCGGCGAGCAGGGCAAAGATGATTTTCAGGGCGCTGATCGGGCCGCGCTTGTCCGCCAGTTTGCCACCCCAGATGTTGCCGACCGCCACGGAGATGCCGTAGACCAGCAACACCAGGCTGACGGTGCTGGCGCTGAAGCCGGAGAGGTCCTGAAGAATCGGCGCGAGGAAGGTAAAGGCAATGAACGAGCCGCCGTAGCCGACGGCCGTCATGGCATACACCAGCAGCAGGCGCGGTTGCTTGAGTACCTGCAATTGCTGCAACAGCGATGCGGGTTTGCTGTGGGCGATATTTTTCGGCACGTAGATCAGGCTGCCGATGAAGGCGATCACGCCCAGGGCCGAAACGGCGAGGAAGGTTTCACGCCAGCCGAAATGCTGGCCGATGAATGTCCCCAGCGGCACGCCGGTGACCAGCGCAACGGTCAGGCCGGTGAACATGATGGCAATCGCGCTGGCGGCTTTTTCCTTCGGCACTAGACTGGTGGCGATAGTCGAGCCGATCGAGAAAAACACCCCGTGGGCCAGGCCGGTGACGATCCGTGCGAGGATCAACGACTCGTAGCTCGGTGCTTGCCACGCCAGCAAATTGCCGAGGGTGAACAGCACCATCAGCGACAGCAGCAGCAATTTGCGCGGAACCTTGCCGGTGAGGGCGGTCAGCACCGGGGCGCCGACGGCAACGCCAAGGGCATACAGGCTGACCAGCAGGCCGGCGGACGGCAGGCTGACGCCGAGGTCGGCGCCGATGGTGGGTAACAGGCCAACGATGACGAACTCGGTCGTCCCGATGGCAAAGGCGCTGAGGGTCAGCGCGAGCAAGGCAATGGGCATGGCTGCAACTCCGGAGGTTGATTCGATGGAGCGCAGTGTCGGGATTTGGCTCGTTCAGAAAAATACAGGGATGGACATTTGATATTTGCCTTGAGCGCAAAGATCGCGAGCGCGGATGTTAGTCTGTGGCGAGGGAGCTTGCTCCCGCTCGGCTGCGTAGCAGTCGCAAGCTCGTCGAACGCGGTGAATCTGATGAATTTGACTGAAAGGTCTTGGGGGCGCTTCGCACCCCAGCGGGAGCAAGCTCCCTCGCCACATGGGCAATCGCCATCCGGCTATCCAGAGGCAATACCCGAACTTGCCCGGCATTTCTCAATCAGTTCCTTACCGACACAGCCAAAGGAGCGGGTGTTTTGATCAGGCTCAAGACCGCGATACTGCTGGGAGCGTTGCTGTTTGTGGGCAGCGAGCAACTGGAAGCCGCCGCGATACCGGGGCTGCCGGCCACCGCGATCGCCGCGACGCCGCCGGCCCACCCCGAACCGCTGGTGCAAGGCGGATTACTGGGGGCCATCAGTTCAAGCATCGACGAGGTCCAGACCAAACTCGATCTCAACGAAAACCTCGTCGACGTCTGGCGCCTGCGTGCCGACCGCGCGGCCGATGAAGTGGATCAGTTGGTCAATCAGCCTTCGGCCCGTTCGCCCTGGAGCGTCGCCGGCGATTTCCTGCTGCTGACCTGCGTGTGGGCGGCCGTGTTTGCCTGTCTTTGGCTGCTTGGGCGGATGGCCGCCAGGCGTCTGTGCGAGCATCGTCTGCTGCTCAGTCGTGAACGGGGCCAGGCGTTGCTCGGCTACGTGTTGCCCTACACCCTTCCGGCGGTGATCAGCCTGCCCTTGACGATTTATGCCAGTCAGTTTTTGCCGATATCGGCGGGAAGGGCGCTGGCGCTGTGTCTGGCTTATGCCACTAGCGCGGGGATATTTTCCGCGTCATTGGTGCTGTCGCTGGTGGTGGTGTTCAATGCCGGGCACAAGCGGCGGGCGGTGCAGATCATCCGCGAGAACAGTCCCCGACCCTTGTTCGTTATCGGCTTTCTGGTGGCATTGAGCGACGCTCTGACCAGCCCGCAGATCGCCCATCAACTGGGCAACAATCTCACCAGCAGCATCGCCGTGTTCACCGGGTTGGCAGCGTCGATATCCTTCGGCTTGCTGGTGATCCGCATGCGCCGCCCGGTCGCCCATGTGATCCGTATCTTGCCGCTGGCCCAGCGCCTCAAGCAGCCGGCGTTGCGTGAAACCCTGCGGATATTTTCCGGGCTCTGGTATTGGCCGATTCTGTTGATGGTGCTGGTTTCGATCATCAATCTGATCGGTGCCGGGGCCGACAACCAGAGAGTGCTGCGCAGCGCCTTGTTCACCACGGTGTTGCTGATTGCCACGGTGTTTCTCAGCACCACGCTACATCATCTGTTCAAGGCGCGCAGCGAGGCGGACCTGCGCCGCAGCAGCGCCTACAAGGAGCGCTTTCTCAATCTGTCCCACGCCTTGCTACGCATCGGCATGGCCATCGT
This sequence comes from Pseudomonas sp. GL-RE-26, assembly GCF_019956275.1. Taxonomy (NCBI): domain Bacteria; kingdom Pseudomonadati; phylum Pseudomonadota; class Gammaproteobacteria; order Pseudomonadales; family Pseudomonadaceae; genus Pseudomonas; species Pseudomonas sp. GL-RE-26. The sequence goes on from NZ_JAHBDI010000055.1 coordinate 50,496, forward strand.
GTTCATCGATATCCTCGGGCGGATCTGGGGCGTGTCGCTGTTCGAATTCGCAGTGACCAACGCCGTGGGCCGGGCGATCAGTGATTCCCTGAGCCACATCGGTTTGATTCTGCTGGTGACCTGGATGGTGTGGGTGGTGCTCGACACGGCGATTCAGGAAGCCCTGAAACCACCGACCAACAAGCGCTCGGCGCACCAGCCGAGTACGCGGGTGAAAACCATCCTGCCGCTGTTGCGCAACGCGATCAAAATCATCCTGGTGGTGATTTGCGCGATCACCACCATGGCCAACCTGGGGATCAACGTCGCACCGTTCCTGGCCGGTGCCGGGGTCATCGGCCTGGCGATCGGTTTCGGTTCCCAGCAACTGGTGCAGGACGTGATCACCGGGCTGTTCATCATCATCGAAGACACCTTGTCCATCGGTGACTGGGTGGTGCTCGATTCCGGTCACGCAGGCACCGTCGAAGGCCTGACCATCCGTACCTTGCGCCTGCGCGACGGCAAGGGCTTCGTGCACTCGGTGCCGTTCGGGCAGATCAAGGCCGTGACCAACCAATCGCGGCAATTCGCCTATGCGTTTTTCTCGGTTCAATTCACCTACGACACCGATGTCGACAAGGCAATCGAATTGATCCGCGAGGCCGGGCATTCCATCAGCAACGACCCGTTCCTGCGCTACAACCTGCAAGGACCGCTGGATGTGTTTGGCGTCGACAAGATGGACCTCAACGGAGTGGTGCTGACCGCGCAATTCCGCACGGTGTCCGGTGGTCAATACGCGGTGAGCCGGGCTTTCAACCAGCGTTTGAAAAAGCTTGTGGATAACTGCCCGTGGGTGAACTTCGCGCAGACTTATCCACAGCAGGCGCTGGTGCCGAGGCATCCGGTCGAGCCGCCAGCCGAGGCAGGGCATGAGCCGGATCATTCGGCGGTGCTGATGCCGGATCGGCCGCGGTCTCAATAGTTTTTTTGGCCGTGCTGGCGCCTTCGCGAGCCTGCTCGCGAAGGCGCCAGACCAGACACCGTCAATGCCGGATCAATTTGCCGCGCACCTCGGCACTGACTTGCTGATCCAGCTCCCCCCAGAACTGCTGCTTGCCAGCAATCTCGGCAGCAACCGGCAAGCCGTCGCGATAGACCAGCCGATTGCTCGCCAGCGCCGGAACTTTCGCGCCGGGCAATAGCGTGCTGGCGAGGTTCAGCGGATCGACCCCGCACACTGCGACCAGGCTGCCGTCATGGGGCCGACGCCGCACCTCCCGCAACAAGGGAATCGCCTCGGGCAGGGCGAATTGCTCGCCCGCCAGGCCGCTGACAAACCGCCCGCCGCGAATCTCGCCGCGTGCCTCCAGGCGATGGAAAGTGCGCAGCAGTTCGCGCCAGCTCGGCAGCCAGTCCGCCTCACGTTCCAGCAAGCGCCAGAACACCACGCCGTAACGGCGCAGCAAGGTCATGGCGATGTGTTCAAGGGTTTCGGCAGGCGTCCGCTGGTTTTGCACCACCGGCGCGGCAGGCGCGCGTCGCAACAGGGTCCAGCGCCCGGCGTCGTCCATGCCACCGATGAATGCCCCGCGTCCACGCCGACTGTTGCGAGGCTGGCGCTTGCTGGCCGGGGTGATCAGTGCGCGCAATCCGGCGAAGCTGTCGGCATTCACCAGTCCGGCGCCCACCAGTTCCTGCAGGGCGATTTCCAGCTCTGAACGCAGCAGGTGGGCCTCATGGATCAGCTCGTCGAAAAACAGCGCGCCATGCTGGCTGAGGGCGGCGTGGACCTTTTGCGTTTTCGGCGACAGTTCGCTGACCGGCGTCTGTTCGGTCAAGCCGCTCCAGAGGCCGACCCGGTTGCGCGGCAGCAACACAATCGGCGTGCTGCGCAGCGCGGTGCTGGCGCTTTTGTTGTGTGCAGTCAGGCGCGTCCACACCAGTCTGCCACTGCGGCACAACTCATCCAGCCAGGTCGCCGAGTAGTCCTTGATCCGTGCAGGCAGGATGTCGCTGTCCCAGGCTGACGCGGCGGCAGGGTAGCCTTCGAATTGCGCGACGACGACAGTCAGTACCGCCGCACCCTGACCCTGGCTTGCGCTCGACACATGCTGCCAATCGAACAGGAATCGCATGAAATCCTGCAACGCCACCGGTTCGATTTCCCGGCGCAGGCGCTTGACCGTATAGCGGTGAATCCGCGCCAGCAAATGCCGCTCGCACCATTCTTCCTGGGCGGTGCCCGGGGTGAAGCGACCTCGCAGCACGTAGCCTTCGCGTTCCAGTTGCGCCAGGGCCTGGTTGACCTGCGCAGCGGGCAAGCCGAGTGGTTCGGCAATGCGATCGAGGGCCAGCGGCCCGAAGGCGCTGAGCCGCGCGCGGATCAGTTCGAGGATGGCGTCGTCGGGTTCCCAGACCTCGTCGAAGTCCGGCAGCGCTTGTAGCGGTGGCGTCAATTCGGTCTGTGGATAAATCGCCCGCAGGCAGGTCAGGCGCTCCAGCGCCAGCCACAACGATTGGCCGGAGTTAATCTGCAAACGGCTCGCGCGTCCGCTGTCGGCCAGGGTCGTGAGCCAGTCGAGCCACTGCGGATTGGCTCCGGCTTCGGCGTCGGTGATGCACGCCAGGCTCATCAAGGCCTCGTGCATTTCATCGACAGCGGAGGGCGTCGGCCAGGCCTCGTCGCGCACGGCGGCAATCGCCTCTGCGTCCAGGGCACCGAGATCGTCGGTGGATTGCGGGTCGCTCCAGCGGCGGTTGAGCACCGCTTGAGTGCGGCGTTCCTCCAGCGGTGCATCGTCGAGAAAGGTATAGGGCCGGGCACTGAGAATCTCCGCCGCCAGCGGCGAAGGCGCCGGCAAGTCGCGGCTGATCAGGCAAATGTCGCCGCGTTCCATGCGCCGCAACAAGGCCAGCCAGCCTTCGCTGTCCATGGCGTCGTGCAGGCAATCGTCGAGGGTCTGTTCCACCAGCGGATGGTCGGGAATCTCCCGTTCGCCGGCGAGGTTTTCCACGCAGGCGATCTGATCGGGAAACACGCTGGCGATCAGGTCTTCGCTTTTCATCCGCTGGATCTGCGGCGGCACTTTGCGCCCGCCGCTGTAGCGCGGCAGGGCCAGGGCTACACCGGCATTCCAGCGCCAGCGCACGCCGAACAGCGGCGCGTCGAGCACGGCTTGAATCAAGATGTGCTCGGCGCTGTTGCTGTGCAGGTAGCGCCAGACGTCGTCCAGTTCAAAACTGTGGCTGGTGGACAGCGACAGCACGATGGCGTCTTCGCTGGCAGCGGCCTGCAATTCGAAGTTGAAGGTGCGACAGAAACGCTTGCGCAGGGCCAGGCCCCAGGCGCGGTTGATGCGGCTGCCGAATGGCGTGTGAATGACCAGTTGGGTGCCGCCGGACTCGTCGAAAAAACGTTCCATCAGCAGCGTGTCTTGGGATGGCAGGGCTCCCAGCGCTTGTCGCGCGCGGGCCAGATAGTCCACCAATTGTTCTGCGCTGGCGAGGTTCAGTCCCAGGGTCTCGGTCAGCCAGTCGAGCGCTGGTTGCAAGTTGCCTGGCGCAGTACCCAGCAGGTCGTCGAGTTGCGCCTGCAAGCGCGCCACCGCCGAGGACAACTCGGCGCTGCGCCCCGGCGCTTCACCGAGCCAGAACGGAATGGTCGGCGGCTGGCCCTGGGCATCCTCGACCCGGACTTTGCCGGTTTCCACCCGCAGGATCCGATAGGACGTATTGCCCAACTGGAAGACATCCCCAGCAATGCTTTCCACCGCAAAGTCTTCGTTGATGGTGCCGATGTTCAGCCCTTGAGGCTCCAGCAGCACGCTGTAGTCGGCGTTGTCAGGAATGGTCCCGCCACTGGTCACGGCCGTCAGTTTCGCGCCCCGGCGGCCGCGCAGGGTGCGGCTCACGGCATCGCGATGCAGGTAGGCGCTACGGATGCCCTGACGGCCGTTGTAACCCTCGGCGAGCATGTGCAGCAGCGCCTGATAGTGTTTGTCGTCGAGTGCGGCGTAGGGCGAGGCGCGGCGCAGCATCTCCAGCAGTGCTTGCTCCGACCACTCCTGACAACTGACCTCGGCGATGATCTGCTGCGCCAGCACGTCAAGCGGCGCTTGCGGGATCAGCAAGGTATCGAGTTCGCCCTGGCGTACGCAGTCGAGCAGCGCGGCGCATTCGATAAGGTCGTCACGGGTGGTGGCGAACAATCGGCCTTTGGGAGTGCCGCCGACCTGGTGCCCGGAGCGGCCGACCCGTTGCAGAAACCCGGCAATCGAACGCGGCGAGGCGATCTGGCACACCAGGTCGACGTCGCCGATGTCGATCCCCAGTTCCAGCGATGCCGTGGCGATCAGCACTTGCAGGTCGCCGCGCTTGAGTCGCTGCTCGGCATCGAGGCGAAATTCCTTGGCCAGGCTGCCGTGGTGGGCCGCCACGGCAGCCTTGCCCAGGCGCTCGCTCAGGTGCCGGCTCAAACGTTCGGCCAATCGCCGGGTGTTGACGAAAATCAACGTGGTCCGGTGCTCCCGGGCGAGGGCGGCGAGGCGGTCGTAGACCAGTTCCCAGACATCGTTGGCCATCACGGCCGACAGCGGCACGGGCGGCACTTCGATATCCAGGTCGCGGGGGCGGGCGTGGCCGATGTCGACGATCTCGCATGGACGGTCGCGACCGACAAGGAAGCGCGAGACGGCTTCGATGGGCTTTTGCGTGGCCGACAGACCGATGCGCAGCAGCGGCTCCGGGCAGAGTGCTTGCAGGCGTTCAAGGCTCAGTGCCAGGTGGCTGCCGCGTTTGCTGGCGGCCATGGCGTGGATCTCGTCGACGATCACCGTTTGTGTCGTGCCGAGCATCTGCCGGCCGGAATCAGAGCCGAGCAGCACATACAGGGATTCCGGCGTGGTCACCAGTATGTGCGGCGCCGTTTTGCGCATCGCCGAACGATCTTTTTGCGGTGTATCGCCGGTGCGCACGGCGGTGCTGATCTGCAATTGCGGCAGGCCCATCACGCGCAATTGCTCGGTAATGCCCGCCAGCGGGTTTTGCAGGTTGATCTGGATGTCGTTGGACAGCGCCTTGAGGGGCGAGACGTAGACCACCAGGGTGGCGTCGGGCAAGCCTTCGGGGCTTTCCAGGCCGCGGTGCACCAGGTCGTCGATGACGGCGAGAAAGGCGGTGAGGGTCTTGCCGGAACCGGTGGGCGCGGCGACCAGGGTCGAGCGGCGCTGGCGGATCAACGGCCACGCCCGGGCCTGGGCGGCGGTGACCGCCGGGAACGTGCGGCTGAACCAGGCGCTGACGGCAGGGTGGAAGCCGCTCAGGGCACTGTCTGCGGGGATGGGCAGGTTCATGCAGCAATTTATGCGGGTGGGGGGCGCAAGATGCAAGTACCACTGGCTGGTCGGTAAACCTGTGGCGAGGGGGCTTGCCCCCGTTGGGTCGCGAAGCGGCCCCAAAATCCGCAAACGCGGTGTAACAGGCAAACCGCCTTCAACAATTTTGCGACTGCTGCGCAGCCGTACGGGGGCAAGCCCCCTCGCCACAGGGGCCAGTGGCAGCACTGCAAAACTCAGGCATCTACACTTTACGGGTGACGGTTGCGCACTAAACCCGCAAAATGCAACGATTCCGGCAATTATCAACGACATCGCCAGGGCGCGGTGTCGATAACGCCATTGTTTCAATCAGACTGGGCCTGCTGACTCTATGCGAATGCGCCTTATGTTACTGGGCGGCGGAAATGCCCTTGGGCAGGCGCTGATTCGCCTCGGTGCGGAGGAAGACATCGGTTTCCTCGCCCCCCGCCCGCCGCAAGACGGCTGGGATGCCGCGAGCCTGACACAATTGCTCGACGACACCCGTCCCGATGCATTGATCAACCTTGCCTACTACTTCGACTGGTTTCAGGCCGAGGCAGTGAGCGAATCGCGCCTGGCCGGCCAGGAGCGCGCGATCGAGCGTCTGGCGGAACTGTGCCAGCACCACAACATCGTCCTGCTGCAACCTTCCAGCTATCGCGTGTTCGACGGCTCCCGTGCCACGGCCTACAGCGAAAAAGACGAACCGGTGCCCCTGGGCCTGCGGGGTCAGGCCTTGTGGCGGATCGAGCAAAGCGTGCGCGCCACCTGCCCGCAACACGTGCTGCTGCGTTTCGGCTGGCTGCTGGACGACAGCCCGGACGGCGCCCTTGGCCGCTTCCTCGCCCGTGCCGAACAACCCGAAGAACTGCTGATGGCCGACGACCGGCGCGGCAATCCGACGCCGGTCGACGATGCTGCCCGCGTGATCATTTCAGTGCTCAAGCAACTCGATTGCGCCGCACCGCTGTGGGGCACCTACCACTACGCCGGGCATGAGGCGACCACGCCGCTGGCGCTGGGGCAGGCGATTCTGACCGAAGCCCGCAGCCTGCATCCGCTGGCCATCGAAGCCCCGACCGCCCAGGCCCACGCCGCGCGTCCGGATGCTGCCGAAGAGCCGCAACACGCGGTATTGGCCTGCAAGAAAATTCTGCACACCTTCGGGATCAAACCACGCGCCTGGCGTGCGGCGCTTCCCGGTCTACTGGACAGGTTCTATCGCCATGGCTGACGGCCCCGTTTTTATCACCGGTGGTGCCGGTTTCATTGGTTCACACCTGACTGACGCGCTGCTTGCCAAGGGCCATGCGGTGCGGATTCTCGATGACCTGTCCACCGGCAAGCGCAGCAATCTGCCGCTGGACAATCCCAGGGTCGAACTGATCGTCGGCGACGTGGCCGATGCGGCTTTGGTTGCCCAAGCGATGGCCGGTTGCAGCGCCGTGGCGCACCTCGCGGCCGTGGCTTCGGTGCAGGCCTCAGTGGACGATCCGGTGCGCACGCACCAGAGCAACTTCATCGGCACGCTGAACGTCTGCGAAGCCATGCGCCAGGCCGGGGTCAAACGCGTGCTGTTTGCCTCCAGCGCAGCGGTGTATGGCAACAATGGCGAAGGCGAGTCGATCGACGAAGAGACGCCCAAGGCGCCTCTGACGCCTTACGCGGTGGACAAACTGGCCAGCGAGCAATACTTCGACTTCTACCGCCGCCAGCATGCGCTGGAACCGGTGATTTTCCGCTTCTTCAACATCTTCGGTCCGCGCCAGGATCCGTCCTCGCCGTACTCCGGGGTGATCAGCATATTCAGCGAGCGTGCACTGAAGGGCTTGCCGATCACGGTGTTCGGCGACGGTGAGCAGACCCGGGATTTTGTCTACGTCGAAGATCTGGTCGACTTGCTGGTGCAGGCCATCGAGAAGCCCCGGGTCGAAGACGGTGCGGTCAACGTTGGCTGGAACCAGGCGACGACCCTCAAGCAAATGCTCGAAGCGCTCGAAGCCGTGGTCGGCAAGTTGCCACCGGTGAGCTACGGCCCGGCGCGCTCCGGTGACATTCGTCATTCCCGGGCGAATAACCGGCGTCTGTTGGAACGTTTCACTACCACGGAGCAGACACCAATGCGTGTCGGGCTGGCGCGGTTGCTGGGGCGCTGATGGTTTTACAAACCTGAATCGCGAACATGAAAAAGGCGCCCTTTGACAGGCGCCTTTTTCACGGCCGGAATTTACGTTACAGCTTGTGCAATTCCTGTGGCGAGGGAGCTTGTCGGAGCGCCGCATCGTCCCGCTCGACTGCGCAGCAGTCGTAAATCCAGTCAACGCGGTTTGTTTGAATCACCGCTTTTGCCGGTTTTAGGGTCGCTTCGCAACCCAGCGGGAGCACGCTCCCTCGCCACAACAGCCAGGTTCACCACCACGTGAACATTCTTCCAGCGATGTCGCTTAGAACTTGTAGCCCAGGCCGACCATGTACACAAACGGATCGACGTCTACGTTGACCTTGGCGCGGGTGCCCGGTGCAATCGAGTTGTTCTCGACGGTGGCGCGGGTATCGATGTCGATGTAGCGCACCTGGGCGTTGAGCATGACATGTTCGGTCAGCATGTAGTCGGCACCGACCTGCCAGGCCAGACCCCAGGAGTTCTTCGCGTTGAAGTTGCTGAAGCCGGCGGACTTGGCTTCGCTGCTGAGGCTTTCGTCGTAGATCCAGGTGTAGTTGATGCCACCACCGACGTACGGCTGAAAGGCCGACTTCGAATCCAGCGGGTAGTACACCACGCTCAGGGTCGGCGGCAGGTGTTTCAGGGAGCCGAGTTTGCCATTGGCGGCAGGCAGGGCGGTGCCTTTGAGTTTCACGTCATGCTCGAACGGAGTGGCGGCGAGCAGTTCGATCCCCCAATTGTTGGTGAGCATATAGGCGAAGTTCAGGCCCAGCTGTGTGTCGCTGTCCATGGTCGCCTTGCCGCCCAGGTTGGTACCGGCCAGCGGACCTTGGTCGACCTTTACGCTGGAGCTGTCGGCTTTCGGGTTAACGGTGATGGCGCCCGCACGAAGGATGATGTCGCTGGCCTCGTAGGCGTGGGCGAGCGGGGCTGCGAGCGCGAGGGCAACCAGCGAAGCGCTGAGCATGGACTTGTTCATGGGGGGCTCCAGAGGACGTTAAAAATTTGCGATGTCCAATGGTAAGCCGGCTAACTATTCGGTCTTTTGATGCAGCTCAATGAAAGTGGGAAGGGGTTGGATTTTATGGTGTTTTTGCTGGCCTCATCGCGAAGAGGGACTGACAGACAGCACAAAACCACCGGAATCACTCCGGCAATTCATACAGGTAAATCTTTTCCGCCTCCATCTGATACCCGGCATCCGCCAACTCGCTGGTGGACGCCTTGACCTGTAACGCGCCTTCGATCCAGTAAGGCTGATACAACTCGTCGAGCTTCACGCCGACTTCGCTCTTGACGTGCACGATCTGGTTCGACGGCGGTGGCGGCACATGGATGCAGGCGCCGAAATACGGTACCAGCAGAAACTCCGTGGTGCGGCCTTCCTCGCTCACTTCCAGCGGCACGATGTAGCCCGGCAGGCGAATGTTCTGGCCGTCGAGGGTCTTGACCACCGGTGCGTTGGGCATGTCCTGTTTGGCTGCTGGTGCCGACTCTGCCGAGAGCGTGCTGCTCATCTGCGACAGATCGTGCAGCGGCGTCATGTTCGGCACTTCTTTCGGCGCGTCAGGCGGGATCATCTCCGACCAGGTCAGGTCTTTTGGCTGTGCGGCCCACAGGGGCAGGGCGACCAGCATCAACAGCGAAAGTACAGCGCGGGGCATTTTCAATGTCCTCATAAGCGGATCGACAGGCCATCGGCCAGGGATTGGCGATAGGCGCGCCAGGCCGGCACGCTGCCCATCAGCAGCGCGGCGATCAGGATGCCACCGAGCAGCGTCCATTCATACTCGCTCGGCCACGAGAGCGGCAGGAACAGGCCGTAGTTGGCTTGCACATAACCCTGGGCCGCCGCGATGCACACATACAGCAACGCCACGCCGGCGATCACGCCCGACAGCGCCAGCGCAAAGGCTTCGAGCACCAACAGCGTCGCGATGTGCCAGGGGCGTGCGCCCACCGAGCGCAGGATCGCCATTTCCCGGCGGCGTTCATTGAGGCTGGTGAGAATGGCGGTGAGCATGCCGATCAACCCGGTCAGCACCACAAACAGCGAGACCACGAACAAGGCTTTTTCCGCGGTGCCCATCAGACTCCACAGCTCTTGCAACGCCACACCCGGCAGGATCGCCAGCATCGGCTCACCACGGAATTCGTTGATTTCCCGCTGCAGGGCAAAGGTCGAAATCTTGTTGTTGAGGCCGAGCATGAACGCGGTGATCGCTTGCGGCGTCAGGTCCATGTTGCGCGCCTGATCGGCGGTGATGCGCCCCTCGCCCCGGGCCGGCACGCCGTTGTGCCAGTCGATGTGAATCGCTTCCATCCCACCGAGGCTGATGTGCAGCGTGCGGTCCACCGGGGTGCCGGTGCGCTTGAGAATGCCGACCACGGTGAACGGTTTGTCGTCGTGCTTGACCAGGCTGATTGCCGCCACGCCGTGGGCCAGCACCAGTTTGTCGCCGAGATTGTAGTGCAGTGCATCGGCCACTTCGGCGCCGAGAACCACTTCGAACGGGTCAGTGGCAAAGGCCCGGCCATCGGCCAGTTCCAGGTGTTGTTGGCGTCCGTATTGATAATGCTCGAAGTAGGCTTCGGTGGTGCCCATCACCCGGTAGCCGCGATGGGAGTCGCCGAGAGACATCGGAATCGCCCACTTCACTTTCGGGTTGCTGGCGAAGTGTTCGAAGCTGTCCCAGCGGATGTTGTTGGTGGCGTTGCCGATGCGGAACACCGAGTACAGCAACAGGTTCACCGAGCCGGAGCGGGCGCCGACGATCAGATCGGTGCCGCTGATGGTGCTGGCGAAACTGGCCTTGGCTTCGGTGCGCACGCGCTCCACTGCCAGCAACAGGCACACCGACAAGGCAATGGCGAACGCCGTGAGGATCGCGGTGAAGCGACGGTTAGCCAGGCTGGCCATGGCTAGACGAAACAGATACATCTCAGACCTCGGACGGGGTAGCGGCGCGATTGAGTTCGGCCAGCGAAAGGTTGTGGTCGAACAGCGGCGCCAGGCTCTGGTCGTGGCTGACGAACAACAGGCTCGACCCGGCTTCGCGGCACTCGGCGAACAGCAGGCGAATGAAGTTCTCGCGGGCGTCGTAATCGAGGGCCGAGGTCGGCTCGTCGGCGATAACCAGTTCCGGTTGCCCGATTAGCGCGCGGGCGGCGGCGACTCGTTGCTGCTGGCCGATGGAAAGCGAGTCGGCGCGGCGACCGAGGATGTTTTCATCCTTTAAACCCAGGTGGGCGAGCAGCGTGGCGGCGGCTTTGTCGACACTGCCGTGGCGTTGTTTCGCCCGTTCCGCGCGCAGTTTCGAGAAGTGGCAGGGCAGTTCGACGTTTTCACGCACCGACAGAAACGGCAGCAGGTTGAACTGCTGAAAGATGTAGCCGGTGTGATCGACGCGGAAGTGGTCGCGGGCGCCGGCCGAAAGTTGCGTCAGTTCCTGGCCGAGCAGGCGGATGCTGCCGCGATCAGGCTTCTGCACGCCGCCGAGCAAGCCGAGCAGGGTGGTCTTGCCGCTGCCGCTGGGGCCTTTGAGGAACAGGGTCTCGCCGCGCTCCAGGCGAAACGCCGGGATGTCCAGCAGCGGCGGGTGACCGGGCCAGCTGAAGCTCAGGTCGGACAGTTCGATGAGTGCTTGGGTCATGTGAAACCGGTCTGGTTGGTGGTGAGTGAATTCAGAACTTCAGGGCCGCAGCCTTGGCCGTCACATCAACCCCTTGCTGCCCGCTCGGACCGATCAGTTGTACCTGAATTTTTTGGGTGGCTGGGAAGCTGGTGAAAATATTCGCCAGGTCCAGCGACTTCAGTGCCGCAGGCGTGGCGCAGGTGAACTGATAGCGAGCGTGGATTTCGCTGTGATCGTGATGATGTTCGTGGCCGTCTTCGTCCTTGGCGTCTTCATCGTGATCATCGTCGGCATCGGGCTTGTCGCCGAACAACGGGCTTTCCAGTTCCTGGTTCTCTACCACGCAACCGGCGGCTTTTGGCAGGTTGAACAGGGCCAGTGGTTGCTCAAGTTGTGCGCGGGTGGCGGTGACTTTGGCTTTGTCTGCGTCGCTGGTGGCGACGTGCTCGAAACCCACCAGGTTCATGGCCGGGCTTTCCAGCTCCAGCTCCAGGGTCTTGCCATCCAGCACCGCGTTCAGGCGTCCCACGCCATGTTCGTGGGCACCCAGGCTGCCATGCTCATGATCGTGTTCGTCGGCGGCATGGGCGATAGCCAGCGGCAACATGGCAAACGGCAGGGCGAGAAGCAGACGACGCATGACGAGTCTCCGAAAAGTAAAATGAAGAAATTGTTATGTAATCTTATAACGTAAGTGCGGAGAGTTTGACTGCCCGCTTGGCGTTGCACAAGTCCCATGGGAGCATGCCGGGAAGAAATGTGCGGGAGCAGACCTATGTTGCGAATTCGCGGAAGCATCGGCGACTGGCCGGTGGATTTGACCCTGGAGATGGACGACGCGGACTGGGCGCGGCTAGGGGCGCAGTTGCAGGTGGAAAAATCCCCTGTCAGCGCGCCAGCGGCGAAACCGCTGAATCCGGATGATGCGCTGTGGCAGATCGCCAGGGATTTGCTGCGCAAGGCCGGGCAGTTGAGCGGGCCGGACTTGCTCGATCAACTCGAAGGCCTGACCGGGAGCGCGGCGGCGGGCAAGCGCCTGCTGGTGCGTTTGCGCCATAGTTCGGATGTGAAGGTAGTGAGCGGCGGGGATACGCCGCTCTACAGCTGGATCGAGACGGCTTAGTACAGCGCGGCAAACAACTTGCGGCGGTAGGTACTCACCAACGGATGATCATTGCCCAGCAACTCGAACACCTGCAGCAAGGTCTTGTGCGGCAAGCCTTCGTTGTAGCTGCGATTGCGGATGAACAGCTTCAGCAAGGCATCCAGCGCGGCATCGTACTGCTGACGGGCCAGTTGCTGGATCGCCAGTTGATAGACCGCCTCATCGTCCAGCGGGTCTTTTGCCAGCCGGGCCTTCAGGTCGGCGGCATCCGGCAAGTCCTTGGCCAAACCGAGAAACTTGATCTGTGCCTTGGCGCCAGCCAGCGCGGCCTTGTGCTCGTCGCTCTTGACCGCATCCAGCACGGCTTGCGCTTCGCCCAGTTCACCGCGCTCGGTCAGGCAGCGGGCGTAGAGGATCAGTGCCTTGGCGTTGGTGTTGTCTTCACCCAGGATCACCTTGAGCAGCGCTTCGGCATCGGCAAAGCGGCTGTCATCGAACAGCGCCTGGGCTTGTTCGAACGGATCGGCAGCGGCCGGTGGCGGCATCTGCACATGGGGTTCGAGCAGGGCGCGCACGGCGGATTCCGGCTGGGCACCGGCAAAGCCGTCTACCGGCTGACCGTCCTTGAACAGCACCACGGTCGGCAGGCTGCGGATGCCGAAGCGGGCGACGATGTCTTGTTCGAGGTCGCAGTTGACCTTGGCCAGCAGCAACTCACCCTGATAGCTCTCGGCAATGCTCTGCAACATCGGCATCAGCACTTTGCAGGGCGCGCACCATTCGGCCCAGAAATCCACCAGCACCGGCTTGTGGAAAGAGTTCTCGATCACCGACTGGTCGAAATCGGCAGTCGTGGCGTCGAAGATGTACGGCGTTTCCTGACTCATGGGCAATCTCGTAAAAGCGTGAATGGGGCAACTATACGGTCAGGCGCGGGCGGCGTGGTAGAGGCTCACATGCCGAAACTCGTGGGGCTCGGCCAGATCCGGTAGGGTCATCGCCTCCAGCATCTCTATGCGCCGGTATAACGGATGGCGGAAGTCCCGCACTCGGGAATCCGCCACCAGCGCCTCTCGGCCGCGGCTGAGGAACTGGTCGAGCAGCGGCAGGTTGGCCCGGTCGTACAGCACATCCGCCACCAGGATCAGATCGAAGCGATCAGCCTCGGCGAAAAAATCCGTCGAGTAGTTGAGCTCTACGTCATTGAGCTCGGCATTGGCCCGACACGCGGCAATCGCCAGCGGGTCGAGGTCGCAGGCCAGCACTTCCAGCGCCCCGGCCTTGGCAGCGGCAATCCCCGCCACGCCAGACCCGGCGCCAAAATCCAGCACACGCTTGCCTTCGACCCAATGCGGGTTGTCAGCGAGGTAACGGGCCACGGCCAACCCGCTGGCCCAGCAAAAGCTCCAGTACGGTGGCTCATGCAGGATGCGCCGGGTTTCTTCCGGGCTGAAGGCGCGGTCCATGTTGTCGCCGTCGATCAGCCACAACTTCAGGTCGGTCCCTGGTAACTCACAGGCGACCAATTGCGCATCACCGAGTAGTTCACCCAACGCCTTTTGCAGGTCGAGCGGTGCATTCATGGGGCTTTGACGAATTGCAGTTGGCCCAGGGCCTGGGTGGTCGGCTGGGTAATCAGCTGCGACGGCAGGTGCAGGATCAACTGTCCGGACTGGCTGGCGCGGCCTCGCAGTTCAACGCGGGCCCCGGCCGGGAAGGATTCCGGGTTGAAACGCAGGTGAAACGCCAGCACCTGGTTGTTGCCGATCAGGCTGGAACTGGCGAGCAATTGCTGCGGGCGGTTCTTTTCGTCGATCACCAGCAATGCCAGTTCGACTTCAGCGCCGGCTGGAACGCCTTGTAGGGTACCGCTCAGTTCACGCTGATAGGCAGGCAGGGGGCCGAGGTTGGCGGCCTCCCGGGCCTTCTTCTGCGCTTGCTGCGGCGCCGGGCCAGGCGTTGGCGGCTGGGGCTTGGGTGCATCGCTGCCGCAAGCCACCAGCAGGCTGAAAACACTGAGCAAAATGAGCGGACGTAACGACATTGGTGGCTCCATAAAGCTGAATTCCATGGATCAAGTGATCATCCCGTCTGTATACCGCAAACCCTATGGCTTGTCTTGCCACCGGGATGCGCTACCATGGCCCTCCCTTTTTTTGTTGCCTGCCACCATGCACTGTCCCTTCTGCGGTGCCAACGACACCAAAGTCATCGACTCGCGTCTGGTCGCCGAGGGCGAACAGGTGCGCCGCCGGCGTGAATGCCTGGCCTGCGGCGAGCGCTTCACGACGTTCGAGACGGCTGAACTGGTGTTGCCGCGCCTGATCAAAACCGACGGCAGTCGCCAGCCGTTCGACGAAGAAAAACTCCGCGCCGGCATGCAGCGCGCGCTGGAAAAGCGCCCGGTGAGTGTCGAGCGCCTCGAATCGTCGCTGGTGCACATCAAACACAAACTGCGCGCCACCGGCGAGCGCGAGGTCAAATCCCTTGTGGTCGGCGAACTGGTGATGGCCGAGCTGCAGAAGCTCGATGAAGTCGCCTACATCCGCTTCGCTTCGGTATATCGCCGCTTCCAGGACCTCAACGAGTTCCGCGAAGAGATCGATCGCCTGGCCCGTGAACCGGTGAAAGAATGACCACGCCCGCAGAACAAGCCATCCTCGATGCTCATTTCATGGCCCGTGCCCTGGAGCTGGCGCGCAAGGGGCATTACACGACGCACCCCAATCCGCGGGTCGGTTGCGTGATTGTGCAGGGCGGGCAGATTGTCGGCGAAGGCTGGCACGAGCGCGCCGGCGAGCCCCACGCTGAAGTCCACGCCTTGCGCGCGGCCGGTGAGCAGGCTCGTGGCGCCACCGCTTACGTGACCCTTGAACCTTGCAGCCACCACGGCCGCACACCGCCTTGCGCCGATGCACTGGTCAATGCCGGTGTGGCCAGGGTGGTCGCGGCGATGCAGGACCCGAACCCGGAAGTCGCCGGTCGTGGTCTACAACGCCTGGAACAGGCCGGTATCGCCACCGAAAGCGGCGTACTGGAAAGCGAGGCGCGAAAGCTTAACCAAGGTTTCCTGAAACGCATGGAACACGGCTTGCCATTCGTGCGGGTCAAGTTGGCCATGAGCCTGGACGGGCGCACGGCGATGGAAAGCGGCGAAAGCCAGTGGATCACCGGTCCGGCCGCACGTTCTGCGGTGCAACGCCTTCGTGCCCAGGCCAGCGTGGTACTGACCGGCGCCGACACGGTTCTGGCGGACAACGCGCGGCTGACCGTGCGAGCCGATGAGCTGGGGCTGGATGCCGAGCAAACCGCACTGGCCATGAGCCGCCTGCCGCTGCGGGTGCTGGTCGACGGTCGTCTGCGGGTGCCACTGGATGCACCGTTCTTCAAGGCCGGCCCGGCGCTGGTTGCCACCTGCGTGGCGGTGGAAGAGCAATACGCCAATGGTCCGGAATGCCTGATCGTGCCGGGTTACGACGGCCAGGTCGATCTGCGTCAGCTATTGGTTGAACTCGCAGCCCGTGGCGTCAACGAGGTGCTGGTTGAGGCCGGTCCGCGCCTGGCAGGTGCCTTTGCCCAACTCGGTCTGGTGGACGAGTTCCAGATTTTCATTGCCGGCAAGTTCCTGGGCTCTTCGGCGCGGCCGCTGCTGGACTGGCCGCTCGCGCAAATGAAGGATGCGCCCGAGCTTAAAATCATTGAAATTCGCGCAGTGGGCGATGACTGGCGAGTCATTGCCATTCCTACGTCAACCGCGAGCGTATAATTTCCGGTCAACGCTACAGCGCTGGCTTTGTTCTCGAGGAGAACCTCATGTTTACCGGCATCATCGAATCCATCGGCAGTATTCGTGCATTGACCCCAAAGGGCGGTGATGTGCGGGTTCACGTCGAAACCGGCAAGCTCGACCTGAGCGACGTCAAACTGGGCGACAGCATCGCGGTCAACGGCGTGTGCCTGACTGCCGTTGAACTGCCGGGCAATGGCTTTGCGGCGGACGTCAGTTGCGAAACCCTCGACTGCACCGCCATGAACGACCTGAAAAGCGGCAGCCCGGTCAATCTGGAAAAAGCCCTGACCCCGACCACTCGCCTCGGCGGGCATCTGGTCAGCGGTCACGTCGACGGCGTGGGCGAAGTGGTTGCCCGTACCGAGAACGCGCGCGCCGTGGAATTCCGCATCCGCGCGCCAAAGGACCTGGCCAAGTACATCGCCCATAAAGGCTCGATCACCGTCGACGGCACCAGCCTCACCGTGAACGCAGTCGATGGCGCCGAGTTCCTGCTGACCATCATTCCCCACACCCTGAGCGAAACCATCATGGCGTCGTACCAGCCTGGCCGCCGGGTGAATCTGGAAGTGGATTTGCTGGCCCGTTACCTGGAGCGTCTGCTTTTGGGCGACAAGGCCGCAGAGCCAGGCTCTTCGCAAAAGCCTGGCAGCACCATTACCGAAAGCTTTCTGGCCCAAAACGGCTACCTCAAATCCTGACTCAAGGGGGTGCCTTGTGGCGCTCAATAGCATCGAAGAACTGGTTGAAGACATCCGCCAAGGCAAGATGGTCATCCTCATGGATGACGAAGACCGCGAGAACGAAGGCGACCTGATCATGGCCGCCGAGTGCTGCAAGCCCGAGCACATCAACTTCATGGCCAAGCACGCCCGTGGCCTGATCTGCATGCCGATGAGCCGCGAGCGCTGCGAACTGCTCAAGCTGCCGTTGATGGCCCCGCGCAACGGTTCCGGTTTCGGCACCAAGTTCACCGTATCGATCGAAGCGGCCACCGGTGTGACCACCGGTATTTCCGCCGCCGACCGTGCGCGCACTGTGCAGGCTGCCGCCGCCCGTGATGCCAAGGCTGAAGACATCGTCAGCCCGGGCCACATCTTCCCGCTGATGGCCCAGGCCGGCGGTACCCTGGCCCGTGCCGGCCACACCGAAGCGGCGTGCGACCTGGCGCGCATGGCCGGTTTCGAGCCGAGCGGCGTGATCTGCGAAGTGATGAACGACGACGGCACCATGTCCCGTCGCGCCGAGCTGGAAGCATTTGCCGCCGAGCACGACATCAAGATCGGCACCATCGCCGACCTGATTCACTACCGGATGATCCACGAACGTACCGTTCAGCGGATTGCCGAGCAGCCACTGGACAGCGAACTGGGCCAATTCAACCTGGTGACCTATCGTGATTCCGTGGAAGGCGACGTGCACATGGCGCTGACCCTGGGCAACGTGTGTGCCGAAGAACCGACCCTGGTTCGGGTGCATAACATGGACCCGCTGCGCGACCTGCTGATGGTCAAGCAACCGGGCCGCTGGAGCCTGCGCGCCGCCATGGCCACGGTTGCCGAGGCCGGCAGCGGTGTTGTGCTGTTGCTCGGTCACCCGCTCGATGGCGACGTGTTGCTCGCGCACATCCGCGAAACCGCCGATCACGCCGCGGTGAAAAAACCGACCACCTACAGCACTGTCGGTGCCGGTTCGCAGATCCTGCGTGACCTCGGCGTGCGCAAAATGCGCCTGATGTCGGCACCCATGAAATTTAATGCGATATCCGGTTTCGATCTGGAAGTTGTAGAATACGTGCCCTCCGAATAATGACCGGTTGTTTCCGGCCTTGAATTCGCGGTTCAAATATCACCGAGGGGCGCGTACGAGACGCGTCCCGGCTCTTTAAGAGATCTATCGAATGACCCTGAAGACCATCGAAGGTACCTTCATCGCCCCTAAAGGCCGCTACGCTCTGGTAGTGGGCCGTTTCAACAGCTTCGTCGTTGAAAGCCTGGTCAGCGGTGCAGTTGATGCCCTGGTTCGCCACGGCGTGAGCGAAAGCGACATCACCATCATCCGCGCGCCTGGCGCCTTCGAAATTCCGCTGGTTGCGCAGAAAGTCGCCCAGAAAGGCGAATTCGCGGCAATCATCGCCCTGGGCGCGGTCATTCGTGGCGGCACTCCGCACTTCGAATACGTGGCTGGCGAGTGCACCAAGGGCCTGGCCCAGGTGTCCATGGAGTTCGGCGTTCCGGTCGCTTTCGGCGTCCTGACCGTTGATTCCATCGAGCAAGCCATTGAACGTTCCGGCACCAAGGCCGGGAACAAAGGTGCTGAAGCTGCCCTGTCCGCTCTGGAAATGGTCAGCCTGCTGGCGCAGTTGGAGGCCAAGTGATTAGCGACGAAAGCGATCGTTTCAACCCGCGCGATCCAAAGCCTGCGGATGCCGGCAAGCCATCGAAAAGCGTCAAGCGTCGCGAAGCCCGTCAGCTCGCAACCCAGGCGCTGTACCAATGGCACATGGCCAAGCAGTCGCTGAACGAGATCGAAGCGCAGTTCCGGGTCGATAACGATTTCAGCGATGTCGACGGCGCGTACTTCCGCGAGATCCTGCACGGGGTTCCGCAGTTCAAGACCGAAATCGACACCGCGCTCACGCCATGCCTGGACCTGACCATCGAAGAGCTGGACCCGGTTGAACTGGCCGTTCTGCGCCTGTCCACCTGGGAGCTGCTCAAGCGCGTCGACGTGCCGTACCGCGTTGTGATCAACGAGGGTATCGAACTGGCCAAGGTCTTCGGTTCCACCGACGGTCACAAGTTCGTCAACGGTGTGCTCGACAAGCTGGCCCCGCGTCTGCGTGAAGCTGAAGTCAAGGCGTTCAAACGCTGATTAGCGCTTGGATCTAGTGTCCTGTCTCGCCGATACGTTCGTTTTTTAGCGAGTGACTGGTGTTGTCAGACAAGGCGCCGCGACGAGTCATAGCGTGCTATGGCGAGGAGCGGCAACGCAGTATGGCGACACCAGACGCCGCTAAAAAATGAACAGTATTGGTGAGACAGGATACCCAATGGGTGAGTTTGAGCTGATCCGCAATTTCTTCGCCGCCGCGCCTTGTGCGCAGGGCGGCGAAGGCGTTGCCCTCGGGATTGGCGATGACTGCGCCTTGCTGGCTGTTCCCTCCGGGGAACAGATGGCGATCTCTACCGATACGTTGGTGGCCGGCGTGCATTTCGCCGATCCCTGCGATCCGTTTCTGCTCGGTCAGCGCTCGCTGGCCGTTGCGGTCAGCGACCTGGCCGCCATGGGCGCTACCCCGATTGCCTTTACCCTTGCCCTGACCTTGCCGACGGTGACCGCCGATTGGCTGCAAGCCTATGCCCGAGGTTTGAACCAGATGGCGCGAAGCTGTGGCGTGGCGCTGGTGGGCGGTGACACGACCCGCGGGCCGTTGAGCCTGACCATGACCGTGTTCGGGCGCGTGCCGGCCGGTCTGGCGCTGACCCGCAGCGGTGCGCAACCGGGCGACCTGCTGTGTGTCGGCGGCAACCTGGGCAATGCCGCCGGTGCCTTGCCCTTGGTGCTCGGCCAGCGCACAGCCGAAGCGAGCATTGCCGAGCCGTTGTTGGCGCATTACTGGTCGCCGCAACCGCAGCTCGGCTTGGGTCAGGCGCTACGGGGCAAGGCCACTTCGGCAATGGATATCTCTGACGGACTGCTCGCGGATTGCGGGCATATCGCGCTGGCGTCGAAGGTCGGTATCGAGGTCGAGCGGGATCGTTTGCCGCTGTCGCAGAGCCTGGTCGACTTTCTCGGCCAATCGGATGCACAGGTTGCGGCCTTGAGCGGCGGCGACGATTACGTCCTGGCCTTCACCTTACCGTCCGTCGAGTTGCCGCTATTGCTGGCCGATGGCTGGCCGATCCATGTGATTGGGCGCGTCGTGAATGGGCAAGGTGTGACACTGCTGGATGCCAACGGACAAGACATCACCCCGCAAGCCCGGGGTTATCAACATTTTCGGGAGTCACCGTGACAGATCATCCCAAACAGGTTCCGGCGGAATTCGTACCGCCGTCGGTCTGGCGTAATCCATGGCATTTCCTGGCGTTCGGCTTCGGCTCCGGCACCTTGCCAAAGGCGCCTGGCACTTGGGGGTCGCTGGTTGCGCTACCCTTTATTCCGTTGTGGCAAATGCTGCCCGACTGGGGTTACTGGCTGATGCTGGGCATCACCATGCTGTTCGGCTTCTGGCTGTGCGGCAAAGTGGCCGACGATTTGCGGGTACACGACCATGAAGGCATCGTTTGGGACGAAATGGTCGGGATGTGGATCACCCTGTGGCTGGTGCCGGAAGGTTGGCAGTGGTTGCTGGCGGGTTTCTTGATGTTCCGCTTCTTCGACATTCTCAAGCCATGGCCGATACGCTGGATTGACCGGCACGTACATGGCGGCGTGGGCATCATGCTCGATGATGTCCTGGCCGGGGTGTTCGCCTGGTTGGCGATGCAGGGACTGGTGTGGTTTTTCGCCTGACCGGGGATTTCCAGGCGTTGATCATGAGAGCTGTTTATCGGGGGAAGCGGGGGATGGCTGTACGCGGATTGATGGTGATGGCGTTCGCGATGTTTTGCTCTTTTGTCCAGGCGGGGGGAGGGAGTGCTGCGCCGCCGTCGGTGATTCATCTGGCCAGCGAAGACTGGGAAGACTACACCGCCGCTGACGGTCATGGACTGGGTTGGGACGTACTACGGCAAGTGTTCGAGCCGGCGGGCGTCAAGGTCGACATCCGCACCGAACCCTACTTGCGTTCGCTGGGCCTGGCCGAACGTGGCGAAGTCGATGCCTGCGTCGGATCCTATCGTGACGAGTCCGAGGGTGTGCTCTATCCCCATTGGAGCTTCGACACCGATCACATCTATGCCCTGGGCCTGGCCAGCAGTCCGGTACCCACCCCGCAAACCCTGGGCAATTATCGACTGGCCTGGGTCCGCGGCTACGACTACCAGGATTACTTGCCCAATGTGCGCCACTTCGACGAAGTGCAGCGGCGTACCGGCATCGTGTCGATGCTGATCCACAATCGTGCCGACTTCTACATCGATGCCCTGACCGAAGTCGATTATGTCATCAACCGCGCCAAGGATCCGTCCCAGCTGCGGCGCACCCATATCGCCGAGTTGCCGCTGTATCTGTGCTTCGCCAAGACCCCGAAGGCGCGCACGTTAATGGCCCTGTTCGACCAGCGCATGGAGCAACTGGTGAAACGCGGCGAGCTGAAACCGATTTTTGAACGCTGGAAACAGCCGTATCCGTTTGATTCGAATGCTTCCCAGAGCCGATGACCGACACAGAACCCTGTGGGAGCGAGCTTGCTCGCGATGGCAGACTTTCCGTTGACGAATACGCTGCCGATACACCGCAATCGCGAGCAAGCTCGCTCCCACAGGGTATGTACCGGGGCGTATATCAAACATTTTGATAGTTATCGCCGATAATTCAGCCTAAGCGTCCTCCGGAACCTGCTGTTACAATGCCGGCTCTGCGAATCTTCAGACTTTTAGATCAGGAGCACACCGGTGCCTGTCGCTTTTGTCGCCGCTTGCAAGCTGCCAACACCTTTTGCGCAATTCACCATGCATGGCTTTCTCGATGAAGCCACCGGCCGCGAGCACGTTGTGCTGAGCCTGGGTGAGTTCGATGACGGTGCCCCGGTACTCGGCCGGTTGCACTCCGAATGCCTGACGGGCGATGCCCTGTTTAGCCAACGTTGCGACTGCGGCTCGCAACTGGAAGCTGCCTTGCAGGCCATCGCCCGTGAAGGTCGTGGCGTGTTGCTCTACTTGCGTCAGGAAGGCCGTGGCATTGGCCTGCTGAACAAGATCCGCGCCTATGAGCTGCAAGATGGCGGCGCCGATACCGTTGAAGCCAACGAACGTCTGGGCTTTGCCGCCGACCAGCGTGACTACGCCATGTGCCTGCCGATGCTGGAGCACATGGGCGTGAAGTCCCTGCGCCTGATGACCAACAACCCGCGCAAGGTCAAAGCCTTGACCGACATGGGGATCGTGGTCGCCGAGCGCGTGCCGCTGCACACCGGCCACAACCCGCATAACCGACTCTACCTGGCAACCAAGGCCAGCAAGCTCGACCACATGATGGGCAATGAGCATCAGGGCGAGGTTGACCGGGCGTGACCCGCGGTCAGGTGCGGCGGCGACTGTCCGTCAACTGGTGGCAATACCTGGCACTGGCCTTGTTGCCGCTGTTTGTGATCAATGTGCTGTTCGGCCAGGGCGAAGCCATTCTGCCGGTGCTGGTGATGCCGTTGTTCATCGCCGGAGTCGCCTCGATGTTTGTCAGCCTGAAGTTTTTCGGCGCCTACAAACACGCGCTGATCGCCACCCAGAAAGCCCTCGATACCCCTGACGAACCTGCCGCCTGGATCAGTCTGGCGGCCAAGCGGCGCACCGCATTCCTGGCCGCCGGGCTGCCGGCCTGGATCGGTGCCCTGGCGGTGTTCGTCGGTCTCGAAGCCGTGCCGCTGATGTTGCTGGCACTGTCGACCGCCGTGCTGTTCTACCTCTACCGTATTCCGCGTCAACTCGGTTGATGCGCGCGCTCTGGCTGGCGGTGTTGCTGCTGGCCGCCAGTGGCCCGGCCATCGCGGTCGAACGGGTTGTCAGCCTCGCACCGTCGCTCTCTGAAATCGTCGTTGAATTGGGTTCCGCCGACCTCTTGGTGGGTGTGCTGGACGCTGGTGAACGACCTGCCGAACTCAAGGACCTGCCTTCCGTTGGCCGCTATGGCCAGCTGGATATGGAGCGCTTGCTCAGCCTGAAACCCGATCTGTTGCTGCTATGGCCTGGTAGCGTCGGCCCGGCCCAGCGTGACCAGCTCAAGCGACTGAATATTCCCACCTACGTCGCCGAACCCCACAGCCTGGACCAGCTCGCCGCACAGATCGAGACCATAGCCGCTCAGCTCGGTCGACCTGAGCGCGGAATTTCATTGGCCAGCGATTTACGCCAGCGGCTGGATGAGTTGCGTCAGCGCTATCGCCGGGACAAGCCGTTACGAGTGTTCTATCAAGTCTGGGATCGGCCGCTGTACACGGTTGGTGGTGAACAGATCATCAGCGATGCGCTGGAGGTCTGCGGTGCGCAAAACGTGTTTGCCGACCTGAAACTGCCGGCACCGCAAGTCAGTGTGGAAGCGGTGTTGCAGCGCAATCCCGAGGTGATTCTGGCCAGCGAACAGGCGCAGCTCGATGCGTGGAAAGCCTGGCCGCAGGTGGCGGCCGTGGCACAGGGACAGTTGCGCCTGGTGACGGACAAGGGCCTGGAGCGGCCGAGTGGGCAGATGATTGAGGCAACTGCCAAACTCTGCCAGTTGATTGCACCGAATTTGTAACTGTGGCGAGGGAGCTTGCTCCCGCTGGGCTGCGAAGCAGCCCAAAAACTAACACTGCAATTTGTCTGATTGCCCCGGTCAGCGTTGATTGCGACTGCTACGCAGTCGAACGGGAGCAAGCTCCCTCGCCACAATGATTCGCGCCAGCCTCAGCTCTCCGGCGTCCAGGTCACCCCGAACATCCACGCCCGACCTTCCTCGCGATACCCGTACTGGCTACCTTGGAAGCTGTACAGCGCCCGGCTGTAACCCTTGTCCAGCAGGTTATCGACCTTCAGCTCCAGTTGGACTTCACGATTGAGCTCCCAACTGCTGCGCAGCCCCAACAAGGCATAACCACCCAACGGTTGTTGATTGTTCAAGTCGTCAAAGCTGCTGCTGACCGCTTGCCAACTGGCGCCGAGGCCCAGGCGATCGAACTGACGGTCCAGATCCCAGCTCAAGGTGCGCCGCGCGCGACGGGCCAGGGTGTGGCCCGTGTCACGATCTCGTGGGTCGATGATCGCCACGCCCAGATTGCTCTGCCAGCCGAACAGTTCCTGCTTCAGCGCGGCTTCGAAGCCGTTGATCCGCGCCGAGGCGACGTTTTCAGGGCGTGAGTTGCTGCCGAAAATGATCGCGTCTTCAAGGTCGGTGCGATACAGCGACGCCTCCAGGCGACTGTTCTCGGTCAATTGGCTGCGCCATTGCAGCTCATAGCTTTTCGAGGTTTCAGGCTTCAGGTCGGGGTTGCTGAAGTCCGGGTAGTACAGGTCGTTGAACGTCGGCGCGCGGAAGCCTTCGCTGTAGGTCAGCAGCACTTCGTTGTCCGGGTTCAGCGGCAGGGTGAAGGTGCCACTCCAGGTGTTCTGGCTGCCGAACTGCTGGTTATCGTCGTGACGCAGGCCCAACTCCGTGGAGAAACTGTCTGCCTGAAAGCGATGCTGGATAAACGCGGCTCGGTTCCAGCGGCTGTCTTCGTCGAACGCCGTGGTGCTGTTGATCCGGTCTTCGTACCAGTCACCACCGAGCATCAGGCTGTTGCGCTCGTTGAGCGTCAGGTCGTTCTGCCAGGTCACCGAGTCGCGATAGGTGTTGAATACGGTGCGTTCATCGCTGAGCTTGTCGAGGGTCTTCTCGCGGTTTTCACTGTGGCCGACATCAACGCGGGTTTTCCAGAGATCGTTGATCCGTGCATCGACATAGCTGCTGACACTGCTTACATCGAAGTCGCTGTAGGGCTGTTGCTGGACCGACTCGAACGTATTCATGTCGAAGCGGCCGAACGGGTTGTCGAACTCGCTCTTGCCACGGTTATCCAGCAGGTTGGCGCCGACTTCGATGTCTTCCGTCAGGGCGTGACTCAGGCTCAGGCTGAGCGACTTGTTACGATATTCGTCATGGTCGCCATCACTGGGATACGACTCATGGGTGCGATTGATGCCGGCGGTTTCATCGAGGCTGGCGCCGAGGTTGAAGCGGGTTTGCTCATCACCGCCGGACAAACCGAGACTGCGCTCCCATGTCTGGTTGCTGCCAAATCCCATGTGCAATCGAGGTTGCAGGCCTTGCTCACCACCACGGCGGGTGAAGATCTGGATCACCCCGCCAATCGCATCGCTGCCATAAATCACCGAGCGGGAGCCGCGCAGCACTTCCACGCGCTCGACCTGCTCGATATTGATGTGTTGCAGGTTGCTGTCGCCGGAGGTCGAACTGCCGATGCGTTGGCCATCCACCAGCACCAGGCTCTGGGCCGACTGGGTGCCACGGATGTAGACACCCGGAATGCTGCCGCGCCCGCCGGACTGCGAGACTTGCACACCCGGTACCCGCCGCAACAGGTCAGTGACGCTATCGGGTTGCAGGCGATCGATGTCTTCGCGGGTGAATACGGTGTTGGCGGCGCTACTGTCGTTACGCGCTTCGACCTGGCGGTTGGCGCTGATCAACACGTCGGGCAGCTTCAGGGCCTGGTCGCGTTCGAAGGTGTCGGCCAGCAATTGACCGGCCGGCAGCAGGGTCAGCGTCAGGGCGAAGGGGGAGAGTTTCATGGGGAGTCCGTTGGTGCTTTGAGGCGAATACAGTTTTGATAGACGCTGAAAACCACTGTGGGAGCGAGCTTGCTCGCGATAGCGGTGTATCAGTCAGCATTTGAGTCGACTGACAGGCCGCCATCGCGAGCAAGCTCGCTCCCACAGGGTTTTGCGTTTAGATGTTGAGCAGTTGCAGGCGCTCACGAATGGACGCTTCGATTCCCGCCTCATCCAGACCGCACTCAGCCAGCATTTGCGCAGGCTTGGCGTGTTCGACGTAAATGTCCGGCAAGCCCAGGTGCAGCACCGACTTGAGGATGTTTTCGCGGGCGAGGAATTCGCTGACCGCGCCACCGGCGCCGCCCATGATCGCGTTTTCTTCGACGGTCACCAGTAGCTCGTGGCTGCCGGCGATTTCGCGAACCAGCGCTTCATCCAGCGGCTTGACGAAACGCATGTCGACCACGGTCGCGTCCAGCGTCTCGGCGACTTTCAGGGCTTCGGCCAGTTGCACGCCGAACACCAGCAGGGCGACTTTGCTGCCCTGGCGGCGGACTACGCCTTTGCCGATCTCGATAGGCTCGAGGTCTTTCTCGATGGTCGCGTTCGGGCCGTTGCCCCGTGGATAACGCACCGCCGCCGGGCCTTCGTACAGATGGCCGGTGGTGAGCATCTTGCGCAGCTCGTTTTCATCGCTCGGGGTCATCACCAGCATGCCGGGGATGCAGCGCAGGTACGAAAGATCGAAGCTGCCGGCGTGAGTCGGGCCGTCTTCGCCCACCAGACCGGCGCGGTCGATGGCGAACAGCACGTCGAGATTCTGCACGGCGACGTCATGCACCAATTGGTCGTAACCGCGTTGCAGGAACGTCGAGTAGATTGCCACCACCGGTTTCGCGCCTTCGCAGGCCATGCCGGCGGCAAACGTCACCGCGTGCTGCTCGGCAATGGCCACGTCGAAGTAGCGCAGCGGGAAGCGTTCGCTGAAAGCGACCAGGTCCGAGCCTTCCTTCATCGCCGGGGTAATCCCGACCAGGCGTGGATCGGCAGCCGCCATGTCGCACAGCCATTCGCCGAACACACCGGAGTACTTCGGCCCGCTGGCCTTTTTCGGCGCGGCGGCCGGGGCGTCCAGGGGTTCAAGTTTGGTGATGGCGTGGTAACCGATCGGGTCGACTTCCGCTGGGGCGAAGCCTTTGCCTTTCTTGGTGACGACGTGCAGGAACTGCGGGCCTTTCAGATCGCGCATGTTGCGCAGGGTGGCGATCAGGGTCGGCAGGTCGTGGCCATCGATCGGGCCGATGTAGTTCCAGCCCAGCTCTTCGAACAGCGTGCCGGGAACCAGCATGCCTTTGGCATATTCTTCGGTCCGACGGGCGATTTCCCAGGCACCGGGCAGGCGCGACAGCACTTTCTTGCTGCCTTCGCGCATGCTCGCGTAGGTGCGGCTGGAAAGGATCTTCGCCAGGTAGTTCGACAAGCCACCGACGTTGCGTGAGATCGACATGTCGTTATCGTTGAGGATCACCAGCATGTTGGCGTCCACTTCCGGCGCATGGTTCAGCGCCTCGAACGCCATGCCCGCGGTCAACGCGCCGTCGCCGATCACCGCGATCGCCTTGCGCTCGCTGTTTTGCAGGCGGGCGGCAATCGCCATGCCCAGCGCGGCACTGATCGAGGTGCTGGAGTGGCCGACGCCAAAGGTGTCGTACTCGCTCTCGGAGCGGCGCGGGAACGCAGCGACGCCGTCCTTCTGGCGCAGGGTGCCCATGCGCTCGCGGCGACCGGTGAGGATCTTGTGTGGATAAGCCTGATGACCCACGTCCCACACCAGCCGGTCGTCCGGGGTATCGAAGACGTAATGCAGCGCGATGGTCAGCTCGATCACGCCCAGGCCGGCACCGAAATGCCCACCGGTCTGGCCGACCGTGTAGAGCAATTCCAGGCGCAACTCATCGGCCAGGGTTTCCAGCTCGGCTTCGCCTAACCGGCGCAGGCCGTCCGGCGTGTTCGCGCGGTCGAGCAGGGGCGTGGTCGGGCGCTTGCGGGGAATCTCATGAAACGTCGTGGGCATCAGGCGAATCGTTATAGGTATAAAAGATGCGGCAGTTTACCTGATGCATCGTCCCCTGCCCACGCGTTGGTCTTTTTTGGCGCAATCGCCTTCAGCTGCGGCGATCGACGATATACCGGGCCAGATCGCGCAACGGCTCGGCCGCCGCGTCAAACGGTCGCAGAGCGTGCAGGGCCTGGTCGCGCAGCTCCAGGGCATAGGCCTTGGCGGCGTCGAGGCCGAGCAGGGCCGGGTAGGTCGGCTTGTCCCGGGCAATGTCGGCGCCCTGGCGTTTGCCGAGGGTTTCGGTATCGCTTTCGACGTCGAGAATGTCGTCCTGCACCTGGAATGCCAGGCCGATGGCCTGTGCATAAGTCTGCAGGGACTTGAGTTCGTCTTTCTCGGCACGGCCGCTGGCCAGGGCACCGAGCTTGACGCTGACCTCGATCAACGCACCGGTCTTGTGCCGGTGCATGTACTCCAGGGCTTTCTGGTCGAGCTTCAGACCGACCGAGCCGAGGTCGATGGCCTGACCGCCGACCATGCCCGCCGGGCCTGCGGACAGTGCCAGGGCGCTGACCATTTGCAGGTGGACCTCGGCGTCCAATGTGCTCAGGCGCGGGTCGAGCAGGGCGCTGAAGGCCAGGCTCTGCAAGCCGTCGCCGGCGAGGATCGCGCAGGCTTCATCGAATTTCTTGTGGGTGGTGGGCTGGCCGCGACGCAGGTCGTCATCGTCCATCGCCGGCAAATCGTCATGCACCAGCGAATAGGCGTGGATCAGCTCCACGGCACAGGCCGCGCCGTTGGCTTGCTCGGCTTTGCCGCCCAACGCTTCGCACGCGGCGTAGGCCAACAGTGGACGCACCCGTTTGCCGCCATTCATCACGCTGTAGCGCATGGCTTCATACAGACGCGCCAACTCGGGGCCCGGTGCAGTGAACAGGGTTTCCAGAGCCGCATTGACGCGGGCCTGGCTGGTTGCCGAGTACGCAGCAATCATTCTGGCTGATCCGCGTCGAAGGGTTCCTCGGCCAACTCGCCATCGCGCTCGAGCAGCACCTGAACCTTTTGCTCTGCCTGGGCCAGCGCCGCCTGGCAATCGCGGGTCAGACCGATGCCTTGCTCGAAAGCGGCCAGCGAGTCCTCCAGCGACAATTCGCCATTCTCCAGACGCTCCACCAGCGTTTGCAGGTCGGCGAGGGACTGTTCGAAATCCAGTGCAGCTTTTTTGCGGGCCATGGCGGCGATTTCCGGTTGACGTTAAACCGGCGCGACACTAGCAGATAGGGGGGGTATGGGCAAATGAGCGGGGGGATTTGCTGTCGCAATTTCTGGATGAACAAACACTGTGGAGAGGGAACAAGCTTCCTGTCTACAGGCATCAGGTGTCCGTCGTATCGGGGTATTTGATCTGGTACCGGGTACTGCGCCCACCACCGGGCAGGCGTTGCAGGCAGTCTTTGTTCAGCAGTTCGCTCAGATGACGGGTCGCGGTCGCTTTGGATACTTTGGCGACGGCCTGGTACTGAGCCGCACTGATGCCGTGCTCGAAGCCTCTTTCGCCGCCATCGAGCAAGCGATTAAGTACCTTTGTTTGCTCGGCCGACAGCTCGGATCTCTGGTGTGCCTGCCAGAATCGCGCCTTACCCAGCACACTGTCGATCCGCGTCATAGCTTGTTGCAGGCTGCGCAGAAGAGTTTGCAGGAACCACTCCAGCCACTCAGTGACATCTGTCGTAGCCTTTTGACTGGTTTCCAGCACCCGGTAGTAACCGGTGCGATCCTCAAGAATGCTTGCCGACATTGCGTAAAAACGAATCGCCTGAGCCTCGCCCTGTGCCAATGCAAGATCGGTGATGGTGCGTGTGAGACGACCATTGCCGTCATCAAAAGGGTGGAGTGTGACAAACCAGAAGTGTGCGATGCCAGCACGCAGCAATGGGTCGAGTCCGGCCTGGTTTCGGCCGCTCTCAAACCAGTCGAGGAAGATTTCGAGTTGACGCTCAAGGCCCAGACGAGGCGGCGCTTCGAAGTGCACGGTCGGCTTGTCGAGACGACCGGAGACGACCTGCATCGGTTCGTCGCCTCGCAATGCACCGACACGTATCGCCCGGGCGGCGAGGTCGCCGTCCTGCTCCGGAAACAACCATCCATGCCAGTGCAGCAAGCGATCCAGCGTCAGCGGCTCGGCAAAATGCTGAGTAGCATCGAGCATCAATTGCGCAAGACCTTCACTGCGTTGGCTGACTCTATCGCCATCAAGTAGATCCAGGCCCAAGCGTCGAGCCAGCGACGAACGAACGGAGCCGACGTTCAGTTGTTCTCCTTCAATGGCCGAAGAGGTGACGATGTTTTGCAACAACGCATCCAGCTCACTTTGCGCGCTCAGCGAACTGCCCACGGAACTGGCCATGCCCATTAGCCGACCTTGAGCTTGAACGCACTCGCGTAACAAGGGCGCCAGGCGTTCGGCATTCCAGGTGAACCCCGGCCAATCAGGCTGCTGCCATATCCATTGAGGTGTCATGAACTTGATGCTCTAAGTGGGCGGTGAGCCGATTGGAAAGGTTATTCGGCTCACATAATGAGCCGAATATGGCTCGTATTCGGCTCACCGTCCACCCGTTACCGTGATTCCCACCGCAATTTCGGAGCTATCCGATTGTTAAAAAACATCCGAATGGCTAACCTTTGCGCCATCTACGACCCAATAGTCACGGGTCTTTCAGACGAAACGCAGTATTCACATCTGTGACGCGCCCAGGATCAGGCGCAAGGTTTCGTCCTGCATGGCAGGAGGCGTCGCATGCGCTCATTTCTTTTGCTGCTGATCGGGCTGGTTTTCGCGCCTGTGATTCTGGCTGCGCCGAATGCCGAGTTGTCGGAGCCGGTGGGTGGCTGGCGTTACAACGGTCTGCTGGACCGTAGCGAAAACCCGCAAGTCGCCTATCCTACGCCGCCGATTGATCGGGGCGTGCAGCGCAATCGCACGATGATCGAAGGCCAACTGAAGGCCCTCGGCACCCAGCGCGGGCCGCACACCTTGGCGGTCAACGGCAATCCGCTGAACCTCTATACCGACGAGCAAGGGCGTTTTGCCCGGCCCTATGCGTTTGGCGCCGGCTCCAACGGCGTCGAAGTGCGCAGCGCCGAAGGCCAGTCCCTCAAGCGTGTTCAATTCTATGAAGCCAACAACCTGCGCACCCCGGCGCGGATTCGCGTGGTGCTGGGTTGGGATGATCCGAAAGCCGAACTCGACCTGCATATTGTCACGCCCGATGGCCAGCATGCCTTCTGGGCGCACCCGGCCTTGACCAATGGCGGCGGTCTCGACCCTGACGGCGTCGATGGCCCGGGTCCGGAAATGTTCACCATGACCGCACCGCTACGTGGCACCTATCTTGTTTACGTGAACTATTGGGGCAACTTCGGCAGCGGCGGCTATAACTTCGATGAGTCCGGCAATCAGAACGAGGTCATTACCTCGCAAATCAATCTGGTGCTCAACGAAAACACCGTCGATGAAAAACGCGAGACGTTCATCGTGCCCCTGCGCGCAATCGGCGACCTGCTGCTGGTCAAGACTTTCAACTACTAAGCATCCCCGCTCCACGGATGAACATCGGGTTTTGTGAACATGAGTGATAGCACTGTTACTCCGGCCGCTGGCGCACCAGCGGCCAAATCTTCCCTGCATTGGCCGACGCTGCTGATCGGGATATGCCTGGTCGTTGGCGTGGCTGCTGGGTTGGGGTGGTTCATGCACAAACCCAAGGCCCCAGCGCCTGTGTTGGCCAGTGACAAACTGGGCATGAGCCGCCCGGATGGCCTGCTGGAAACCCATTCCCTGAGCCAGTTGCCCAAGGACCTGCTGGCGGTGCCGTTCTTCAAGGAAACCCTGACCGAAGACTTCGTCTTCTATTACGAAACCCATGCCGACCGCCTGGGGTTGATCGGCAGCTTGCGGCGAATCATCTACGAACATGACCTGAAACTGCAGGACACCTTGATCGAGCAACTGTTCGATCAACCGGCGGACGTAGCGTTGTGGCGCGGGGCGGATGGGCGGCTCAAGGATTTCCTGCTGGTGATGGATCGCGGCGGGTTGGCCAAGGTGCTGGAGCCGCTGGCCAAAGTGGCGCTGGACGACTCGCAGTTGAGCAAAGTCGCTGACGTGAAGGTCGGCACCGACGACGTGGGGCTCTATCAACTCAGTTACAACGCGAGCAAGGCGCTGCTGTTCGCGTCCCATGGCGACAAATTGGTGGTGCTGTCCAATCCGGCGAAACTCTACGATCCGCAAAGTGGCGCAACGGAAGAATCGGGCAGCGTGTCGACCACGGCCATTGCCGCGTTGCTCAATGGCGACAAACTGTTCCCCGAAGCCTTCGGCCTGCCGCCTCGTACGCCGGAGGTGAAACAACGCCTGTCGGTGAATGCCAGCGTGCTGGCCATGGGTTATCAACGCTTCATTCCGAATTTCGCCGGTTTGCGTTTCGACATGGACGACAAGGGCTGGCACAGCTTCCTGGCCATGGATGAACTGGAGAATCAGCCGGACTTCGATTTCAAACCGATCTGGCAAGCCATGCCCATGGGCGCCAGCGCTTGCGTGGCGTTGCCGCTGGCTGCCGAGCAACAGAAACCGCTGCTGGTGAAACTCGGTGCCGAGGAGAAGGTGGCTCAGGCGCTGACCGAACACATGGCCGGCGCGGCGGGCCTGTGCTGGTATGCCGATTCGCGGTTGTATACGCCCTTGCTGGTGGCAAGCCTCAACGATGACGACAGCGGCAAACTCGATGGGGATTTGGGCAGCCTGTTCGGCTCGATGGTCGGCGGCTACGAGAGCAATGTCGAAGAAGGGGCCTTCCCGGTGGCAGAAAAACAGGAAGGCCAGAGCCACCAGTGGCAACGTCAGGTCAGCTCCAGTTTCGGTCCCTATGCGGCCAAGGACGCTCAAGACCCCGACGCCATCACCGGCAAGGCGTTCATGAAAGTCAGTCTGGCGCGGCATGGTTCGACGCTGCTGTTTTCCCTCGACGACAAGCTTGTGGACAAGGCCCTCGGCACCCTCGACAAACGCTTCCCGCCGATGGCCGATGTGGTGCCCAAGGACCTGCTGATGCCGGTCTATTTCGGCCCGGATTCCATGGCGCAACTGATGCAGCAGGAAACCCTCGACAGCCTGCCCCAGGACATGGAGCCGGTGTTCTACAACGCCGCGCAAACCTACCTGATCCCGAAACTGCGCAAGCTCGGCGGCTACGGTAAATACGCCCTGACCTTGCCCGAAGGCAGCGAGCCGGACGGCCACTGGCAGTGGCTGCCGCTGGAGTGGAAAGCCCTGTGACGGCATTGATCCGAAGTCTCGGCCTGCTGGCGCTGTTGCTGAGCGCGGGTGCCCGCGCTATCGAGGCGCCGTCGCTCGACCCACAGCAATCCCAGGTCTTCCGTGCCTGGTTCGTGCGCATCGCCCAGGAGCAACTGAGCCAGGGGCCGAGCCCCCGTTGGTATCAGCAAGACTGCGCCGGGCTGGTGCGCTTCGCCGCCAATGAAGCGCTGAAAGTCCATGACGACAAATGGCTGCGCAGCAATGGCCTGTCCAATCGTTACCTGCCGCCGGAGCTGCAACTGAGCGACGCCCAGCGCGGTCTTGCCCAGCAATGGCAGCAGGGCGGCGGCAAGGTCGGGCCATACGTCAATGCAATCAAATTGATTCAGTTCAACAGCCATCTGGTCAGCCGCGATGTGTCTCAAGCACGCCCTGGCGACCTGATGTTTTTCGATCAGGGCGACGACCAGCACCTGATGATCTGGATGGGCCGTTACATCGCCTATCACACCGGCACCAGCACACCCACCGACAACGGCATGCGTTCGGCAAGCCTGCAGCAACTCATGACATGGAAGGACACCCGATGGATACCCGACGCAGCCAACCCCAACTTCATCGGCGTCTATCGACTGAATTTTGTTTCCCAATGACCGGTGCCCGCATGCTGCGTTTTCTGTCTCTGATGTTGGTATTGGTGCTGCCGTTCTCGGCGGTTGATGCCGACGACTCGGTCCCGTCCAGCGGCTATGCGCCGGTGGCCGGCGAGAGTTTTTTCCTGCTGGCCGACAGCAGTTTTGCCAGCGATGAACAGGCGATGGTGCGTCTCGAAGCGCCGGGCCGCGACTATCGCCGGTTTCGCATGGAGCCCTACGGCGGCGCCGACATTCGGGTGTATCGCATCGACAGACCGCTGGATTTTCTCAAGCGCCAGAAGAACCTGCATCGAGTGGTCAGCGATGGCCAGTTCAAGGGTGAAGGTCTGTCGAACACCCTCGCTTACCTGTGGGATAACTGGTATCGCAAATCCCGTCGGGTGATGCAGCGGGCGTTTTCCTACGAGTCGCGTAAACAAGTCACCGAGGAAGTGCCGGAACTGAAGATGGGCAATGCGATGGCCGCGCCAACGCCCTACGATGCGCAGCCGCAATTCGCGCTGATACCGGGTTTGCCGGTGGTCAGCCAGTTCCGTTATCCGTTGTGGCAGGCCAAGCCGATCCAGCCACCTGCGGGGGTGAACCTGGCCGGTTCTTCCAGCGAGTTCGTCAGCGTCGCGCCGGGCAACGTGTACATCCCGTTGGGCAATCTCAAACCAGGTCTTTATCTGGTGGAAGCGCTGATCGGCAAGTACCGTGCGACCACTATGGTGTTCGTCTCCAACACCGTGGCGGTGAGCAAGATCGCCGGCGACGAATTGCTGGTGTGGGCCGCGCGCAAACACGAAGGCAGTTCGGTGCCGAAGGTCAATGTGCTGTGGACTGACGGCCTCGGCGTGATGAGCAGTGGCGCCACGGATGCCGATGGTTTGCTACGCCTGAAACACGTCAGCCCCGAGCGTTCGTTCGTGATCGGCGAGGACGAAGAGGGCGGGGTGTTCGTCTCCGAGAACTTCTACTACGACAGTGAAATTTACGACACTAAACTCTATGCTTTCACCGACCGGCCGCTGTATCGGCCGGGGGACTGGGTGTCGCTGAAAATCGTCGGGCGTGAATTCAAGAACGCGCGGGACTCGGTGCAGCCAAGCGCGGCCGACGTCAATGTGACCGTGCTGGATGCGACTGGCACGGCGCTGCAATCCCTCGATCTGAAACTCGATTCCAAGGCTGGCACCCAGGGCCGTTTCCAGTTGCCGGACAACGCTGTGGCCGGTGGATATGAATTGCGTTTCAACTACAAGGATCAGGCCTACAGCAGCGCCTTTCGCGTCGCTGAATACATCAAGCCGCACTTCGAGATATCGCTCAATCTGGCCAAGCAGGATTACCGTACTGGCGAGCCGGTCAAGGGCAACCTGGTGCTGCTGTACCCGGACGGCAAGCCGGTGGCCAATGCGAAATTGAGCCTGAGCCTGCGCGCCCAACAGCTGTCGATGGTCGACAACGAATTGCAATACCTCGGGCAATTTCCGGTGGAGCTGACCAGTACCGAATTGACCACCGACGCCAAGGGCAATGCGTCCCTCGATTTGCCGGCCGCCGACAAACCGAGTCGTTACATGCTCACGGTGTTTGCCAGCGACGGTGCGGCGTATCGGGTCAAGACCACCAAGGAAATCCTCATAGACCGCGGCGCGGCGAATTTCCGCTTGAGCGCGCCCAGGCGCTTCAGCGCGGTGGGTGACAAGGTTGCCTTCAGCTACACCCGCGAAGGCGAGCAGGTCGACGCCGTTACGCCAGGCAGTTTCAGTTGGGTACGCCTAGAGGACCAGAGCACCGGCGAAGGCAAACTCGCGGCAACCGACAAAGGTTTCACCCTGGCCTTTGACCGGCCGGGCACCTACAACCTGACGCTCAAGGATGATCATGGCCGGGTGGTCGGCGCCACCGGCCATTCGGTTACCGGCGAAGGTGTCAAAGCCGTACCCGGCACCGTGGAAATCGTCCTCGACAAGCCCGAGTACATTGCAGGCGATGAAGCGCTGGCGCTGATCACTTTCCCGGAACCGGTCAGCGATGCACTGCTGTCTCTGGAGCGCGACAAGGTCGAAGCCACTGCGCTGCTGTCCAGGGGAGGCGACTGGCTGAAGATGGAAAAGCTCAGCGATACCCAGTACCGCGCGCGCATCCCGGTGAAGGAAGGTTTCGCGCCGAACCTGACGTTCTCGGTGCTGTACACCAAGGGCGGCCAGTACAGTTTCCAGAACGCCGGCATCAAGGTGGTAACGCCACAGATCGACGTGGCCATCGCCACCGATAAAGAAACCTACCAGCCGGGCGAAACCGTCTCTGTAGACCTGACCACCCAGTTCGCCGGCAAAGCGATTCCCGCGCACCTGACGGTCAGCGTGGTCGATGAAATGGTCTACGCCCTGCAACCTGAAGTCGCGCCGAGCATCGACCAGTTCTTCTATCACCCACGCCGCAACAACGTGCGTACCAGCGCCAGTTTGTCGTTCATCAGTTATGACGTCGCCTTGCCGGGCAGCCCCGGTGCACCGGGCAAAGCCAATCGCAGTGAGCGGGGCGTGAAGGTGTTGGAGCGACCCCGTCGTGAGGATGTCGACACCGCTGCGTGGCAACCTGAATTGCTGACCGATGCCAACGGCAAAACCCGCTTCACCTTCAAGATGCCCGACTCCCTGACCCGCTGGCGCATCACTGCCAGGGCCATTGCCGATGGCGGTCAGGTCGGGCAGAAGAAGCAATTCGTGCGCTCGGAAAAACCGCTGTACCTGAAGTGGAGCGGCCCGACTCGATTCCGCGCTGGCGACAAACCGGAGCTCGGTGTGTTTGCTTTCAGCCAGGCCGAGAAACCGGTCAAGGCCGAACTGGTCACCCATTTCGCCGGCAACGAACAGCGTGTGCCTGTGACCCTGAACAGCGGCATCAACTACATCCCGTTGCCGACCTTTGAACTGGCCAATGGCGAGTGGAGCGCCGAACTGGTGCAGGATGGCAAAACCGCTGATGCCCTGGCGGTACACTTGAGCGCGACCGGTGAAGGTTGGCAGGTGACTCAAACCCAGAGCCTTGATGCGGGTGAGGGCGATACGCCGCTGACGTTGCCGGCAGACGCCAGTGATATCCGCCTGCGTCTGGACGACAGCCCGCAAGCGTTGTTCCGTTCTGCACTCGACGATCTGCTGAGCTACCCCTACGGTGGCGTCGAGCAGACCGCCAGCCGCCTGTTGCCGTTGAGCATTGCCTACCCGACGCTGGCGGCGAATGCGCAGATCCGCGATCGCCTGCGCCTGATCATGCAAAACAGTCGCTTGCGCCTGGTACAAATGGCCGGCCCTTCGGCGAGCTTCACCTGGTGGGGCATGGACGGCGAGCCGGATGCCTTCCTCACCGCCTACGCCTATTACGCCGACTGGCACGCCAGCCAGGTGCTGGAACTGAGCCTGCCGCCGGAGCATTGGCAGCGGGTGCTGGAGGTCTACGCCAAGCAGGCGAAGAACACGCCGCTGTTGCAGCGGGCGCTGATCCTGTCGTTCGCCAAACAGATGCAGTTGCCGGTCAATACCTTGCTCAGTGGCTTGATGGATGACCTGGCGAAAGCGGGCGAGGGCACTGCCGCGAACCTGATGGAAGACGGCGAAGACAGCCTCGTCATGAGCGATCCGGATTCAGCCTTGGGGCTGGCGGGCGCACGAGTGCTGACGGCATCGCTGGCCAGGCAGGCGAAGGTCGCATTGCCGGATGCGTTCAACCGTCAACTGGCCGACGCACAGCAACGTCTGGCGGTCAGTTCCCAGCCGTTTGCCGAAGCGCTGAACCTGTCGCTGCAACCCTTCGATCAGTCTCACGCCCAGGCCTTGCTGCAACGCCTGTTGCCGCAGCAATCGACCCTGGAACGTGCATTGGCACTCACCTGGCTGCAACGCAGCATCGAGCAGGCATCGCCCACCATTGCATTGGCGCCTGGTGACGGCTGGAAGAAGCAGTACGGGGTTTCTGGTGAGATGTATTGGACGTGGCAGGGGCCTGCGCCAGTGCCGACGGTATTGACGCTGACTGGCGCGCAAGAGCGTCCGCTGCGCGCTGCATTGAGCTACCGCAGCCAACTGCCGGCGGTCGATCCGATGGCCGTGACCATCACCCGTCGCCTGTCGCGACTGGTGCCGGGGGATGAAGCCTTCACCTTCAAACTCGAAGCGGTCGGCAACGCGTCGTTGTCCAGCGACAACCTCTATCTCGATGAAGTGATCGTCACCAGCAAAGCCGCCAGGCCGTTGCGCTATGGCCTGCTGGAGGTGCCGCTGCCACCGGGTGCCGATGTCGAACGCACGACCTGGGGCATCAAGCTCATGGGCAAGGCTGGCACCGAACCGACATCGCTGGAGAAGGCGCGATTCGAACCGGGGCAAATGGCTTATGCCGTTCCGGTCGATGCCTTGAGTGGCGAATTGCGCCTGCGGCACTTGGTGCGTTTCTCGCAGAAGGGGCAGTTCAACTTGCCGCCGGTGCGTTTCACTCAAGTTTATGCGCCGCAGCATCAGGCGCTTGAACAAAAAGCCGCCCTTGGCCAGGTCACGGTTCACTGACGTGCACAGGCTGCTGATAGGTTGGTTGCTGTGTTTGATCCCTGTGCTGGCAACGGCGCAGGACGAACCTTTGCGCCTGGCCTTCAAGGGCGATTTGTTGTCGCTGAGCCGAACGCAGGTGATCACCCGCGAGCCATTGCCGCCGACCTTGCAGACGCCACTGGGCAGTGTGTGGAAGTTGTTCGTCTACGCCTGGCTGGTGGACACCGGCGCGCGCGAGCCGGCTTACGAATGCCGCGGGCAGTCGAAAGAAGAGGTTTATTGCTGCACGGCGGGCGGCAGGATCGAGCGTGATCAGGCGTTGGTGAAGTCATGCGGTCTGTATTTCGAACCCGCGCGGCTGGGCATTCGTGATGCCGACTGGCGAGCCTATTGGCAGGCGCGGCAGGCGCCGCAATGGTTGCTGGATTTGCCTTCGTTGCAACCAGCTACCCGGGTTTCGGTGGCGGAACTGTTGAAGGTGTTGGCCGTGCTGCCGGCGCAGGATCAAGCCCGGCGAGTTTTGCTCGATGTGCTGCTCAATGCCGCTGATGGTCATGTCGTCGGCGAACTCGGCAGCCGCCTGCGGGTGAAGACCTGGAGCTGGCTGGCGGATCAGGATGCAACATCGCGTCAGGGCGGGTTTGCCGGTTGGACGGCGGACGGTACCCCGGTCTGGGCCGGTGGACGCGGTACCAGTCAACGGGTACTTCGAGATTACGCGCAGGCACTGTCTACGGTGATTCCTGTTGCATGGCCTACGGATGCAGGGCAGTGCGTAGAGGTCGACCTGTTCTCCCGCTATCCGCTTCGGCGCGTGCTGTCAGGGAGCGGTGTGGTGTCCTCCGGGGCGTTGCAGGGTGATTACCGCGTCGAATTCGCCAACGGCAATGGGCTGGATATCCACAGCGACGGCGAACTGTTTCTGCTGAACCACAAGCTCGTGGCTCGTCTGGATCGCGAAGAGTACGTCGCCCGCGTTCTCCAGCGCGAAGCCAGTGCCGAACCGGTCGAGGCCGCCAAAGCCCTGACCGTGGCCATTCGCACATACTTGCTGCAAAACGCCACGCGCAGCGGTGACTGCCTGAGCATCGACGACAGCAGCAGCCGCCAGCGGGTCGCACCGCGTCCGGCGTCGTCCGAGTCTCGCGATATCGCGGCGTGGACCAGCGACCTGGTGCTGGCCGGCAGCACCGTCACCTACCATTCCGATCAACCCGGACCGGACAAATTGTCCTGGCAGCAAGCCGTCGAACAGGCCCGTGCCGGCCAGCGCTACGACGCCATCCTGCTGCACGCCTACCCACGCGCCAGTCTCAGTCGCTGGGACAACCCGGTCGCGTCCTGCGAAGCGTTGCCCGCCGCACAAGAATGGCTGCAGAAACAACGGCGCGGCTGGCGCCAGAAACTTGAAAGCGAAACCGGCTACAGCGAAGTCAGCACCTTCGCCGTATGCCGCCTGGCCTTCGGCCGCCCCTATATCGACCGCGAACGTCTGCGCATCTACGTGCGTGGCGCGCAGACACTGCAAGACCGCCTCGACCTGACCCATGAATACCTGCACCTGGCCTTCGAAGCACATCCCAATGGCCAGGATGAAACCTACATCGAAGGGCTCGCCCGCCACCTCTTGCTGGAATAGTCCATGAAGCTCCGTTATCCACAGGTCTTGCTGTTGCTCTGTTCGCTGGTGGCGTTGCCATCGGTGATGGCGGCTGACAGCGTCAAACTCGACACCCCCGCAGGTGGCTGGCGCACCGGCGCGCCTGAGGGCGAAGGGGAAAACTTCCGACAGACCGTCAACTACCCGGCCTCGTCGGTGAATACCCCGGCAGGGCAGGCCAACACCGCTCGCATCAGCGGGCAGATCAAGGCCACAGCCAAATCCACAGACCCCGGCCGGCTGATCGTCAACGGGGTGAGCATGCCGCTGAAAATCGACCCGGCCGGCCGCTTCGATCGCCCGTTCTCATTCCCCAACGGCAGCAACAGCGTCGAGGTTCGCAGCCCTGATGGCCAACAACGTCAGCGCACGCAATTTCTCAACAGCAGCGGCGGTGCGACTCCGGCCAAATTGCGCGTTTTGTTGTCCTGGGACAGCGACAACACCGACCTCGACCTGCACCTGATCACCCCCGACGGAGCGCACATCTGGTACGGCGACCGGGTCGCCCCCAACGGCGCCGCGCTCGACGTCGACGTCACCACCGGCTACGGCCCGGAAATCTTCGCCATGCCCGCGCCGATCAAAGGGCAATATCTGGTCTACGTGAACTACTTTGGCGGCGGCTACAGCAGTGATGAAGAGGGGCAGGAAGACGCGGTCCAACCGCTGACCACGGCGCAGGTGACGGTGATTACCGAGGAAGGCACGCCGAGCGAGAAGATGGAAACGTTCCTGGTGCCGATGCGCGCGGTGGGGGAGCTGACGTTGGTGAAGTCGTTCAGCTATCCGTGAGGTTGAGGTACAACTTGCGCAGGGTTTGCACACGATTGCGCCCGTGATCCTTGGCGCCATACAGGGCTTCATCCGCCTGTGAAAGCAGGCTCGAAAGCTCGTAGCCCGACTCGCCGGTGGTGACGACGCCGATACTGACACTGAGTATCCCCGGCTCCAGCAGCGACAGCCGGGAAAACGCCTGACGGATGCGTTCAGCCACCTGAACCGCCTCCTGCTCATCCGCCCCTTTGAGCAGGCAGGCAAACTCTTCTCCCCCGATACGACCGAACACATCGTGATTGAGCAGGTTGCCTGTCAGAATCCGGCTGAACGCGATCAGTGCCTGATCCCCCATCGGATGGCCAAAGCTATCGTTCAGGCGCTTGAAGTGATCCAGGTCGCACAGCAGCAACGCAACGGGTTCTGCCCGGCGCTTGCAGTTGGTCAGCAATTGTTCACCGTGCGACATGAAGGCGCGACGGTTGCCGATCCCTGTCAGCGGATCACAGAACGCGGCAGCTTTGAACTTCAGCTCCGCGCGCTCCTTGACCATGGCCAGCGTCACATAAGCGATCCCGATGACATACAGCATGGATTCGAACAGCATGAAGGAGAAAAAACGTACGCCATCGCCGATGCCTGACAGCGCTTGATCCAGAGGCAGGCTCTTATCGATCACGCTGCGAACGATATAGAAAGCCGTGTGCAGCAGCGTCAGAACCAGCGCCGGCATGTACGCAACTTCAAGCTTTTTCCGGCTGCGCCAGAACTCCGATGCCGTCAGCACGCCATAACCGGCCGTCAGCAGTGAATACACCACGACTCGCACGGGCATGGCGTCATAGAACGCCGGGATAAGGCACAGGATCAGCCAGATGCCGGCGCCCGCGAAAACTCCCGGCAGCGAAGGCGCGCGCCCGACAAATACGCGCATGGCGGTCCAGTTCATCGCTGCGCTCAGCAACAGAGCCATGTTGCCGAAAATCAGCGGGATAACATCGACCCCACGACCCCGCCAACTGACCAGCACCACGCCAAGGGCAGCCAGCAGCATCATTGCACCCAGATAAGCCAGAGGCCGCTCACGGGTTTCACGCCACCAGGCATGACAGGTCAACAAACCCATCAGAATGAAAACGAAGACCGAGACTACCAGCAGGGTCGGGATGTGCAGATCCATTGCGAAGGTTCCCGTTGAGCTTGAAAGCGAAGTCCGACCGGCAGAGCTTCTCCGGGGTAAGGGTAGCGGTCTTTGGACTGGGTGGATTTAGCATCGGCCATTTTGGCTTGGCAAGTGTTCTCTGGGTGGGATGGAGGCTTATTAGCGTTGTTTCATGCAGAAATACATTGTGAATGTTTCTGCGTCGGTATCAGGAGTAATTGAAAGGGCCCTCCAACCGACATGGAAATGCCCTGACGTGAATGATCTTCGTAGCGATACCTCTCTCGATTCTGCTTTCAACGAAATCACCCAACTGATTGTGACCGCGCGACAACGCGCCATGCAGGCGGTCAACACCGAACTGATTGAGTTGCACTGGCAGGTGGGGGCCTACATCAGTCGCAAAATTGAAGCGGCGGAGTGGGGTGATGGGGTGGTGGCACAACTGGCTCAGCACCTGGCCTATACGCAGGCTGGATTGCGGGGGTTCACCCGTGCGAATCTTTTTCGCATGCGCAAGTTTTACGAGGCTTATAGGCATGACGCAAAAGTCGCAGCACTGCTGCGACAATTGCCCTGGACCCAGAATCTGATCATCCTCAATCAGAGCAAACGCCCGGAAGAGCGTGAGTTTTACCTGCGCATGGCAATCCAGGAAAAGTGGTCGAGCCGCGAACTGGAACGTCAGTTCAAGGCGGCTCTGTTTGAGCGTTCAGTGGTCAGCCCGGCAAAAGTCTCAGCACCGCTGCGACAAATTCATCCCCAGGCCCTGGACGTGTTCAAGGATGCCTACGTGGTCGAGTTTCTGGCTCTGGAGCGTGGTCATGCAGAGACAGACTTGCATGGAGGCCTGCTGCACAAGCTCAGGGATTTTCTGATCGAACTGGGCAGGGACTTCTGCTTTGTGGGTTCGCAATATCCGTTGCAGGTAGGTGGACGGGACTTTGCGCTGGATCTGTTGTTTTTCCACCGTGGGCTGAACTGCCTGGTGGCGATCGAACTCAAGGTCGGGCGCTTTGAGCCGGAATACTTGGGGAAGATGGATTTTTATCTTGAAGCGTTGGACCGTAATGTCCGCAAGCCACACGAAAACCCGGCGCTCGGTGTATTGCTGTGCGCGAGCAAAGAGGACGAAATCGTCGAATACGCCCTGAACCGCTCACTGTCGCCTGCCTTGATCGCGGAGTACCACACCCAATTGCCAGACAAGAAACTGTTGCAAGCCAAGCTGCAGGAGTTTTATGCACTGAATACTGAAGGGGTTGAGTGAGTTTTGTTGTGAATCACTTTCGTTCAGGCATTAAAAAGCCGGCTTGTGGTTAGCTTTTTATTGATTCATGTTATTGAATTTAAATGATTTATTAGTTTTGTAGGGTGCGCCGTTCCCCCATTTGTTCCCCCACTTTTAGAAGTTTTGCACGACGGTTGACCGGCTTTTTGTCCTTTGACACTTTGATTTTTTGTGCGCCTTTTTCTCATCTGTCTGCAGTTAAGAAAGGGCCACGGATGTCTCGTTAACGCGATAAAAAATGCTCGGACACGAGGCGTCGTATTAGAGCTGACTGGGGTGATAGCTTCAAACAGGCTGCAACCCAAGCGCTTTTTTCATCACAATTGACTGAAGCGTGGCAAAGTCCGCTTATTTTCACCTTAGCTCACACATAATCCAGACAAGGACACACGGCGTGCCGATCAAGACGGACGTTTGGACTGTCGGCTCCATGCCGACCAGGTTGCTGCAAAGCAAGCTCGCAACCGAGCAGCTACTAGAAGACATGATCGTAAATGCTCCGAGCATACTCTCGGATGAATGGATGCTTATAGGGAGACAAGAAAGCACTGGCATGGGCGGGCGCATCGATTTGCTAGCCATCGCGCCTGACGGTGCGCTAGTGCTGATTGAGCTCAAGCGTGACCGCACGCCCCGCGAGGTGGTTGCCCAAGCACTTGACTACGCAGTTTGGGTCGAAAGTCTTCGTGCTGATGAGATTGGCGCTATTTACAAGCGATTCCGACCTGGCTGCATCTTGGACGACGACTTTCGTGAGCGCTTCGGCCGCGCCTTGGACGATGATGAATTGAACAAGAGCCATCAACTCATCATTGTTGCGACTGAATTGGATGCCAGCAGTGAGCGCATCGTCGCGTACCTCAGTGAGCGGGATATCCCAATCAATGTCCTGTGTTTTCAGGTTTTTCAATCAGGTGGCCAGCAACTATTGAGCCGTTCTTGGTTACTCGACCCTGTCCAGACTCAGGTCAATGCAGTGTCGGCGGGTGAGGGGCACAACGAGCCTTGGAATGGCGAATTCTATTGTTCGTTCGGAGATTCCACTTCCCGCTCCTGGGAGGATGCTGTTGAGTTTGGCTTCATCTCCGGAGGCGGAGGTGCCTGGTACAGTCGAACCCTTCAATTGCTTTCACCAGGGGATAGAGTTTGGGTAAATATTCCCCAGCAAGGCTACGTCGGTGTCGGTCGTGTTCTTGGATCGTCCACACCTGCGGCGGACTTCACTGTCATGCATGACGGAGTTGAAGT
The DNA here is from genome assembly GCF_019956275.1 of Pseudomonas sp. GL-RE-26. Classification (NCBI taxonomy): domain Bacteria; kingdom Pseudomonadati; phylum Pseudomonadota; class Gammaproteobacteria; order Pseudomonadales; family Pseudomonadaceae; genus Pseudomonas; species Pseudomonas sp. GL-RE-26. Next base: position 94,656 of record NZ_JAHBDI010000055.1, read on the forward strand.
ACCGGTGCTTGAAGTCGCTACCCGCGCAAACTATCACGCCGAGTTTGTCGACGATCCTGAACGCTGTGATCACTTTGTATCAATCGAATGGCTTCAGACAGTATCGATAACTCAAGCGGTGCGGGAGGTTGGAATGTTCGGAAACCAGAACACAATTTGCCGCCCCACCACACCAAAATGGCGATGGACGATCGAACGGCTGAAGCAGCGCTTCCCTCGTTATGATGATATTGACTCGGTAAAGGTGACAGTTGTGTAGTCGTAAACGGCCTGATAACTCGTTTTACAGGCGGTGTAGTCGTGGCTAACGCAGCCAGCCCGCTTTAAATTCCCTCCACCTCAATCCCATGCTCGGCCAACCATTCTTTGCGCTGTGCATAATCGGGCATGGCGCGCTCGAGCCGTAACCAGAACTCTGGGGTGTGGTGCGGCTCGTGGAGATGGACCATTTCGTGGGCCACTACATATTCGGCGATGCGTTTGGGTAGCAGGATGCTCTTCCAGTGGAAGTACAGCATCTCACCTTTGCCGCACGAGCCCCAGCGATAGCCAAGATCCTGCACCCGCACCCCTTCTGGGGAAACATCCATACGTCCTTGGTATTCCTTTGTCCGTAAGGCGAGCCAATTACGGGCATGCAGGCTGTACCAGCGAACAAAGTGTTCCCTTGCCTGTGGTAGCTGGCTGCGTAGCAGCAGAAAGCGCCCACCCGTCAGTTTCAACGGTACGTCCTGCTCGTCGATCAGCTTGAGCCTGTAACTGCGACCAAGATATAGGAAGCCTTCGCCATCCACATACTCCTTGGTTGGCACGGCACGCAGCAGGCGCTCCTTCTCGGCCAGGCGAGAGTAAATCCAGAAGCTCTTTTCCTGCACGAATCGGCTCAGCGATTCTTCGTCCGCCTCAGGCGGTGCCGAGAGCACCAGCGTGCCGTCACGTTCGACGGTTATCTGTAGCGTCTTGCGTCGCGCACTGCGCCGCAGCGTCAGACACAGATCGTTTACCGTCAGGCTGGCCGTCATGCTTACACCTGCATCAGCTTGTCGTGGCTGGCCCGAGCCTGATCCAGTAGCCGGTCGGCCAGTATTCCCGCGGTGTCGGAATCGACAAACGGCGGCCGCAAAAGCATCAGGTGGTCGAACAGTCGGCCGGTGAGGTCTTCCTGCGCTACTCGCTTGCGAGGACTCCAGATGTCCCGGTGGCTCTGCAGTTCATCAACCAGCAGATCGACCAACTCCACCGTCACATCTTTCAGCCGTAACAGTTCAGCCGGCTGAGGGTCCACTTCGAAACAAACGACATCCAAGACGGTGCGCAGGAAGGGCGCGTAATGCTCGGGAAGATCGGTCGGAGCAGTGTCTTCGTTGATCTGTCCCGAACGCAAGTCGGAAATTATTTTCTGCAACTGAGTGACCAGCGCATCCCACTGCTCATCGAGCGATTTGAGGATGTCGTTCAGCCGCTCGGACAGTTTGCGGAACAGCACGGGGTCTTCATCTGCATGTTTGCGGATGTGAGAGCGGATGGCGTGCTCCATTTCCGAGGCTTTGGCGCGGTCGTTGGCACTGCGTGATAGCTGTTTCTCGAAATCAGTATCGGTCAGCTGAATGGGCGGGATTTTCGGATCGACACCAAGGGATATGACGTGGTCGTCGATAAGTTTGCGCACCTTGGCCCCAATATCCTTGCCTAGTACCGGAAGGTCCTTATAACGGTTGCGGGCGCGAGCATGGATATAAGCCAGACGCTTTGCGTCCTTGATGAAGGGCAGCCCCTCTGGGCGCGGTAAAATGGTATCGAGCGAAGCGAGGAAGGCCTTGAGTTTGACGGCAAACTCCGCTCGCACCTTCTCCTGATCAAGGGCGGCTAGGCAGCCTTCGGTATCGTCCAGCGACTCGATACCCTGGCGGCGCAGCACGTCCACTACCCGCAGATGACGGTCTCGTAGGATTGGCACCTCGTCCTTGATGCTGACCAGCGCACCCTCGATATCCTCGTCGGCATAGGCCGCCAAGGCTTCTTTCAGGTGGTTGGCCACGCCGTAGTAGTCCACCACGATGCCACAGCGCTTGCCCTGGCCGGTACGGTTCACCCGGGCAATGGCCTGCAGAAGCTCTGCCTCCTTGATCGGTCGGTCCAGATACATCACGCCTTCGATGGGGGCGTCGAAACCGGTCAGCAGCATCGACTTTACGATCAGGAAGGCCAGCGGATCGGCCTTGCCCGGCTGCTCATGCCGTAGCGGCTTCTTGAAACGCTTGATCAGTTGTTCGTGTTTCCCGCCGTCGGTCCAGGTTTTCCACGACGAGTCGTCGTTATTGCTCCCGGAAATGATCGCGGCGAATTCAAGGCTACGCAGCGTGTCGCGGTAGCGCCAGGCCTGGATGCGCGCCTGCACTTTGGGTGGCCGCATGCACAGAGCTTCATCGTCGAGCATCTTGTCGGCAGCTGGCAGTGCTTCTGCCTCGCTCAGCAGTTCGTCACGAGCGCTCTGTAAGGCGCTGAAATAACGAATGGCGGCCAGCCGACTGTAAGCTACTACCTGAGCTTTGTAGCCGTTGGGCAGGATATTCGTGACGTAGTGGCGAAGGATGTCACGCGCTTTGTCGTCGATCAGGGCCGGGGCATCGAAGATATGGCCCTTGGTGGCGTACTTCTTCTTGATCAACTCCAGCTCTTCGCTACTGTGTTCGCGGAAGAGATCCTCGAACAGCTCATCCAGGCTGGCTCCGTCCTTGACCGCGCCATGGGCTGTGCGCCCTTCGTAGAGCACAGGCACCGTAGCGCCATCAGCTTCGGCTTCCTTGATCGTGTATTTGTCGATAAACGCACCGAAAATTTCATGGGTGCGCTTCTTGTCGCCCATGATGATCGGCGTGCCGGTGAAGCCGATGCGTGCGCAATTGGGCATTCCAGCCATCAGGCTGGCCTGCAGGTCGCCGGCCTGGGTACGGTGCGCCTCATCCACCAGCACCAGAATACTTTCGTCGCTGTTCAATACTTCGATGGGTCTGCTGACCCTGTAGGAGCCACGACTCTCTGCAACCTTGAGCTCTGCGCCGAGCGTTGCGGGCAGATCGTTCTCGCCGGACAGCTCTTCGTCCTCCAGTTCAGAGCTTCGGTACTTCTGGATAGTGGCGAAGATCAGTCCCGGTCCCTGACGCCGAGCCAGCACCTTCACACCCTCGGTGCTGGAAGCCACTTCCGGCAGTTCGCCGGTCAGCGTGGCAGTTGCCGACAGCTGGCTCTGCAAATCTTTGCGGTCTGTCACCACGATGACTTTGAAACGCCGTAGTTGGGTGTCCGTGCGCATCTTGCGTACCAGAAACACCATGGTCAGGCTCTTGCCAGAGCCCTGGGTGTGCCAGACGATACCGCCGCGCTGGTCGTATTCGCCATGCTCGTGGCGGGTCTGGCCGGTCTTCAGTCGGGTGATGGCACGGTTTACAGCACGGTATTGCTGGTAGCGGCAGACGGTCTTGATGGTCTGCCCGCTGACCTGCATAAACAGCATGAAATGCTGCAGCACATCCAGCAGCTGCGCAGGGGACAACAGGCCGACAATCAGCCGCTCCTGCTCGGACAAGACGGACTTGCCCAGCCGGCCTGCTACTTCCTGCTCGCTGCCCTGGCCATCCGGTCCGACTACCGTTTTCCACTGCGCAAAATGAGCGAAACCGGAGCCGATGCAACCGACTCGCGCCTCATCGAAGCTGCTGGCGATCAGTAACTGTACGCTGGCGAACAATGCTTCGTTGCCTTCGTTGTCTTCAACTTCGAAGGCCGCCTTGCGTTGGTTGCTGTAACGGCGCAGTTGGTCCACGGCCTCTGTCAGAGGCTCGGGTATGGATGGGCTCTTGCACTCCACTACTACCAGCGGAATGCCGTTTACCAGCAACACTAGATCAGGGACGATGAATTTTTTGCCACTGTTGTAGCCTGGCGGGCAGTCCACCCGATATTGGTTGATCACAGTCAAGTGGTTGTTGGCCGGCGTCTCCCAGTCGATGTACTGGATCGTCTGCCCACGACCGCCATCCCAGCCAGGAAGACCATCCACTGTGATGCCCTTGAGCAGCAGCTCGGTGGCCTTCTGGTTGGCTTCCATTAGCTTGGCGGTGCCAAGGCGGGTGATCGCTGCAACGGCTTCGGCGATGCGCTCGTCATCCAGCCAGGGTTCTTCGCTATCGCGCAGGTTGATGGCCCGCAGCCGCTCACGCAGCTGGGCTTCCTGGATGACTTCGGCAAAATTGTTGCGACCCGTCACGGCCGGGATGTCGAGATTCCCCTCGATGTGTGTCCAGCCCAGTCTTTGCAGCTGTGCGACAAAGGGTTGCTCAACGTCGTCCAGTTCCCAGCCCATCTCACCACTCCATTTTCAATGGATGAAATCTTTCCGATTTCACCCCGACTCCATCAGTTTTACTTGGCGCCCATACGGGCGGATGTCAGTTGATAGAGACTCAATTTTCAGCCAGCTCCTGCTCGATCTGCTCGATGCTGGGCAGGGTGGTTTGCAGCTCGGCCGGCAGCGCCTCCATCAATTGATACTCCGCGACGCCCATGGGTTTGGCGCTATCGCGCAGGGCGTATTCTGCCACTACCTTGTTTTTGCTCTTGCACAGCAGCAGGCCTATGGTGGGGGCATCGTGTTCGCCTTTCATCTGTACATCCACGGCCGTCAGGTAGAAGCCCAGCTGGCCCAGATGCTCGGGCTTGAATTTGTCGGCCTTCAGTTCGATTACCACATAGCAGCGTAGTTTTAGATGATAGAACAGCAGATCGATGAAAAAGTCGTCGCCGCCCACTTCCAGCGGCACCTGCCGTCCAACGAATGCAAATCCAGCGCCTAGCTCCAGCAGAAAACGGGTTACATGCTGCACCAGGGCATGTTCGATTTCGCGCTCGTTCGCTTCCCGGTTCACATCGAGAAAGTCGAAGACATAGGGGTCTTTCAGCGTCTGCTGGGCCAGGTCCGAGCCCGGTGCCGGCAGCTGCGTAGCGAAGTTGGTTTGCGCCTTGCCTTCTCGCTCCAGCAAGCGGGTTTCGATGTGCATGCCCAGCACGCTGCGCGACCATCCGTATTCTACGGCTCTTTGGGCATAGGCCAGGCGCTGCTGCGGATCTTTCAGCTTGGCGAGCAGCGCCAGGTTGTGGCCCCAAGGTAATTGTCCAACAGCCTGTTGGACGATTTCAGCGTTCGGCCAAGCCTCGGCAAAGGCGCGCATATACATTAGATTGGCGCGGGAAAAGCCCTTCATATCGGGGAATGTCGTGCGCAGGTCGTGAGCTAGTCGCTCGATCACCTTGGCACCCCAGCCCTCACGGCTCTGCCGCTCGAGTATGTCGCGTCCGATCTGCCAGTAGAGCAGCACCAACTCGCGGTTCACTGCCTGCACTGCACGCTGCTGGGCGTAGTGAATGCGGGTTTTCAGTTCGGCCAGCCAGTCGGTGTAGCCACTGGGCGGGTCGATTAGCGAGGTGGCGCTTGAGTCAGTCATGGGGTGGATCCTTCCAGTAACGGTGTGACGCGTACGCGACCGGTGAGGAGGTCGTTCATTAGGCCGGTTTTTTCAAGCTGCATCTTCGCCAAGGCAGCTTTTTCGGTATCTATCCGGTTACTGACTTGCTGCAGTCGTGCCTCGATCGCACGTTGCTCATCACGAGAGGGCACTGGCAGCAAAAGGCTTCGTAGCGTTTCGGAGCGTATCGCCATCATCGTACCGCCTTGCTGGTCCTTGGTGAAATGCTGAGCCACCCATGGTGAATAATTCACCTGAAGCATTGCCAAGTAAGGAGAATATCGGTTTTTGTCGAGCGAAATTGTCCACGTGTGCTTCGAGGACAATGCTTGGCCTATGTCATCGGGAACCAGGCAGCATCTACCGACTGTCCCCATGATCGTGATCATCAGGTCGGCCGGCCTCACGGCATACCGCGAGAGCTGCAGAAATTTTGCAGGTGTTACGAGGCGCTTGAATTCAGCTACGAATCGCTCCGTATGTACATTATCAATTCCCAAAAGCGGCAAGCCTGATTCAACGAGTTCATCCTTCAGAAGTGCACTACCGAATGGTCCTGAGCGCATAGCGGGGTCAGTATCCGCCAAAAGGTTTTCAAGCTGTTCGACATACCAATCCTTCGGAATCCAACCCAACGACGACGCCTTATAGAGCTGTGGTGCCTCGCTCTGGGACGGGCGCAGTTCGCCATTGGCGTCTATGCCACGGGTCAGTAGATCGTGCAGCAGGCCCTGCTTGACGGACTTGAGTTTGTCGATGATTGCCTCTGTTCCGCGGATGGCGGTGTCGACAGTGTCAAGTACGTTAGCCAATATTCTTTGATGATTTTGGGGTGGAAACGAGATCGGCAATGTAACCATGTCTCGCTGGAAAATATGCGGAATAGAGCTTCCGGAAACCTTATCTTCGAGAAGTTTTTTGAAGCCGTAACCATTGAGCACGTGGTATAGGAAGCGATAGTCGATTTCTTTGTGTGGCCTCAAAAGCATCATCGTGCCATTGATGGTCGCTTTTCCTGGGAGTTGATCAACCCTAGCAACACGCCCGATGGTCCCATCCTTGGTCAAGATGACATCGCCCTCGGATAGTGCAATTTCCCAAGACTCTTGATACCTAAAGTCTGAGATATGGTCGCAGCTCTCCCATTCGATTACCCCGCGCTCAAGATGTTTGCCTGCGATCAAATAGGGGCCGGATTCGGTGTATTCGGATGAGGACAAGCCTCTCCAGCCGATTCGAGCCTTGATGTAGCAGTACTTCCCCAAAGTCTCTGTCAGCCACTGCTCAGACATACCCCAATCCCCTCAAGAACCCCTGCAACGTCAGCGCTGCTGCATCGCGTTTTTGCTCAATCTCGGTTAGCGTTATCCGGTACTTGTCCCACCAGTTGTCGAAGGCGGCGACTATCTGCTTCCGCTGGGCGGCAATGTAGCGCTCGACGATGGCCTGCATGTCATTGTGCAGTATGGTCAGAAGTAGGTCGGCAGCGGCCTTGGGCGTCAGGCCATCGACGGCCTGATTAAGATGGCTGTTGAAGCTTTCTTTTTTGGTCTTGAGCCGTTTTTTCACCTCGATCAGTTCTACCTTCCAGGCTTTGATCTGGGCTTCGTCAACGATGTTTTCCTCGTCTCCTTCGGTTGCTTCGTTTTCGCCTTCAGCTTCTTCGCCATCCTCACTCTTGGTTGGGACGGAGGCCTTGAGCTGGCTTTCCAGTTCGGCTTTCTTTGTGTCCAGTTCGGCTAGTTCGGTCACAAAGGAGCCGAGTAGGAACTTCACCAGCTTGTGCTCCAGCGGGCTCTCCTTGCTTGCTTTGTCTTCCAGCGCAGTGACGATACTGGTACGCCAGGCATCGATCACGCTCTTGCTATCCCGGGCCATCAGGGTGAGGAAGTCGTATTTACTCTGGTACCAGAATCCGGCAACTATGCCGCGCACCTGGAAAGGGTCGAGCAGGCCAATGCTTTCCAGTGACTGGCTGAAGCTCTGCAGCAGCTCGCTGCGCAGGCTGACCAGGCTACTGGTGTTGTCCGTTTGCCCAGCCAGGGCAGTAATGCGCGGGCTGTGCTCGCCCCACCAGCTTTCGAAGGTATTACGAATAGAGGCTTCCTTGGCTTGCAGACCGGCATTGCCTTCGATGGCCGGTTTCAGTGCCTGGCGGCTGTCCAATTCGGGGCGGAAGTCGTAGTAGCGCCCGTCGCGGTCAATAAACAGATCCAGCGGGTCGAGGCCGTGGGCATTGAAAAGGCTAGCCTTAGCTGCCACTTCGGCCCAGGGCACGCCGCCGAGCAGGTGGGCGCGTACGTCGTGAGGCTCGGGTGGTGGAGCGTTGTCCACGTAGCGACGGATGTTGAGGTTGTAGTTGTTGGCCCGGAGGGTGGCGATGTCCACTATCTCGGATAGGCCGTCAATCTGGCGGAATTCATCGAAGGCGGTGGCGATTTTCTCGATATGTTCGGGCAGGAGGAAGCTCTGCGCGCGCCCCTCGAAGTATTCACGGTCGGCGTTGATGAACAGCACTTTGCCTTGGCGCTCGGTCGGCTTGCCGCTGACGCGATTGGCACCTTCCTGCTTCTGTTGGCGAAGGACCATGATGCAGGCCGTGATGCCGGTACCATAAAAAAGGTTGGCCGGCAGACCGATAATCGCCTCGAGAAGATCGTCCTCGATGATACCGGCGCGGATGCCTTTCTCCTCTCCGCCACGGAACAGCACTCCGTGGGGCAAAACTGTGGCAACCATACCTTCGTCGCGGCAGACGGCGAGCATGTGCTGAAGGAACATCAAGTCGGCCTTCTTAGATCCCAACGGTACCTGACCGTAATTGAACCTTTCAGGGTACTGCGGATTCCACGCCGGCTGGCCATTGGCATCTTTCTCGGTGTGGCCCCAGTTGATAGAGAACGGCGGATTGGTGAGGATGCGGTCGAAGCGCAATAGCTCACCACCTTCCGTATGGCGTGGATCGCTCAGGGTGTCATCGTTTTGCAGGTCAGCGGTGCTGATGCCGTGCAGAAGCATGTTCATCTTCGCGATGGACCAGACGGTGCCGTTAAACTCTTGGCCAAACAGGTTGGCCTTGCGGCCATCCTCGCCGTGCTCGTCGATATGTTCCTTGGCGGCAATCAGCATGCCGCCCGAGCCGCAGCAAGGGTCGTAGATGTCGTGTTTCAACTTCGGCTTGAGCAGGCGAACCATCAAGCGAACCACCGAGCGTGGGGTGTAGAACTCACCGCCCTTTTTGCCGGCAGAGTCGGCGAACTCGCCGATCAGGTATTCGTAGGCGGCGCCGAGCAGGTCGGGAAACTCAAAGTCAGAGTTGCATAGAGGCACCAGACTGAAATGGCTGATCAGCTGACGCAACTTAATATCGGGGATCTTGCTCTGGCCGACCTTACGGGTGAAGTCGATGTGTTCCAGTACCCCTTCCAGGGAAGCGTTATTCGCCTCAATACCTGCCAGCGCTTTGTTTAGCAGATCGCCGACATTGATGTGCGCCTCGTTGAGCAGGTGCTTGAATCGCGAGGAACTTGGCACCCAGAAAGCGCCGTCGCGCCTGTACCAGCGCGGATTCTCGGCAGAGACAAATGCTTCGGCCTGGCTTTTGCCAGCGTTAATTTCCTGCGCTACGACTTCCTCGTAACGCTCCTCGAACACGTCGGAGCAGCGTTTGAGGAACAGCATGCCAAAGATGTATTCCTTAAACTCCGAGGCATCCATCTTGCCGCGCAGAATGTCTGCGGCCTTGAACAGGTGACGTTCCAGTTGCTGAAGCGTGAGGGGCATTACAGTTTTCCTTTTCGTCGCCCTGCGAGCGACGTATTCCCAGAGGATATAAATGATGGGTGGGATTCTAACTCAGGATGCCTCAGCAAGCTGTCTGGCAGTACTGGACGCGATGTGTGTGGCGTCCACGATTGGTCGGGTCTTCCCTGTCCGTATAGTGCCGCCATTCGTTCAGGGAGTGCCGGACAAGGCCGCGGGCCTGGCGCATCATTTCCTTGCCGTGGCGAATGAGCACTGGACAAAGTGCTGGGCAGAAAGGAAAAGGGCCACACCTTGCACGAGCCTTAAATAGGTATTTTGTATGGTGCTGACACCAGACGAACGGTAAGTTACACAGAGCCTAGATATTCTGCTGCTCTGGAAGTCTGCAGGAAATTAGCTGTGCTCCTGCTGGTAGTTAAGTGTCGATCAGCTAGTTATAGATTTTGGTATCGAATTCGGCGCCTCTAGACTTCGATAAGTTTCTGTCTGCGTAGCCCTTGGTAAATATGTCAGGGCCCAAAGAATACGGTCTGTAAGAAAGACCGGTACTCGTTCGAAGCGGCTAAATCAGTACTTATTAAGGTCGCCAGTATTGATAGGGATATCGACCCGAAAGAAATCGATTGGTTGCTGGCAGGTTTCTTCGAGTTAAGGTATAGGGGCTTTACCTTTGTCCTGCGGGTTGAAATATAAACTTATGCCAATGTGTTTGACATTGAAGGGGGTGCCTGATCGTTCGTGGGTGTGCGTTGTATGAAAAACAAAGTCGGGCCTATCTTCGCAGTCAGATATTGAGAGGTTGGTCAGCCCTTGGGCAGTAATTCTCTCTCGCCATTCTTTAACTACGGCTGCACAATTTTTGTTTTTTATATATATAATAAGAGCTCCGCAATCTTGGTTGGTGTCTCCGGTGGTGTAGCGAGTGCACAGTTGCTGGAAGCCTTGGAATAAATAATCGTACGACCCATGTATTTTAGCCTCTCCAATCCAGAGGTAGTTGTTTTTTCCTCTGACGGATAAATCTGTATGTCCTCCTATCTTAGTCTCGTGGCCTGCCGCGTAACCCATGCCTCGAAGGATGCTTAGAATTTCTAAGGTAAGTCTATCTTCACCATCATCTTTTCTGAGTTCGGGGTTTTCTTGTAATGTGGACACTATACTATTTAGGTCAGAGTACAAGGTGTCTATGAATTGTTGGTAGGTGCTCGCGGTGTATCGTCTTATCGAGCCAGCGAGGCCAGCAACACCAAGCTGGTCTGCAAGTTCTTTGATGTCTTTAAGGGTGAATCTGTCAAGTATGTTGCTCTCGGTTTCACCCATTCTCAATTTCTCTAGAAGGAATGAAATATGGATATATATAGCGGTCATAATCTTTGACCGGATAACCAGTATCAGGATGGATTAGCGAACCTGTTATTTCTGCATGGTAAACAGTTTCGTCATCGAGAGGTATGATGTTGTCGTCTATTATTAGCTCGAACTTCATCTCAAGCAGCTTAACCCTCTCTCCTGAAAGGTATTGAGCAACTTGTAATAGCATTTCGGGTCGCTGTGTGCCGATGACTTGTGCAATGGAAGAGTAGGTGAGATGTTTGATGTCTTTTTTGTGCGCAAAAACATATTCAGCTAGACAAGCAAAAACCTTCTGATTTTCAGAAGGTCTAATGTCCTCTGCGATAGTTGCTAGCGCATAATCAAGCTTCATGGTGTCATTGATTCAAATATCTTGTCCATGACAAAATCATAGTCTATATCTGAGGCGCAAGATAGGACGAAGGCTGTGTCAATCGTCGGATTTGCTGAACTGGTTAAGGCAACAGTTCCTGGGATCACTAATTCAACGTAGCCCTGCCGAGAGGGGCTATTCCAGCATTTGGATAACATGTGAGGATTTAATTCAACGATTCCCGCGACCCCTCCAGCATGATAGGTGTCATCTCTGAAATCATGTTGCTTGGTACGCATTTTGCCGCGATGAACACCGGCGCTATCTGTTGTATGGCCTATCTCGGCTATTCTTCCATCTCCAGAAGAGTAGAGTTTTTTAATGCAAGGAAAAAAATTTATGGCGCCCGAAATGATTTTGGTGACGTCGAAAGCTGCCTCGATTACTTGAAGAACTTTACTTTCTAATATTAGCAGTCGACGCTCAATGTCTTTGGTTTTTTGTACGTCTAGTCCGTCCATACGGATCTGTAGAGTACCACTTTCTCTGTCAACACAAACGACGTCAAATAGTTGAACAGCCCTTTTGCGAACACCGTAAATCTCATCGAAATCACCATAATCATTTTGGGCGTTATCAGTCAATGATTCGGCAGGAAGTATTTCTTTCTCGACTACGTATTGCTTGGAGCAAAACACGAAAGACGATCTATCCTCGGTGGTGTAGTAATCGGCACAGGATAAGGTAAGTGGCGCAGCTACAAGATCATCATGCTCTAAAGGGAGCGGAAATCTTTTGTCATAAATAGTTTTTTTCTCAACTAGCTCCATGCTGAAGTGTTTTATCAGCTCGTCGTAATCTCCAAGTAGTTTAAATACCTTAATGAGTTTGTTGCCATTGAGCGTCAGATCTACATAGACTGCCTCTAAGCCAGTCGCGTAAGTCGCTGAGGTTTTCGGCGAATTTAAGTGTTCAGTAAGCTTGTCGATAGTGCGTTCCCAGCCCAATGATGCGGCTAAGTCGTTCTGGTGTAACGCATTTCGAAAAAGTGAAAAAGAAATTTTTCTTTCGTTTAATCCGTCAGCAAAATCAATCGCGCTCATCCCAAAATTCCTGCACTTGAGCCATTTTCCATGACACGCCTTTGGTCCAGAGGGTGCCGTTCCTTATTTTCAGAGTCGATAGCTCATAAGCGTCTAGTGCGATGTCAATTGCCAGCAACGCTACTATTTTGCAATCGCTCTGTCTACTGTCCACACTGGTCGGTTGCTGCTGCTCGGATTGGCTAATTTATCCTGGGGTCAGGGACATGGATTCTCTATTTTGCTAATGGGTACTTCTGTAGTGCTTTTGGACGAAAACATGGCTTTCCAAGACGGAGCGCTATCAACTGAATGGTTAATCGGTAGCGGTAGCGCGTTGCTTCTGCCCGACTTTCCAGTCTGTTATTTAGGAACCATGCGAGATGCTTTTTCCGCCACGTCCATGGATTGTCTCGCTGCCATCGCTGTTGGATGGCCGCTTGTATGAATCGGGCTTGCCGTAGGTGTCGGTGCTGTGTGGCTTGCGAGCCGCTCAGCACGCCGTTCAGGAACAGTGCCATATCGAAGGGCTTGGTCACGCTCTGCCTCCAATGTAGGCCGAAACCACATCGATGCGGTGATGACCGAGCTCAACGCTGATCTGTTGGCGCGCCCGTTGATCAAGGTCGCGGTCACCGCGATAGCCGGGACCACCATTGATTGGTGCTGCGTGGCCCGTGAGCTGCTCGTAACGCTCGCAGGCGTAGGCCGCTCGCAGTTCATGAAAACCCTTCAACCCTTGTTCATGCAGTATTTCGCGGGCAGAGCGCACGGTTTTTTGTAAGAACGTGGCGTAGCTTTCATCTCGGGCCAGCAAGTTGCGGCTGCCGGTCGGTGATGCGCTTTGAGCCAGCAGTAACGCCCTTTTCACTTGTTCATTAGCCTCGACCCATCGCGGCGCTGAAGCTCCCGAACGGCCGCCTTTGGTGCCGTCCTGAATGTTGATTCGACCAAACTTCTCGGCTTCACGTTGTAATCGAGGCAGATCTGCCAGGATCGCTTCGCGCAAACGTATGCCGGTTTCACGGGCCAAGTGCACGATGGCGCAGATGCGATGGTGTCCCTGATTGCGGAGTGCCTGAGTAATGCGCTCAATCTGCTGTCGATCCTGCCCTTGTGGCGCGACGGTGCGGATCGTCGAGCGCTGCCGCCCTAACGTCTGGCTCGGGCTCGGGACTTTCACATACTGATCACCGCGCAGCGCCGCGAGTGTGCGGTTGACGCTGGACAATCGGTTTTGCGCGGTGGCGATGCTGAGGTCGCCGCGGTCGATTTGCTGACGCAGGTACTGGGCATAGTTGAGGAGCGTCTGCCGATCGATTTGCCGCGCATCGTTGTAGCCAGGGCCTTGAGCGGACCGGCACCACTTAACGAACGCCAGCCAACGATCACTATGGGCTTTGACCGTGGCGAAATGGCCGCCGCCGAACAGATCCTTGAGCGCCTGCGGACCGGCGTAGCTCAGTTGGCGACCATAACCAAAGTTGCGACCGTCACGTCTGCCGACCAGGGCCATCCTGGAGCTCCTTCGCTTGTTGGTGTAGGTAAGCCAATAGTTCGCGCCACTGGCCGTTCACGCGGGGGAGTTGGCCCCAGTCACTGGGGCGAAAACACAGCCGGTTGTCCAGGCAGAACAACTCGGCACCTTCCTGGTATAGGCGCTCAATCAGATCGCTGATGTGTGAGCTATCCCCTTGGTTTTTGGCGACAGCGGCGACAGTGGCGACAAACCCCGCGGTACCTGGCGTGGAGCGTGGCGACAAAGTGGCGACAGTGGTGGCGACAAGTTGTAAATGATGAGCGTTTTTCGCCTGGGCGCGCCGGTTGCGTAGGGCTTCATTGAGTCTAAACATGGCGCACCTCGAAGGAGTGTCCGTCCGTGCCCAGCCATTGATGGGTGATCAACTCGACCAGCAGGGCTAACGTGTGATGGCTGCTTTTGCGTGCGAAGCGCGGGCCGTTGCGCAACAGATCTCGAACTGTGAAAGGTGGCCACTGTTTTTCCTGCAGCCAGCGCAGTAGCCGATCGGCTTCTTCCCGCAGGGTGTTGATCGGTTCCTGCTCGGTAAGCCGTTGGATCTCGGTCAGGTAGTAATCCATCAACGAGGAAGCGCGCTGGATGTGCGTGACCTCGATCAGGTCGCGGTCTTCCAGTACCGCAAAGACGCCGGCGATCCGTAGCAGATTGTCCGCAGCCTTGGAGGCGCTGGGGCGCACGTTGGCCAACTCGTCGAACTCGCCCAGTTGGGCTTCGATGGTGTCGTGCAGGTTGATCCAGGTTTGCCGAGCCAGGCTTCTCAAGGGCAGGGCTTTGGGTTGTAATGCGCCATCGCTGTCAACTGCCCAGGGGCGCTGCAGCAAGTCGGTGATTCGCTGGGTGTAACGTTTGAGGCTGATGTCTTGGGTGAGATCCACCGGCTGATAAAAACGCTGTCCGGCCAAGCTCTGTGGCCAGGTGATCAGGCAACGGGCGAAGATGCCTTGGCCGTTGAGCAACGGATCCTTGAGCAGTTGTCCCGCCAAGTAAGGTTGCAGCATCAAGTGCAGGCTCAAGCGCCGGTCATAGGCGCGCAGGCTTTCTCCGGCCATGGAACGAGAGCGATCGATGGGGTTACCGTCCCACAGCGAGGACAGGGTGGTCACGGCCTTGAGGCGGTTGTCCCGGCTCATGGTGCTACTGCCGAGGAATTGGCCTCCCTCGTCGCTGAACAGTCCCATGCTTGGCAGCCCCAAACACAGGCTTTTGGTCAGGGCTTCGATGGTCGGTTCGCTGCTGATCAGTCGTGGCGCTACGGGCTCTGGCTCTATCTGGATTGGCGTGCCTGTGTAGCTATCGATCGTTGCCATCTGTTTCCGAGATTGCACCAGCGTGGCGCGGTAACGACTGAGTTTTTCGCGGTAGGCCTGCCATTGCAGGCGTTCCCACTCGCGGGCTGACTGCAAGGCCAGCTTATCCACCGCCGTCTTACGGTCACCGGAAGCCGCAATGGTGAGCAGGTACAGCGACAGCGGATAAACTCGGCCATCCAATTGCACATTGGCATGCCCCTGAGTGGCCAAGGCCGAGGTTGCCAGCACCGATTGCGCTGCCATGGCCTGCGGCACACCCATCACCTCGGCCATGCGCTCGACGGCCGGCCCGAGCAGATCACCGAGGGCGGCCACCGGATAATCCAAGGGCGCCTGGCTGGCCTCCAGCAAGGGTTGGGGGGGCAAGCTCCAGCTTGATTGCAGCATCATCGTTCTCCTGTTATCCCAGTGTTGCCCTCACACTCCCGCCACGGATGTTGAGTGTTATCAGGGATAAAGGCCCCTGCGGCCTGTGAGGGTGTTCACTGACGCGGAACGGACGGCTCTTTACGACCAAGAGCTTGGGCAACTCCCATGAATCTGGCCTCCTGGACGCATCCGAGGATGCGGGCGGGTGGAGGCTGCACCGGCTGACGAATCCAGTACCGCGAGACCATGGGTGGGTGAAGGCATTAACGTAGTGATTGGGGCATGCCTGACTGTCAGTCAGGTGCAGCCTGTCCTGGGCTGCGGCATCGTCGCCAGCGTTAATGCGAGACGTGTCGAATCGGTTTTGTCACGCCGATTGTCACGAGGTGAAGTGCCGCAAAGCCCGATCAGACGTAGGCTGCAGCAGGGTGATGAGCGCCCGTCTCTTTCCAGGAGAAAGAGACGGGCGCAGTCTGGCGCAGCGAGATGAGCCAAAGGAGGAGGTTGCTGCAGGGCAGAAGTGAAGAAGCAAACAGTCTGCGGCACAGACGCACAGGAAGAGTAGGCATCCATCACAAGGGGATTGTGACCGTGCGAGCCACCGGACGCTGATCGCACTTAGGATTGAACCACCACTGTGTGGCGTAGCCTCGAAGGTTCGGGCTACCTGGGCTGGTGCTGTCAACGACAGCGATCCATGCGCCAGTAACTACGCCTGTGAATAAAATCGGTCAAGCCGTTAACCGACGCCGGCGACAAAAGTGGCGACTGTCGCCATAGGTGTCGCCAGCCTCAAAGCCACGGCTGACGGGGCTTGTCGCCGCTGTCGCCGCTGTCGCCAGTATCCTTAGCAATTAGCTGTTTGCCGGTAGGAGAAGTGGAAGGTCAGCCCACCGTCGTCGTTCCTATGAATCCCACGGAGATGCGAGGAATGCATAGCGCTTGAATGTCGTGGTGATCTTGATATCGCTAGGTTAAATCTCCGGCAGGCGGCGTGAGCAAGCTCACTTGGCCGGAGCTTTTTGAGTAAAAACGCAAAGGGCCAGACGTGTCTGGCCCTTTGATTCTCATGCTTCAAAGCGGGTGGATGCGGGAGGTGGAGAAGACTGTAATTGCACCAGTCGTTGCTGCAAACGTAACAAGAAGCCTGCCTCGAAGGAGTCCTGGCAATCGCCCGCCCAATGTCTTTTACGGTGGTGGGAAAGGGCCCACCAAAGGGGAAGTGACAATGAGTCCTTCAGCCACTCTTCTGCACATCGCACGCCGTCTTCGATCATGGGGGCGTAGTCGCTACCCCAAGGCGTTCGGATGCCGGGTCTGCCATCTGCTGCGGGAATCGAGTAGTACTCTTTATGTTTTCGCCTCGCGCGCTCGGGCGGCCGTCCCAGTAATCGTTGGAAGGCCATGTCATACAGCACTGCCGCATCGTCCAGCAGTTCAACCACCAAATCTTGCTGTTCCGTGGCGTGCAAAATCAGGCTCTGTGCGCCGTTCAGGCGAAGGCACGCTGATCGGAGCAACGTAGCGGCGGCCTCTTCTTGACTCAACGACGAGGTGTCGATGCTTTTGGGTTTGGGTAGGCTGTTTAGCAAGGAGTGATCAAGCATAGGGAAGTCCTCCCCATTGGATAACAACGATGGTTAAGCACGAAGGGTGGTGCGCGGGCGTAAAAGGGGGATAGGACATTTTCCTTATCTCCTCGGACGGTTAAGGAACCATCCACCCCTTCGTTCTGACACGATTGGGTGGCGGACCGTACGGGAGTCAGAAACCGGCGTCCGAGGGAACCGGCCAGGCCGAAGCCTGTCCCGCACGGACCGCCATAGAAAAGCAGCAGCTAAGCCTTTGTAAGCACTTTCTACTAGCTATGGCGCTATGCGCCTCGAACGAATCAGGTTCTGACACCTGGCTGCGGGATTGACCGCGGCGGTAAAAGGTTAATCGTTAAATTGTACGGAAACAAGGATCGAGGAGGAGGGAGCATGAAGGCGACAGCGCGCCATCGAACTACATCCATTCTCCCAACTCTTTATTTCCGAGTGATCAAATGGCTATTTTGCTATTTAAGGGTGCGCGGTTCAGAGGCTTGGCTGTGACATTCAATATGTCGCGAATCCTTGATAGGTCGATAGGCTCTAGTAGGCGGTTGTTCGGGACGGAGAGCGGATTGGATGATTGGGCTCCTTGAAAGTCTCCGGATACCCAACGAATTTCGATGGAGACTTTGACAGGCGGTGGGGGCTATTTTGTTAAATAGCAATATCCGGCAGAGTTATGTCTCCGCCAGTGACTCCTGTAGGTTTGCTCGGATTTGTAATGACTGGTCTGGAAGGACTCAAGGTCGTCGGTTTTGAAAACGATCGGTTAGAATCAGCCAAAAGACCAAGCTCGGTTGTAGTGGCGGATACGGGGTGCCTTTAGCTGAATATCGTGGTAAGGCTAAAGTAGGTAAAAATTTTTTGGCAGGTCTGTAGGGATTTCAAACTATGCTGCTAAAAAATGAGGGTCGAAGAGAGGTGTTTTTATTCGTTGAGCTAAATGCGCTATTATGATATGCAATATTTTTTGTAAAATTCACGCTAAGTTGAGGGTTGAGAAGTAAAATGAAAATTTCTGACATGATGAACAGTATCAATGCACAACAGGTTTCTCCGCTAGAGGAAATGAAAAATTATATAGTTTCCCTCGCTCGGGAGCTGCGTCTAGATGAAGGGCACGTTTTACCGACAAATGTTTTGCTTCACAAAACAATAAACTTAAATCCAAAGCAGCGCGATGCGTTGGAACCAGCCATAAACTCCTTGATAGATGATGGTTTTTTTGAAGAGCGTGATGGCAAAGCCTTTTTGACTGGTAAAGGGAAAGATTTACTCTACTAAATATGGTGATTTATTGTTTTTACTTGTCAGGGTGGGCTAGTGCCTGCCCTGGTTTAGATGTGTAGGTTATATAAGTCCGTATAGGTTAAAAGTCTTTATGTGCGGTGCTTGCGGGTGTATAGCTTCTGCTTGGAAAGAATCCGCAGCTAAACTTGAAGATCGCTTAAGCTATCGTATACGGATTTTTTCAATAGGCGCTGACTAAAAAAAAGCAGGAAGTCTTTGACGTCGCGGAATGGTAATTCCAAAGCTACTCATTGTAAGTGGTAGTATCGCTGCTCACTTTAGACGTAGCGTACCGCGCCCAAAGCTCCATCAATTCTCGACGTTTATTGAAGAAATCAGAGCGAGAGTACGCACTCTCTGTTTCACCTCGCTCATCATGAGCCAGTGCCAGTTCACAAATCTCTCGCGGAATGTTGGTCTGCTCGCCCGCCCAGTCTCGGAAAGTTGAACGAAACCCGTGTCGAGTGATGCTTTCATAGCCGAGAGCGTGCAACAAGTTACGAATACCGTTGGCATGCATGACCCCGCTTCGGCCGCGACCTGGAAACACGTATGGGCTCTCGCGGCTTAACGTCGGGAGATTCTTCAGCAATGAAACGGCCTCGGGGGCGAGTGGGATCGCGAAGGCTTGACGGGTTTTCATTCGTTCGTCGGGTAACGACCAGCGGCCTGCCTCAAGGTCGAATTCATCCCAACGTGCGAATCGGACCATGTGTGAGCGGGCGCCAGACAGGATCAGCAATTGAGTCGCGATAGAAACGTGGCTGGAATCCTTGTGCAGGATTTCCATGAGTCTTGGTAGGTCCTGCCATTTCAATGCCGGGTGATGTTGGCGTTTACGTGCCTTCTTCTTCTCATTGCGGCTGAGGAGATTTTCCAGATGGCCGCGCCAGCGAGCCGGATTTTCTCCAGTCCTGAGCCCCCGCGCTCTTGCGGCATCGAGTATCTGTTCGATTTGCCCTCGAACCTCGTCTGCCGTCCGTGTTTTGATTGACCAGATTGGCTGTAACGCCTTGATCAGATGTTTGGTCTCGATCTGGTCGGCTGACAGCTTCCCTATTGTAGGGAAAGCATAGAGCTCAAGTTTCCTCAGCCAGCCCTTGCGCCATTTCGCCGACCAGCTTGATCCATGGGCGTCTCGGTAGTCAGAGGCCAGCTTCTCGAAGGCAATCAACTGCGCCAGTTCCCGGCGTGTTGCTTCCCGCTGAGCGGCTTGTTCCACCTGTCGTTTCGCGAGTGGATCAGTGCCGTTGAGGATATGAACTTTATTTTCATAGGCGGCTGCACGGGCTTTTTTCAGGTCGAGCTGAGGGTAGCTTCCCAGACCCATCTCCCTGCGTTTTCCATTCAATTGAAAGCGGAGTACCCAGGTTTTTCGTCCTGAGGGTTTCACCAAAAGACGAAGCCCGTCACCGTCTTCGTACGTCCCAGCCTCAACCATATTTTTGACTTGATTGGCGGTCAGTTTGCCCATTTTTTCGCCCTCTGTTCCCCCACTTGTTCCCCACTTATACGTGGAACGCCTCGGATCAAAACGGAATTCACAGGAACGAAAATAGGCCGAAACCCTTGATCTAGCAAGGCGATCGCGGTTTTCAGTAGATGAGGGTGGCTTTCAAAAAGGCATTAAAAAGCCGGCTTGTGGCCGGCTTCTCGGGGACTGGCTTGGATCATTTTTGGTAAACCGCGCCAGCCTTCAAAACGTACACCCGGATCTTGCGTCCGGCTGTGGGACCTGGTGAGAAAGTCATCTGTCAGGCCAGAGCATCTGAGCCGCAGGGCGGATCGATGCGCAAATGTGGGGCGCAGCATACGCAGGTTTGATGGAAATTCCCAGCGGGAAGTGCCGGGCAGAGCCGTTTGGCCACCCGGGTGGGCGGCCGATGGGCGTTCTGGAGTGCTTAAAGAAACGGCACCGTCGGCCGTCGTTTGTTCAGGGTCGACCACCAGAATACCCAGCCCAGTACCCTGATGTTCTGCTCTTCGATTTGTGCGGTCCTGAATATTTCATCCGGGTATTCGGCGCGGTTGTGGCTGCGCAGTCGCAGGGAGTTGCCCGGTAGTCGGTGCAGGTACTTGATGCGCAGCATGCCGTCATGTTCGATGGCGTAGATCTCGCCATCGACAATCTGGGTCAGGCCACGGTCAATCGCCAGGGTTGAACCGTCTTCGATTTTCTCACCCATGCTGTTGCCGCTCATCAGGGCGCAGATGGCGTCGGCGTGGTTGATTTCCAGGGAGTCGAGGTGGCTGCGGGGCAGACGGATGGATTTCTCGGAGTCTTCTATGACGTGGGTTTTGTTGGAGCCCGGGGCGGTGACAGCTTCCTTGAGGAATGGCAGTTCGACGTCGACAGGCTCGATGACCGTGTAGACACCACGGATGGTCTGGGCATCGAAGGTGTTGCCGGTTTCGTCGAGCAGGCGCAGATGTTGGGCATCTTTCGAGCCTTCACCGGTTTTCAGCCAGTCGCTGCTGACGGAGAGTTTTCGAGCGACTTCCTCCATGCAATGGGCAGGCACACCGCGGGTGTACCAGTTATGTACATTTTGCGGAGCCGTATCCAGGAATTCGGCAAATCCGGTGGTCGTGATGTTCGCTGCTTCGAGGAGCGCTTTGAAGCGTGGGCCGCTAGTGTTCTTTTTCATGAACGCGAGTCTACTGGCGGCTAACAAGGGTTTGAATAAACGCCTCGTTCAAATTTCGCGGGAAATTTACGACTGGATGTAAGACGCTCTTGGGGAATTTTAAACAAGCAAAAACCATTGGAGGGTCTATTTAAACGGGGTGTTTGGCGTGCTTATCAAGCACCCACAAAAAACCCCGGATTACCCGGGGTTTTTCTTGCCGCTTACAGCTAAAAGCCAGCAGCCGAGCTTAGCCTTTGTAGGCAGCAACCGACTTGGTGATCGCTTCGCGGGCGGCGTCTGCGCCGGCCCAGCCTTCGATCTTCACCCATTTGCCTTTTTCGAGATCTTTGTAGTTCGCGAAGAAGTGCTCGATCTGCTGGATCAGCAGCGCTGGCAGGTCGGTGTATTCCTTCACATCGACGTACAGCTGGGACAGCTTGTCGTGTGGGACTGCGATGACTTTGGCATCACCGCCGCCGTCGTCGGTCATGTTCAGGATGCCGACCGGACGGGCGCGGATCACTGAACCTGGAGCAACCGGGTAAGGGGTTACGACCAGCACGTCGAGGGGATCACCGTCGTCAGCCAGGGTGTTCGGGATGTAACCGTAGTTGGCCGGGTAGAACATTGGGGTGGCCATGAAACGGTCAACGAACAGGCAATCGCTGTCTTTGTCGATTTCGTATTTGATCGGCGCGTGGTTGGCCGGAATCTCGATCGCGACGTAGATGTCGTTCGGCAGGTCTTTGCCAGCCGGAATCTTGCTGTAGCTCATTGGGCGTTGCCCCCGTTAGTTGACCAAAAACACTTGGCCGGATTGACCAAAAAGTGGCGGCGATTATAGGCATATTCCCGTGTCGACGCCATGGACCAGAAGTCGTATGGCGCTCACTGGTGTGCCTGATAGACAGGGTCATGCGCCTGAAGTTGCTTCAACCTCGCCAACGGGTCCTGGCGATAGAACAGCTTCAACTGCTGGTACACCTGTGGATAAGCCTCGTGGAGCAAATCCGGGGCGCTGAAGAAGTATTCGCTGGTGACGGCGAAGAACTCGGCAGGGTTCTCGGCGGCATACGGGTCGATGGCTGTTTCGGCATCGGGATTGCGTTCCAGTTGCCGGTCGAGGTCGTCGTAGGCCTCTTGCATGACGCTGGCCCAGTCGCTGACGCGCATGTCGGGATGCAATGGCGGCAGGCCGTTGGCGACGCCGTTGAGCATGTCGAGCTTGTGTGCCAGTTCGTGGATCACCAGGTTGTAGCCTTCCCAGCCACCACTGGCCATTACGCCGGGCCAGGCGAGGATGATCGGGCCTTGCTGCCAGGCTTCACCGCTGTGCTCACCGTCCCATTCGTGCTCGACGCCGCTGGCATCGCGATGGCGCTGGGGGCTGAGGAAGTCGTCGGGGTAGAGGATGATTTCGTGGAAGCCCTGATACCAGTTCAGGTCGCCGAGGTGCAGCAGCGGCAATTGCGCCTGGGCCGCAAGCAGCAAGCGTTGTTCCTGATGCAGTTCGACACCGGGCAGGGCGCTCAAGTGCTTGTCTTCGAGGAACAGCACGCAGGCTTCGCGCAGCCATTGGTCTTCGGCGGCGCTGATGCCATCGAGAAAGCTCAGGTGATGGCGCACCCGTTGCCACATGTCATCGGCAATCGGGTGCTTCGCCAGAGTGCGCCGGCGACGCCAGGCGCTCAGGGACCACATCGTGTCAGCGCGATTCGGCTTTGGAACTCGAGCCGGCGAGGCGGTTACGCACCATGCCAATGATCATCGGCACCAGCGAGAGCAGGATGATGCCGACTACCAGCAGCGACAGGTTCTTCTTGATGAACGGTACGTTGCCGAAGAAGTAACCGAGCGTCACCAGCCCGCCGACCCACAGAACGGTGCCAAAGACGCTGAAGGCGAAGAACCGCGGATAAGGCATTTTCCCAACACCGGCGACGAACGGTGCAAAGGTGCGGATGATCGGCAGGAAGCGCGCCAGGGTCACGGTTTTGCCGCCATGCTTGTCGTAGAAGTCGTGGGTTTGTTGCAGGTAGTCGCGACGGAAGATCTTCGAATTCGGATTGCTGAACAGTTTTTCACCCGCCGTTCGTCCGATGATGTAGTTGGTGCTGTCGCCCAGAATCGCCGCCAGCATCAGCAGGCCGCCGAGCAGTACCGGGTCCATGCCGCCACCGGCTGCCACGGCACCGGCGATGAACAGCAGGGAGTCGCCCGGCAGGAAGGGCATGACCACAAGGCCCGTTTCACAGAAGATCACCATAAACAGAATGGCGTAGATCCATGCCCCGTAGTTGGTTACAAGCATGTCGAGGTAGACGTCGAGATGCAGGACAATGTCGATCGGGTTGAAATCCATGGATAGCACCTGTGGTGACGGCCCGACTCAGCAGGCCTGTGCGGATGACTTCGCGTAAGACTACGGATAGGGGTAGTTTTTCTTACAAGCCGGGAATATCGGGATTATACGAGGCGAGAGGTGAAAATCGCGTCGAGATTGTAGCGGGGAATTTCATCGCAGGGCTGATGTTTGATAACGAACAGGTGGGAGCAAGCCTGCTCGCGATGCCGGCGCATCGTTGGGCCAGTCTAGTCCGGTCGATGCCATCGCGAGCAGGGTGCAGGTGATTCAGAGTTCGTCGCTGATCGGCAGCACATAGTTCTTGAATTCGGTGTCTTCCTTGAATCCGATGGACTCGTAGGTTTTCTGCGCGACTTTGTTGTTGCTGCTGGTGGAAACACGCATGCGCACGGCATTGGTTTCCTTGGCCATTTTTTTTGCGGTGCGGATCAGGTTGTCGGCCACCAACTGGCGGCGGGCGTCCTCGGCGACATAAATATCGTTGAGGATCCACACACGTTTGAGCGAAAGCGAAGAGAAGCTCGGGTAAAGCTGACAGAAACCCATCAGTTTGTTGCTGTCGTCATCGGACAGGGCCAGGTAGATCACCGACTCCTTGCGACGCAGGCGTTTTTCGAGGAACGCCCGGGACGAGTCCGGATACGGCAGGGAACCATAAAACTCGCGATATTTGACGAACAACGGGGTCAGCAGGTCCAGGTGTTCGAGGGTCGCTTGAATAATCCGCATGGTAGGTCTCGTCTTCAAGTGGCTGTCTTACGTCTCTGACGGCGATGGGAAACCCTTGGCGGCCGCGCAACGATCCTGCCTGAAACTGGTACGAATGTGCAATGCGGAGGTGGTTCAGGCATTCGGGGGGCCGAGCAGGAAATTACCTTTCATGTCGCCTCCTGTGTCCGACTCCAGTGTCTGAACCTGCGCTTCGTCCTTCAGATTGACCCCTGACAACTGCCGCCGGCAGGCTTCACGCATCAAATACAGCAAACGGTGTGCCGCCATGCCGTAGCTCAGCCCTTCAAGCCGGACATTGGAGATGCAATTACGGTAGGCATCGGTAAGGCCGACCTTGGGATTGTAGGTGAAATATAAACCGAGGCTGTCCGGGGAGCTGAGGCCAGGGCGTTCGCCGATGAGAATCACGGTCATTTTTGCGCCAAGTAACTCACCGATCTCATCGGCGACGGCTACCCGGCCCTGTTCCACGAGTATGACTGGCGCAACAGTCCAGCTGTCGCCTGCCATTTGCTCTTCGAGGCGTGTCAAAAACGGCAGGGTATGGCGATGAACGGCCAATGCCGACAGGCCGTCGGCGACCACAATCACCAGATCCACGCCTCCCGGATGGGCCGTCGCGTAATCACGCAGGGTCTGCGCCGATGCATCACTGAGTTTTCGCCCCAGATCGGGGCGTTGCAGGTACGTGTTGCGATCCGTCGCAGCACTGTGTAGCAAAAGACACTCGCGATCACGTTCGGCCAATTGCGCGCCGAGGGAGGCATGGTCAAACGGCAAGTGCACCGCATCCCGCGCCTGAGCGTGGGCATATTGGAAGTCCAGTTGCGCGTGGGTGGGAATGCTGGTGCCGGTGCGGCCCAGAGCGATTCGCGCTGGCGTCAGGCGCCGCAGTTCCAACCAGGGGTTGTGTGGATCGAAGGGTAGTTTATCCATATCAATGCTCATCCCAGTTGCGCCAAGGCCTGCCGGAAGGCTGGCGGCAGGCTGTCGCCGAAGAGAACCCTGCCATCGGCTTGAGTGAAAATGCCCATTTTCGCCAGCCACTGTTCGAATTCCGGAGCGGGCTTCAACCCCAGGGTCTGCCGAGCGTAGAGCGCATCGTGGAACGAGGTGGTCTGGTAATTGAGCATGATGTCGTCGGAGCCGGGGATGCCCATGATGAAGTTGATCCCGGCGACGCCCAGGAGGGTCAGCAGGGTGTCCATGTCGTCCTGGTCGGCTTCGGCGTGGTTGGTGTAGCAGATGTCGCAACCCATGGGCACACCGAGCAATTTGCCGCAGAAGTGGTCTTCCAGGCCGGCGCGGATGATCTGTTTGCCGTTGTACAGGTATTCCGGGCCAATGAAGCCTACGACTGTGTTGACCAGGAACGGTTTGAAATGCCGCGCCACGGCATAGGCCCGGGTTTCGCAGGTTTGCTGATCGACGCCATGGTGGGCGTTGGCCGACAGGGCGCTGCCCTGGCCGGTTTCGAAGTACATCAGGTTCTGGCCCAGCGTGCCGCGATTGAGGCTCAATCCTGCGTCGTAACCTTCCTGCAATATATTGAGGTTGATGCCGAAACTGGCGTTGGCCGCTTCGGTGCCGGCGATCGACTGGAACACCAGGTCCAGCGGTACACCGCGATTTACCGCTTCGATCGACGTGGTGACATGGGTCAGCACGCAAGCCTGGGTCGGGATTTCGTAGCGCTGGATGATTGCGTCGAGCATCTCCAGCATGGCGCAGATCGAGGCGATGCTGTCGGTGGCCGGGTTGATGCCGATCATGGCATCGCCGTTGCCGTGCAGCAGGCCGTCGAGAATGCTCGCGGCGATGCCGGCCGGTTCGTCGGTGGGGTGATTCGGTTGCAAGCGCGTGGACAGGCGACCGCGCAGGCCCAGGGTGCCGCGAAACTGCGTGACCACGCGGATTTTCTGCGCCACCAGCACCAGATCCTGCACACGCATGATCTTCGACACGGCGGCGGCCATTTCCGGAGTCAGGCCAGGGGCGAGGGCGCGCAGGACCGGCTCGTCGGCGGCATCGCTGAGCAGCCAGTCGCGAAAGCCGCCGACGGTAAGGTGGCTGACGACCGCGAAGGCTTGTTTGTCGTGGGTGTCGATGATCAGTCGGGTGACTTCATCGGACTCATAGGGAATCAACACTTCCTGCAGGAAGTGGGATAGCGGGATGTCGGCCAAAGTCATCTGTGCCGCGACGCGCTCGCCGTCATTGAGGGCCGCGACACCGGCCAGAAAATCCCCGGAACGCGCCGGACTGGCCTTGGCCATCACATCCTTGAGGCTGTCGAAGCGATAGGTCTGGGCGCCGACGGAATGGGCATATACGGCCATGGGGCGGGGCCTCCTGATCAATTCAAAAATTCGATCCGCTTTTCTGTGGGGAATTGCATGCACTTCAATAATGCAGGCGCCAGGCTCGGGGCCCGGCGCCGGTGCATTCATATACCTTCGAGCATAGCGTCTGCCGGTGCCTCGGAACGTTGCTTGGCGGTCAACTGGAAGTACAGGTAACCGGCAACCATGAAGCCGAGGAAAACCAGGCCGATCAGGGTGTTGAACCAGGCCATCGCCACCAGGCACACCACCGCCAGGAACAACGCGATCCCCGGCACGATCGGATAGCCCGGCGCGCGGAAGGTGCGCTCCAGGTTCGGTTCGGTCTTACGCAGCTTGAACAGGCTCAGCATACTGATGATGTACATCACGATGGCGCCGAATACCGACATGGTGATCATCGCCGCCGTCAGGGTCATGCCTTGCAGGTTGACCAGGCCGTCGCTGTAGATCGCCGCGATGCCGATCACGCCACCGGCCAGAATCGCCCGATGCGGCGTCTGGAAGCGCGAGAGTTTGGCCAGGCCTTTGGGCAAGTAACCGGCGCGAGCCAGGGCGAAGAACTGCCGGGAATAGCCAAGAATGATCCCGTGGAAGCTCGCCACCAGGCCGAACAGACCGATCCATACCAGCATGTGCATCCAGGTCGAATTATTGCCGACCACGGCTTTCATCGCCTGGGGCAACGGATCGTTGATGTTCGACAATTGACGCCAGTCGCCGACGCCGCCGGCCATCACCATCACGCCGATGGCCAGGAACACCAGGGTCAGAATGCCGCTGACGTAGGCCTTGGGGATCGTGCGTTTCGGGTCCTTGGCTTCCTCGGCGGCCATGGCCGCGCCTTCGATGGCGAGGAAGAACCAGATCGCGAAGGGAATGGCGGCGAAAATACCGGGAATCGAGCCCATCGTGAACTCGTTCGAACCGGACCAGCCATTGAGTACGAAGTTACTGAAGCTGAAGCCCGGGGCGACCACGCCCATGAACACCAGCAATTCGGCGACCGCCAGCACAGTGACCACCAACTCGAAGGTGGCCGCGATGCTGACGCCGAGGATGTTCAGGCCCATGAACACGAAATAGGCGCCAACAGCGGCGATTTTCGGGTCAAGTTCCGGGTATTGCACGTTGAGGTAGGCGCCGATGGCCATGGCGATGGCCGGTGGCGCAAAGACGAATTCGATCAGGGTGGCGATGCCGGCGATCAACCCGCCTTTCTCACCAAAGGCCCGGCGGCTGTAGGCAAACGGTCCGCCAGCGTGGGGAATCGCCGTCGTCAGTTCGGTGAAGCTGAAGATGAAGCAGGTGTACATCGTCGCCACCATCAACGCGGTGACGAGAAAACCCAGCGTGCCTGCGGTGCCCCAGCCGTAACTCCAGCCGAAGTACTCGCCGGAAATCACCAGGCCGACGGCAATACCCCATAAATGCAGGGTGCCGAGTGTGGGTTTGAGCTGTGTGGAAGAAGTAGTCATAAGTCCTCTCTAATTTTTATTGTTCGATCTTTTGGACTTTCGGGTACGACGGGTTGGGTGCAAATCCTGAATGATGGGTAGGCAAGGCCCGTGCCAGAGCGGCCAGGCCTTGAGTGTTGAGTCATTTAGGATGCCATCGCGAGCAAGCTCGCTCCCACAGGGTTCTGTGTCAGGTCTCAAAAGGTGGATTCACCACAAAAACCTGTGGGAGCGGGCTTGCTCGCGAAGGCGGTAGAAAGGGCGACACAGAAACACCTGTGTCGCCCCCGGTTTTTAGAAGAAGCCCAGCGGATTGATGTCGTAGCTCACCAGCAGGTTTTTGGTCTGCTGATAGTGGTCGAGCATCATCTTGTGGGTTTCACGACCGACGCCGGACTTCTTGTAACCACCGAACGCGGCGTGCGCCGGGTACAGGTGGTAGCAGTTGGTCCACACCCGGCCGGCCTTGATGGCACGGCCCATGCGGTAGGCGCGGTTGATATCGCGGGTCCAGAGGCCGGCACCCAGGCCGAACTCGGTGTCGTTGGCGATGGCCAGGGCTTCAGCTTCGTCCTTGAAGGTGGTGATGCTCACCACCGGGCCAAAGATTTCTTCCTGGAACACGCGCATTTTGTTGGTGCCCTTGAGCAGGGTCGGCTGGATGTAATACCCGCTTGCCAGGCTACCCTCGAGTTTTTCCACCTTGCCGCCAGTCAGCAGCTCGGCGCCTTCGCCCTTGGCGATTTCCAGGTACGAAAGGATTTTGTCGAATTGCTGCTCGGACGCCTGGGCGCCGACCATGGTGTCGGTATCCAGCGGGTCGCCACGCTTGATTTGCAGGACCTTCTTCATCACCACTTGCATGAATTCGTCGTAGATCGACTCTTGCACCAGGGCGCGGGATGGGCAGGTGCAGACTTCGCCCTGGTTGAAGAACGCCAGCACCAGGCCTTCGGCGGCCTTCTCGATGAAGGACGGTTCGGCCTTCATGATGTCTTCGAAGAAGATGTTTGGCGACTTGCCACCCAGTTCAACAGTGGACGGAATGATGTTTTCCGCCGCGCATTTCATGATGTGCGAGCCGACCGGGGTCGAGCCGGTGAAAGCGATCTTGGCGATGCGCTTGCTGGTGGCCAGCGCTTCGCCGGCTTCGCGACCGAAACCCTGGACGATGTTCAGCACGCCGGGTGGCAGCAGGTCGCCGATCAGTTCGAGCAGCACGGTGATGCCCAGCGGGGTTTGCTCGGCGGGTTTGAGTACCACGCAGTTGCCAGCGGCGAGAGCCGGGGCGAGTTTCCAGGCGGCCATCAGGATCGGGAAGTTCCACGGGATGATCTGCCCGACCACGCCCAGGGGTTCATGGATGTGATAGGCCACTGTGTTGCCGTCGATTTCGGCAGCACTGCCTTCCTGAGCGCGAATGCAGCCGGCGAAGTAGCGGAAGTGGTCGGCGGCCAGCGGGATGTCGGCGTTGAGGGTTTCACGCACGGCTTTGCCGTTGTCCCAGGACTCGGTGATCGCCAGCAGCTCCAGGTTCTGTTCGATGCGGTCGGCGATTTTCAGCAGCACCAGCGAGCGCGCCTGGGCGGACGTGGCGCCCCAGGCATCGGCAGCGGCGTGGGCAGCGTCCAGGGCCTTGTCGATGTCTTCGGCCGTGGAACGGGGGAATTCGGCAATCGGTTGGCCATTCACTGGCGAGGTATTGGTGAAGTACTGACCTTTGACAGGCGCGACGAACTCGCCGCCGATGTAGTTACCGTATTTGGCTTTGAACGAAACGATAGCGCCTTCAGTACCGGGGTGAGCGTAACGCATGGTGGTCTCTCCTTGCTTTTGTGCTTATAGGGAGTCGCGCATGTGCGCTTGCTTTAAGCGTAGAGCAAGGGCCGGGCCAGTGCCTTGCATGTCAGGTAAATCAAGGCCTTGCGAGGTTTTTGTCGGACGGGCGGGCAGCGCCTGTGACGCTTTCGGTACAGCCATGGTGACACTTTGTACCCTTTGTGGCACAGCTCGTGACCAACCGGTCTTGCAGGCATTGCAATGCGGGCCGGGCTGGAGGATGCTCGGCATCACCTCATGCACGGGACGCCGAGCCCCGGGGAGAATAATAAGAAATGCACGACAATCATTTGAGTCGCCATGCCCAGCAAGTATTGACGGTGACTCAGGGCAAGACCCACCTCCACGGTCCTGGCAGTGATCCGTCCATCGCCCGTTCCTGGCTGCGCTGCCTTGAGGACTATCACCTCGATCCGGCCCTGAGCATCGCGCCGACGGTGCTGGAACATGGCCGTGTCCTGGAAAGCCGCGAGCGCTTGCAGCAAGTGCTGCACATCGCCGGCAATGAAATGACCAGCCTGCATCAACAACTCTCCGGCGCCGGCCATGCAGTGCTGCTGACCGACGCCCGCGGCGTGATCCTCAACTGCGTCACCGCGCCCTCCGAGCGGCAGATTTTCGAGCGTGCCGGCCTCTGGCTCGGTGCCGACTGGAGCGAGGCCTGCGAAGGCACCAATGGTATCGGCACCTGCCTGGTGGAACGTCAGTCGCTGACCATCCATCAGGACGAACACTTTCGCGGCCGCCACACCGGCCTGACCTGCTCGGCGAGCCCGGTCTTCGATCCCCATGGCGAATTGCTGGCGGTGCTCGACGTGTCGTCGGCGCGGCGTGATGTGTCGCGGCAAAGCCAGTTCCACACCATGGCGCTGGTCAATCTGTCGGCGAAGATGATCGAGAGTTGCTACTTCCTGCGCTGCTTCGACAATCAATGGTTGCTGCGTTTTCACTTGCAGGCCGAGTCCGTCGGTTTGTTCAGCGAAGGGTTGCTGGCGTTCGACGGGGAAGGGCGCATTTGCGCGGTCAATCAGAGTGCGCTGAACCTGTTGGGACATATTCGTGGCGGGTTGCTGGGTAAGCCGGTTGAGGCGTTTTTCGATTGCTCGCTCGATGAGTTGCTCGGACGCGCGAGCACCAATGCCGCCGCCAGTTGGCCGTTGCGCACCCGTGATGGTCGCAAGCTGTTCGCGGTATTGCGCGGTGAGGCACGGCGACCGCTGCCGATTCCGATGGTGCCAGCGGCCAAGGTTGCACAAGCGCCGCGCCTGTCGGGCATTTGCCTGGATGACGCGACGTTGCAGGCGGACTTCCGCAAGGCCTTGCGCGTCTATGAGCGCGACGTGCCGCTGCTGATCAACGGCGAAACCGGGTCCGGCAAGGAGGCCTTTGCCAAAGCGGTGCACCACGCCAGCCAGCGGGCGGAGAAAGCCTTTGTCGCCCTCAATTGCGCGGCCATTCCCGAAAGCCTGATCGAAAGCGAGCTGTTCGGATATCGCGGCGGCAGCTTTACCGGTGCGCGCAAAGAAGGCATGCGCGGCAAGTTGCAACAGGCCGACGGCGGGACGTTGTTCCTCGATGAAATCGGTGACATGCCACTGGCCTTGCAGACGCGCTTGCTGAGGGTGCTGGAAGACCGGCAAGTGGTGCCGATCGGTGGCGAACCGGAAGCGGTGAATGTGCGGATCATCAGCGCCACTCACCGCAACTTGCTGGATCGTGTGCAGGACGGCAGCTTCCGTGAGGATTTGTATTACCGCCTCAACGGGCTGGAAGTCGCGTTGCCGGCCTTGCGTGATCGTAGCGACAAATCTCGGTTGCTCGATTT
This sequence comes from Pseudomonas sp. GL-RE-26, assembly GCF_019956275.1. NCBI lineage: Bacteria > Pseudomonadati > Pseudomonadota > Gammaproteobacteria > Pseudomonadales > Pseudomonadaceae > Pseudomonas > Pseudomonas sp. GL-RE-26. The sequence continues at coordinate 125,985 of NZ_JAHBDI010000055.1, forward strand.
TTTGCTGGCCGAGGAGGCGGGCGGAGAAACGGTGTTGATCGACGGGCCGGCGCGGGAGGCCTTATTGGGGTTTGCCTGGCCGGGCAACGTGCGGCAGTTGCGAAATGTGCTGCGTACGTTGTCGGCGTTGTGTGAGGGCGGGCGGATCGGGCTGGAGGATTTGCCGGCGATGATTCGTTCGGCCAGGCCGGCGGTGGCACAGGCTATCGAGGAGCCATCGGAGCATCCACTGGAAGATGCCGAACGGCTGGCGTTGCTCACGGCGCTGGGGCAGACGCGCTGGCATATGACTCACACGGCTGAGCAGTTGGGGGTCAGTCGAAACACCCTCTATCGGAAGCTGCGTAAACACGGGATTGCCCGGTAGACCGTGCCGCGCCCTTCGCGAGCAGGTTCGCTCTCACAGGGTCTGCGCAGGCCTTGTGGGAGCGAGCCTGCTCGCGAAGGCGTCTTCATATACTGAAACACAAGGTGCGATTTTCCCCTCCCTAAGCTAACCTGCGGCCATGTTTTACGAGGTCGACTATGCACATTCATATTCTTGGTATCTGCGGCACTTTCATGGGGTCAATGGCGGTTCTGGCCAAGGAGTTGGGCCATCACGTGACGGGCTCCGATGCCAACGTCTATCCGCCGATGAGCACTCAGCTGCAAGCCCAGGGCATTGAATTGACCCAAGGCTATGACCCGGCGCAACTCGATCCGGCCCCTGATCTGGTGGTGATCGGCAACGCCATGTCCCGGGGCAACCCGGCTGTGGAGTACGTGCTGAACAAAGGCCTGCCTTACGTCTCCGGCCCGCAATGGCTGGCCGATCACGTGCTGCAAGGTCGCTGGGTGCTGGCGGTTGCCGGTACGCACGGCAAGACCACCACCAGCAGCATGCTGGCCTGGGTGCTGGAGCACGCGGGCATGGCCCCGGGCTTCCTGATTGGCGGCGTGCCGCAAAACTTCTCGGTGTCGGCGCGCCTGGGCGATACGCCGTTCTTCGTCATTGAAGCCGACGAGTACGACAGTGCGTTCTTCGACAAGCGCTCCAAGTTCGTGCACTACCGCCCGCGCACGGCAATCCTGAACAACCTTGAATTCGATCACGCGGACATCTTCCCGGACCTGCCGGCCATCGAGCGGCAGTTCCATCACTTGGTGCGGACCATCCCGAGCGAAGGCTTGGTGATTCATCCGACCACTGAGCCGGCCTTGCAGCGCGTGATCGAGATGGGTTGCTGGACGCCGGTGCAAACCACCGGTGCCGGCGGTCAGTGGCAGGTCAAGCTGCTCAGTGAAGATGGCTCGAAGTTCGAAGTGATGTTCGAAGGTGTCGCCCAGGGCGTGGTCGAGTGGGACATGACTGGCCAGCACAACGTCGCCAACGCCCTGGCGACCCTGGCTGCTGCACGCCACGTCGGTGTGGTGCCGTCCATGGGCATCGCCGCGTTGAGCGCTTTCAAAAGCGTGAAGCGCCGGATGGAAAAAGTCGCGGAAGTCGGTGGCATCACCATTTATGACGACTTCGCTCACCACCCGACTGCCATCGCCACCACGCTGGATGGCCTGCGCAAGCGCATCGGCGATGCACCGTTGATTGCGATCATCGAGCCGCGTTCCAACTCCATGAAGCTTGGCGCACACCGAGACGGATTGCCGGAAAGCGTGGTCGATGCCGATCAGGTGATCTGGTACGCACCGGCCAACCTCGGCTGGGATCTGGCGGGCACCGCGGCGCTGTGCACCGTGCCGTCGATTGTCAGCGACTCCCTGGAAGGCATCATCGAGCGCGTGAAAAGCCAGGCCCGGCCCGGCACCCACGTGGTGATCATGAGCAACGGCGGCTTCGGCGGCCTGCACGGCAAACTGGCCGAGGCGCTCAAATGAACAACGGCCCGGACCGCATCACCCTGGCGATGACCGGCGCTTCAGGCGCCCAGTACGGTTTGCGCCTGCTCGACTGTCTGGTGCGGGAAGATCGTGAAGTGCACTTCATGATTTCCAAGGCCGCGCAGTTGGTGATGGCCACCGAAACCGACGTCACGCTGCCGGCCAAGCCGCAGATGATGCAGGCGTTCCTCACCGAATACACGGGGGCTGCCGCCGGGCAGATTCGGGTGTACGGCAAGGAAGACTGGATGTCGCCGGTGGCTTCGGGCTCCGGCGCGCCAGCGGCAATGGTGGTGGTGCCGTGTTCCACGGGCACGTTGTCGGCCATCGCTACCGGCGCCTGCAACAACCTGATCGAACGGGCCGCCGATGTGACGCTCAAAGAGCGTCGGCAGTTGATCCTGGTGCCCCGTGAAGCGCCGTATTCGAGCATTCACCTGGAGCACATGCTCAAGTTGTCGAACATGGGCGTGACAATCCTGCCGGCATCACCGGGCTTCTATCATCAGCCGCAAACCATCGACGACCTGATCGATTTCGTCGTGGCACGGATCCTTAACCTGCTGAATATTCCTCAGGACATGTTGCCGCGCTGGGGCGAGCATCATCTGACCAGCGATGAATAAGCTGCTGGTGATGGTACTGGTGCTGCAATTGGCCGGGTGCGCCACGGCGCGCACCCTCGATGCGGCCAAGCCGGGGGCGCCGGTGGTGTACTCGGGAACTCGTCTGGATTTGTACGCGATGAACGGTGGGTGCTGCGCCATGGACCGTTTCGGCGCGGAAGCGCCGAGCTACCCGGGCGTTGATCTGCCGGCGAGTGCGTTGCTCGACACGCTGCTGTTGCCGCTGTCATTACTGACGGTGATAGGGGTGAGTTTTCAGGCGACGGGTGGTTTGTAGGTATAGCGCTTTTGTGGCGAGGGGGCTTGTCGGAACGCCGCACCGCCACGTTCGGCTGCGCAGCAGTCGTAATCCGGTGCGACTCAGTGTTACTGAACAAACGAAGAGGGCCGCTTCGCGACCCAACGGGGGCAAGCCCCCTCGCCACAGGTCCGCGGATCACTTGCCGAGTTTGCGCAGCTCATCCGACTCGACAACCCTGACCCCGTCCTGCTCTTCCAGCGCCAGACGCCACATCGCGCGAGCCAGTTGGCATGCCTCGATACCATGGTATTTGCCAGGGATCAGCCGAGACAACGGACCGGCGAACTTCTCGCCCAGTCGCGGTTCAGTGCGATCACCCAGCAACAGCGAAGGGCGGCAGATTGTCAGCTGCGGCCAGTCCTGCGCGCGCAATGCGTACTCCATCTCGCCTTTGACCCGGTTGTAGAAAATCGAGGATCTGCGATCGGCTCCCAGAGCACTGATCACGATCAGGTGCCGTGCGCCCATCTCCCGTGCGCGTTTGGCAAAGGCCACGACCATGTCCAGGTCCACCGCGCGGAACGCCTGTTCCGAGCCCGCCTGTTTGATGGTGGTGCCCAGGCAGCAGTAGGCGATGTCGACACGGCCGTTCAACTGCGGCAGAAACTCCGCCGGATTGCCGACGGGGTTTTCAAGGTGCGGGTGCTTGGCCAGCGGCCGGCGTGAGGGGGCCAATACCCGGGTAATCGTTGGCTCGTTAAGCAGGCGATCAAGCAGATGCTCACCGGTCAGCCCGGTGGCTCCGGCAAGCAATACGTGCTGAGGCGTCAAGTACATAGTGTTTCTCCCTTGATACTATTCAGCTTAGTTGCTGTTTGCATCCTTGCTTTCGATGGACGCACTTTGCAGGGCTTTTCGTGCCTGCTGTTTGCGCAGTAACTGCCAATGCGAGAGCACGGTTTTCGGTGCCCAGATCTGTGGTTCGGACGCTTCGAATCCGTCTGCCAGCTCACGTTCGGCGACAGTGGCCTTGGCCAGTTTGAAGGCTTGTTCCAGGTCATCGGTCTGGTTCAGGGCCTGGGCGAACAGGGCGTCGCCGAAGTAAGTGAAGTTGGCTTCCTCCGAGCAACCGAAGGACACTCGGTCGGCTCGCGAGGCCGTCATGATGAGGGTCCGTTCATCCTTGAGGGCGGGAATGAAACCGCCGGAGTAGCAGGACGAAATCACGATGATCTTGTCGCGGTTTTTCAGGGGGGCGAGAACAGCGGCCAATTCGTCGGCCGGCAGATCGGCCAATTCCATGCGTGGCTGGTCCAGCACCAGTTCGTGTTCGCTGGTGCCGTGGCTGGTCAGGTAGATGAAAATCAGGTCTTCCGGACCGCTGCGTTCGGCCAGCGTCAGGGCAGCCCGGCGCAGGTTTTCCCGGGTGGCCATCGGGCGGTCGGCGAGGTGGTCACGATGGTTCACCAGACGGATCTGGCCAAGGGTGCCAAAACGGGTGCTGAGCATGTTGGCGACGTAGTCGGATTCGCGCAGAAACACGCTTTGCTTGCCGTCGCCACCCAGGGTCAACGAATACAGCTCCACCGCCGGGGTCGAGGGTGGAACGTTGGCCAGCGCTGCGTCGAGCAGGCGCCCCTGGGCCAGCAGGCCGAGCTCCAGGGTGTCGGGCAATAATTTGCCCTCGGCGTCGCGTACACGCTGGCCGTTGATCCAGGTGCCGCTGAGCACGGTGCCATCGGTCAACACCAATGTGCCGCGCCCCTGGTAACTGTCGTTGTCGAACTGGCCGGTGTAAAAGCTGCCGTCGGACAGGTTCAGCCGGCCCTGGCCGGAAAAGCGCCAGTCATTGAACTGGCCGATGTAGTGGCTGCCGTCAGTGCCGATCAACTCACCCTTGCCGTTCAGCGAGCCTTCCTTGAACTGGCCCAGCCAGACATCGCCGTCGGCGTTTTCGTAGCGGCCCTTGCCGTGCAGTTGATTGTTCTTGAAGCCGCCGACATACATGTCGCCGTCGGCGCTGTTGAAAGTCCCGTTGCCTTCCAGTTGGCCGTCGACGAAGTGCCCGGTGAACTGATTGCCGTTGCCGTCGCCGCGTTGTCCTTCGCCATTGGGTTTGCCGTGGGCGAACTGGCCCTGATAGGAGCTGCCGTCTTCGAGTTCGAGGCGACCCAGGCCGGCGTATTGATCGGCCTTGAACTCTCCGCGATAGCTCATGCCGTTTTCTTTGAGGGTACCTTCGCCGTTGCGCCGGCCGGCCTTGAAGCCGCCGCTGTAGCTGCTGGCGTTGGTGGTCAGTGCCCCCTGGCCGTCGAACAGTCCCTGATTGAACTGCCCGCGATAGACTTCGCCATTGCTGCCATGCCATTCGCCCTGGCCTTGCCACTGGCCCTTGTCGAATTCGCCGGCGTACCAGCTGCCGTTCGGGTAGTCGATACGCCCCTTGCCTTGCAGCAAGCCATTGACCAGGTCACCGCGATAGCGTCCGCCGTCGGGTAGGCGTGCGTCAGGAGGCAATGGCGATTCGCCGTTGCCGCAAGCGGTGAGTATCAGGGTCAAGGCGAGGAGTGCAAGTGGGCGCATAGCGGATTCCGGGCAATTAGGCGAGGGAGTATGCCGCAGCTATGTGCCCTTATACAGGGCGAGGTACCGGCAGAGGGCGCGAAACAGCGTGAGCTGCTTCGCATCCAGGACGGTTTATACGAAGCACAGGGACAGGGGTTCGGCGATGTACGCCGGTTTGTCCGAACCTTCGATTTCCAGGGTGGTGGTGGCCTTGAGCAGCCATTGGCCGGGTTTCTTCTCGATGACTTCGGTCAGGTCGACCTTCAGACGCACTTTCGAATTGACCTTGACCGGCTGGATGAAGCGCACGCTGTCGAGGCCGTAGTTGACCACCATCTTCAAGCCTTCGGGCATGACGAGGATGTCTTCCATCAGTTTCGGGATCAGTGATAACGACAGGAAACCATGAGCGATGGTGCTGCCAAATGGCGTTTGCGCGGCCTTGACCGGGTCGACGTGGATGAACTGAAAATCCCCTGTGGCTTCAGCGAACAGGTTGATGCGGTCCTGATCGATGGTGAGCCATTCGGAACGTCCAAGTTCCTTGCCGACATAATCTTTGAGCTCTGCAACTGGAACATAGGGCATTGAGACTCTCCTTGGGTTCATCGGTTTTATGGTTTTGGCTTGCGGGGATCTGACCTCCCGGCTTACCACTTTAGATCAACATGGCCAAACGCTCCGGTCAACTGACCATGCTTTTGGCGAATGCCGGTCTATAGCGCGAGCATGCTTATAATGCCTGGCCAATGCGGGTGACGGATTTTGCGGGAGATCTTTGATGTTGTTACGGGGCCTGACGTGGCTGGTGCTGTTCCAATTGCTCGGTACTGCGATCAATCATTTGTTCTTGCCGGTGCTGCCGGGACCGATTGTGGGGTTGCTGCTATTGCTGGTGTACCTCATCTGTCGCGGACAGGTCGGCGAGCCGCTGAACCTGGCGGCCAGCAGCCTGCTGCGCTACCTGCCGCTGTTGCTGGTGCCGCCGGCCGTGGGCGTGATGGTCTACGCCGCTGACATCGCGGCGGACTTCTGGGCCATTGTCGGTGCGCTGGTGTTGTCGCTGCTGCTTTCCATGGCCTTCGCCGGGGTGCTGATGCAACGCATGGTCAAGGGTCATGCTCACTCCGAGGACAGCCAATGATCTTCGACTGGCACGGCGCCTGGACGTCGGTGATTCATCATCCCTTGTTTGGTATCGGCATTACCCTTGGCGCCTATCAACTCGTCCTGGCGGCATTCGAGAAAACCCGCTGGATCTTTTTGCAGCCGGTGTTGGTCTCCATGTTGCTGGTGATCGGCGTGCTGGTGGGCTGCGGCCTGACTTACGCCGAGTACCGCAAGAGCACCGAGATTCTCAGCATCCTGCTCGGCCCTGCCACTGTCGCCCTGGCGGTGCCGCTTTATCTCAACCTGCGACGGATTCGGCAGTTGTTCTGGCCGATATTTACTACGCTGGTGATAGGTGGGGTGGTGGCCACGGGGATGGGCGTGTTGCTGGGCTGGTCGTTCGGTGCCGAACATATGATCCTGATGACCATGGCGCCGAAATCGGTGACCTCGCCTATCGCTATGTTGGTGGCCGAGCAGATCGGTGGTGTCGCGGCGTTGGCAGCGGTGTTCGTCTTGATTACTGGCGTGATCGGGGCGATTTTCGGTCCAGCCCTGTTAACCAGGCTGGGCGTGCATAGCCCGGAAGCCAGGGGTATGGCGCTGGGCATGACGGCCCACGCGGTCGGCACGGCGGTGGCGATGCAGGAAAGTGAAGAGTGCGGCGCCTTCGCGGCGCTGGCGATGAGTTTGATGGGCGTGGCCACGGCGGTGTTCCTGCCGTTGGCGGTGTCGATGGTGGTGTAAGGAAATGTCTATGAGTCTGCCGCTTTTTCCGCTCAATACAGTGCTGTTTCCAGGCTGCATCCTCGATTTGCAGATTTTCGAGGCGCGCTATCTGGACATGATCGGCCGCTGCATGAAGCAGGGCGGTGGTTTCGGCGTGGTATGCATCCTCGAGGGTGAAGAGGTCGGGATCGCTCCGGCCGGCTACGCGCTGGTGGGCTGTGAAGCGCTGATTACCGATTTCAAACAGCAGGACAACGGCCTGCTGGGGATTCGGGTTCAGGGCGGACGGCGATTCCATGTATTGCGAACGGAAGTCCAGCGCGATCAGTTGACCGTCGCCGAGGTCGAGTGGCTGGAAGACGAACCGGAGCAGCCACTGCAGGATGAGGACGCCGATCTGGTGGCATTGCTCAAGGCCCTGGCGGAACACCCAATGGTTGAAGCCTTGAACATGGGCACCGAAGCGACCGGCCAGCAGTCGCTGGCCAATCAGTTGGCGTACCTGTTGCCTTTCGCTGAACTGGACAAGATCGACCTGCTGCAACTCGATGATCCGCAGCAACGACTGGATGCGATTCAGGCGTTGCTGGATGAGTTGCAGGGGGAGTTGTTTGCCTGACAGGCGCTTTTGCTAATACGCATACCGCAGCATCGTATGCGGCAAATGCCGCAACACGAAGAAGCCGAACAATGCCAGCAACGCCGGCAACACCAGCCACCAGACCTTGGGGGGCAAGGCGTTGAGCGGCTCCTTGCGCTGGATGAGCCACAGGCTCGCCGCGCAGACACACGCCGCTAGCATTGCGCCGGCCATTACATCCGTCGGCCAATGCGCACCCAGGTAGACCCGCGAAAGCGCAATTGCCATTGCGGGCAGGCAGCCCACCAATAACCAGGTCAGACGCATCCGGGGCGGTTGCCCGCGGCCGGCCAGTACGGCGAGGGTGAGGAACAGCGCGAAAGACCCTGAAGCATGGCCGCTGGGCATGCTGTAGCTGGTGAGCGGATCGCTCAACACTTCGGGGCGCATTCGGGCAAAGAGGTATTTGGTCGCGGTGTTCGCCAATGCCGTGCAGAGCAGGGTGCTTGCGGTGAAGATCGCCGGGCGCCATTGGCGCATCAGCAGCAGCAAACCTGTCAGCAGCACGCTGAACAACAGCATGTTGCGGAATTCGCCGATCAGCGTGAAGACCACCGCCACCTCATCAAGCATCGAGTTGCGATGCTCCTGCACCAGGGTCATCAACCCTTGATCGAGGGCGCCAAGGTGCGGATAGCCGATGAACAACCCCGTCAGAATGAGAAAGCTCATGCCAGCGATCAACGCTGTAGACCTGCGATGCTGGCGCAAGCTGCTGGTGGCGCTCAACCCCACCATCACCGCAATGCTGCCGGCAACGATCCCGGCCTGGGTCCAGAAACCTTCAGGCAATGGCAATCGAATGGCCGCCCCGGTAGCCCAGCCTGGCAGCAGATAAGCCACCGACCAGCCTGCACCGGCCAGCAGACTGACGGCAATGAAACGTGGGAAGGGCATGTCGCACATGCCGGCGACCATGGGCAGCATCGGCCGCAATGGTCCGATAAAACGCCCGACCAGCAGGCTGGCGGTGCCATAGCGCTGGAAATAGGCCTCGGCCCCGGCGATCCACTCCGGATGATGGCGCAAGCCTGGTAGGCGCCGGATGTTCTGATGAAAATGCCGTCCAAGGAAATACGAAACCACGTCACCCAACACACCGGCGAGGAAGCCCAGCAACAAGGTTTCACTCAGCGGCAACGCACCGCTGCCGGCCAGCACCGCAACGGTGAACAGTAAAACCGTGCCGGGGACGATCAGCCCGGCAATCGCCAGGCATTCCACAAAGGCCACCAGGAATATTGCCGCCGCCAGCCATTGCGGGTTGACCGTCAACCAACCGGTCACGCTATCGAGCCATAGGCCCATAAAAACCACTCCATCAAATGTTCAATTGCTTCCAGGGGATAAGTGCAACTTTGAATGCGCCACTGACCCCTGTGGGAGCGGGCTTGCCCGCGAATAGGCCCTTTCAGTCGATATCGACGTCGCCTGACACTCCGCCTTCGCGGGCAAGCCCGCTCCCACAGGGGATTCCTTCAGTTTCAAAATCCGGGTCAGTCTCAGGACAGCACAAAATAATCGCGACCTTCGACCTGGCCCCGTCGTAGCGGGTTGCGCGTGCAATAAGCCGCGTAGGCAGCGTCGACAAAACGGTACATCAGGTGTTCGTCGCGTCCGTGGGGAATGCCCAGGCGCGTGCTCTGGATGATGTGGGCAGGGGTCTGGCCGACGTGTTCTACCAGCAGCACCTCATGATCGAAGCGCTTGGCGTCCCATGCCGGCACTTTCAGGCCCAGTGCCTTGCACAGCAGGGTTTGCCCGGCGCAGAGTTTTTGTGACGGGCGAGGGCGGCCCTGGGCATCGGGATTGTTCAATAGCATCTGTGCCAGGCTGCCCGGCCCGCTCAATTGATCGACCCACGGGTAGGCGGATTTGATCAACACGGCGTTACCCGGCCCTTGGGCGCTGAAATTCAGTGAATCACCACCCCGGGCGTAATACATATAAATGTGGCCGCCATCCAGAAACAAAGCTTTACGCTTTTCTGTATAGCCGAGGGACGCGTGGCTACCCTTTTCTGCGCAGTAATAGGCTTCGGTTTCGATGATCCGGGCACTGAGCCACAGGTCACCAACCCGATGGCGAATGACTTTGCCCAGTAAGTCCCGGGCCAGAATTTGCGCGTCACGGTCGAAAAACGCGTCCGGGAGGCCCGTGGGCAGGCTCACGGCGGACGCTCGAACAGTCAGGTTGGACATGATGACCGGCATTTGTCAGGGCTGAATGAGTCGTGATGATAACAATTTGCAGCTTAATCCCGGCTGAACATCGGCAAATTGCCCTCCATTTCGACCATCCGCCCGTCACCGCTGTTAGTCAGTGGGCGCGACAGCTATAATCTGTCGCTTTACTCTTTACCAAGACCTAATCAAAGACCACGCCAGACCATGACTGAGTCCGTTCTTGACTACATGACCCGCCTGGGTCGCGCTGCCCGCGAAGCTTCCCGCGTGATCGGCCGTGCCAGTACCGCGCAGAAAAACCGCGCCCTGCAGGCCGCCGCCAATGCGCTGGACGCTGCCCGCGCCGAGCTGACGGCGGCCAATGAACAGGATTTGGCCGCCGGTCGCGCCAATGGTCTTGAGCCGGCCCTGCTTGAGCGCCTGGCACTGACCCCGGCGCGTATCGACGGCATGATCGTCGGCCTGCGTCAGGTAGCAGCGCTGCCGGACCCGGTCGGCGCGATCCGCGACATGAGCTTCCGTCCGTCCGGTATTCAGGTCGGCAAGATGCGCGTGCCATTGGGCGTGATCGGAATCATCTACGAGTCGCGGCCGAACGTGACCATCGATGCTGCGAGCCTGTGCCTGAAGTCCGGTAACGCGACCATCCTGCGTGGCGGTTCCGAGGCCATTCATTCCAATCGCGCCATCGCCGCCTGCATTCAGCGTGGCCTGGCCGAGGCCGATTTGCCGGCTGCCGTAGTGCAAGTGGTCGAAACCACCGATCGTGCTGCCGTCGGCGCGCTGATCACCATGCCCGAATACGTCGATGTCATCGTGCCGCGCGGCGGCCGTGGTCTGATCGAGCGTGTCAGCCGTGACGCCCGTGTACCGGTGATCAAGCATCTGGACGGCATCTGCCATGTTTATGTGAGTGAGCGCGCCGACCTGGCCAAGGCCCAGCGCATTGCGTTCAACGCCAAGACTTACCGTTATGGCATCTGCGGTGCCATGGAAACGTTGCTGGTGGATCAAACCGTCGCCAAGGATTTCCTGCCGGCGATGGCGGCCCAGTTCCGCGAAAAAGGCGTCGAACTGCGCGGTTGCGAGCGCACCCGGGCGATCATCGATGCCGTGCCGGCCACCGAGGAAGACTGGAGCACCGAGTACCTGGCGGCGATTCTGTCGATCCGCGTGGTCGACGGACTGGACCAGGCCATCGAGCACATCAATCATTACGGCTCCCATCACACCGATTCGATTGTCAGCGAACATCAGGGCGACACCCGGCGTTTCGTGGCTGAAGTCGACTCCTCGTCGGTGATGATCAATACCCCGACATGCTTCGCCGATGGCTTCGAATACGGATTGGGTGCCGAGATCGGCATTTCTACTGATAAGCTGCACGCCCGCGGCCCGGTGGGCCTCGAAGGACTGACCTGCGAGAAGTACATCGTGGTCGGTGACGGGCAGTTGCGCGGACAGGAGCCGGTCTGACTTGGGCGACTTCGACCCGTCAGCCCCGGTCACCGTCAGCGAGCCAGCCCCTCGCCGCATTGGCGTGCTGGGCGGAACGTTCGACCCGGTGCACATCGGCCATTTGCGCGGTGCACTGGAAGTCGCCGAAACACTGGCGCTCGATGAACTGCGCCTGACACCCAGTGCCCGGCCGCCCCATCGGGACAAGCCGCAGGTGTCGGCAAAAGACCGTCTGGCGATGGTCGAGTGCGCGGTGGCCGGTGTGGCACCGTTGGTGGTGGACGCCCGCGAATTGCAGCGGGACAAACCGTCCTACACCATTGATACCCTGGAACTGATGCGCGCCGAACTGGCCGCGGATGACCAGGTTTTTCTGCTTTTGGGCTGGGACGCTTTTTGCGGCCTGCCCACTTGGCACCGCTGGGAAGAGTTGCTCCAGCATTGCCATATCCTGGTGTTGCAACGCCCGGATGCCGACAGCGAACCGCCGGATGCCTTGCGCAACCTGCTGGCAGCGCGCTCGGTGAGCGACCCGTTGGCCCTCAAAGGGCCGAGCGGACAGATTGCATTCGTCTGGCAGACACCGCTCGCGGTATCCGCCACCCAGATCCGTCAACTGCTGGCCAGCGGTAAGTCGGTACGTTTCCTGGTGCCCGACGCGGTCCTGGCCTACATCGATGCGCACGGACTCTACCGTGCGTCGAACTGAATAGGAGTGCCTCAGGCACGTGGCAACAACGTGTATTGAAGCGCCCGAACAAACGAGCAAAACGAGTTTTATATGACGAGCAACGACGTAAGCAAAGTAAAACGCAAAGGCACATTCAAGAGTGCCCCACTGCCGGAAAAGGTCCTCGCCGCCGAGCCGCCTAAAGGCGACGAGCTGGTCAAGATCGCCGTAGCCGCCCTGGAAGACGTCAAGGCCCAGGACGTGCTGGTGATTGATGTTCGCGACAAGCAGAGCATCACTGACTACATGATCATCGCCACCGGTACCTCCAACCGCCAGATCGGCGCGATGCTGGACAAGGTTCGCGAGGCCGTCAAAGCCCTGGGTATCAAGCCGCTGGGTGAAGAAGGCAAGGGCGACAGCGACTGGGTGCTGTTGGACATGGACGACGTGATCGTCCACATGATGACCTCCAACGCCCGCCAGTTCTACGACCTGGAGCGCCTGTGGAAAGGTGCCGAGCAGAGCCGTGCGGCCGATGGCAAGCACCACAGCCCTGAAGTTGGTCACGAGCATTTCAACAAGCTCAACAAAGACCAGGAATAAGGGACCGCTGTGCGACTGCGACTGATCGCCGTCGGTTCACGCATGCCCAAGTGGGTGGAAGAAGGCTGGCATGAATATGCCAAGCGTCTTCCGTCCGAGCTGGCGCTGGAACTGGTGGAAATACCGCTCAATACCCGTGGCAAGAACGCCGACGTGGCCCGTTTCATCCGCCAGGAAGGCGAAGCCATGCTGGCCAAGGTCGGGCCGAACGAGCGGATTGTCACTCTCGAAGTCCATGGCAAGCCCTGGAGCACCGAGCAACTGGCGGTCGAGCTCGATCGCTGGCGGCTGGACTCGCGCACGGTCAACTTCATGGTCGGTGGCCCCGAGGGGTTGGCGCCGGAAGTCTGTGCCCGGGCTGACCAGCGTTGGTCGTTGTCGCCGCTGACCTTGCCGCACCCGCTGGTGCGGATCCTGATCGGCGAACAGATGTACCGTGCCTGGACCGTGCTGTCCGGTCACCCTTACCACAAGTAGTTCTGCCCTCATGTCCCAGCCGATCCGCATCAAGGACCACGAAAAAGACGCCCGTCTGGTGCGTGGCCGCGTCGTGTTCGGGGCAATTGCGGTGGTCACGCTGATTGGCGTACTGATCGCGCGCCTGTATTTCCTGCAGGTGATCCAGTACGAGTACCACTCGACCCTGTCGGAAAACAACCGCGTCCATGTACAGCCGATTCCACCCACTCGTGGATTGATTTTCGACCGCAATGGCGTGGTGATTGCCGACAACCGGCCCAGCTTCAGCTTGAGCATGACCCGCGAGCGTTCTGGCGATTGGCAGCAAGTGCTCGACGTGATCGTCGAAGTGCTGGAGCTGACGCCCGAGGACCGGGTGATCTTCGAGAAGCGCATGCGTCAGGGGCGTCGGCCGTTCGAGCCGGTGCCGATCCTGTTCGAGCTGACCGAAGAGCAGATCGCCCGCATCGCCGTGAACCAGTTCCGCCTGCCGGGGGTGGAAGTGGTCGCCCAACTGGTTCGTCACTATCCCCAGGGCGCGCATTTTGCGCACTCGGTGGGCTACATGGGGCGGATCAACGAGAAAGAGCTCAAGTCTCTGGACCCGGTCAGTTATAGCGGCACCCATCAGATCGGCAAAACCGGCATCGAGCGTTTCTATGAGCCGGAGCTGCATGGTCAGGTGGGTTACGAGGAGGTCGAGACCAACGCTCGGGGCCGTGTATTGCGGGTGCTCAAGCGCACCGAACCGGTTTCCGGCAAAGACATCGTCCTGAGCCTGGACATCAAATTGCAGGAAGCCGCCGAAACCGCGCTCGGTGGTCGTCGTGGTGCGGTGGTGGCCCTGAACCCGAAAACCGGCGAGGTGCTGGCGATGGTCAGTCAGCCGAGCTTCGATCCGAACCTGTTCGTCACCGGCATCAGCTCCAAGGCCTATTCCGAACTGCGCGACTCCATCGACCGGCCGCTATTCAATCGCGTGCTGCGCGGTCTGTACCCGCCGGGTTCGACCATCAAGCCTGCCGTGGCGATTGCCGGCCTGGATTCGGGTGTGGTGACTGCCTCGACCCGGGTGTTCGACCCCGGCTACTACATGCTGCCCAACTACGATCACAAGTACCGCAACTGGAACCGCACCGGTGATGGTTTTGTCGACCTCGACACGGCGATCATGCGTTCCAACGACACCTACTTCTATGACCTGGCCCACAAGCTGGGGATCGATCGGCTGTCGTCGTATCTGTCCAAGTTCGGTATCGGTCAGAAGGTTTCCCTGGACATGTTCGAGGAATCGCCGGGTCTGATGCCGACCCGCGAATGGAAGCGCGCGACCCGTCGCCAGGCATGGTTCCCGGGCGAAACGCTGATTCTCGGGATCGGTCAGGGCTACATGCAGTCGACCCCGTTGCAGCTGGCCCAGGCCACGGCGCTGGTGGCCAACAAAGGCATCTGGAACCGTCCGCACCTGGCCAAGACCATCGAAGGCGAGAAACCGGTGGATCAGAATCCGATGCCGGACATCATCCTGCGCGACCCGTCGGACTGGACCAAGGTCAACCACGGCATGCAGCAGGTGATGCACGGCGCCCGCGGTACGGCACGCAAGGCTTCGATCGGTGCGCAGTACCGCATCGCCGGCAAGAGTGGTACGGCCCAGGTGGTCGCGATCAAGCAGGGTGAGAAGTACGACCGCTCCAAGGTTCAGGAGCGCCATCGCGACCACGCCTTGTTCGTGGGCTTCGCCCCGGCGGACGATCCGCAGATCGTGGTGTCGGTGATGGTCGAGAACGGTGAGTCCGGCTCCGGCGTCGCCGCGCCAGTGGTGCGTCAGATCATGGACGCCTGGTTGCTCGACCAGAACGGGCACCTCAAAGCCGAATACGCCAGCCCTAATAGCGCGGAGGCCACGGCCCGTGATGAATAATTTTGATCGCATGCTCTCCAGTGAGGATGTGATGCGTCGTCGCGCGACGCTGCTGCAACGCATGCACATCGATGGCGTGTTGCTGATTTTGCTGTTGACCCTGGCCGCCGGCAGTCTGTTCGTGCTGTATTCGGCCAGTGGCAAGAGCTGGGACCTGCTGGCCAAGCAGGCTACTTCGTTCGGCATCGGTCTGGTCTCGATGATCGTCATCGCTCAGTTCGAGCCGCGCTTCATGGCCCGTTGGGTGCCGGTCGGGTATGTGATCGGTGTGCTGTTGCTGGTGGTGGTGGATGTCATGGGCCACAACGCCATGGGCGCCACGCGCTGGATCAATATCCCTGGTGTCGTGCGCTTCCAGCCCTCGGAGTTCATGAAAATCCTGATGCCGGCAACCATCGCCTGGTATCTGTCCAAGCGCACATTGCCGCCGCAACTCAAGCATGTGGGTATCAGCCTGATGTTGATCGGGGTGCCGTTCATTCTGATCGTGCGCCAGCCGGATCTCGGTACGTCGCTGCTGATCCTGGCCGGCGGCGCTTTCGTGCTGTTCATGGGTGGCCTGCGCTGGCGCTGGATCCTCAGCGTGCTGGCCGCCGCTGTTCCCGTGGCGATTGCCATGTGGTTTTTCATCATGCACGACTACCAGAAGCAGCGAATCCTGACGTTCCTCGACCCGGAGAGTGATCCGCTCGGTACGGGCTGGAACATCATCCAGTCCAAGGCCGCCATTGGCTCCGGTGGTGTGTTTGGCAAGGGCTGGTTGCTGGGCACCCAGTCGCACCTGGACTTCCTGCCGGAAAGCCACACCGACTTCATCATTGCCGTATTGGGTGAAGAGTTCGGCCTGGTGGGGATCTGCGCGCTGTTGCTGATCTACCTGCTATTGATCGGCCGTGGCCTGGTGATTACCGCCCAGGCGCAGACATTGTTCGGCAAGTTGCTCGCGGGCAGCCTGACCATGACGTTTTTTGTTTATGTTTTCGTCAACATCGGTATGGTCAGTGGCCTGTTGCCGGTGGTGGGGGTGCCGTTGCCGTTCATTAGCTACGGAGGAACTTCGCTGGTGACGCTACTGTCAGCGTTTGGGGTTTTGATGTCGATCCATACCCATCGCAAGTGGATCGCGCAGGTTTGAATAAGGTGAAATTTTCAATGCAAGTAATGCGTGGCTGGGCGACTCGATACGCGCCATGGGTCGGCCTGGTAAGCATCCTTGGCACCATGCAGGAAGCGTTGGCCGGCGACTACGAAGGCTCACCCCAGGTGGCTGAATTCGTCGGTGAAATGACCCGCGACTACGGCTTCGCCGGCGAGCAATTGATGGGTGTGTTCCGCGAAGCCGAGCGCAAGCAGTCGATTCTGGACGCCATCTCGAAGCCCGCCGAACGGGTCAAGCAGTGGAGCGAATATCGCCCGATGTTCATCACCGATGCGCGCATCGCCCGGGGTGTGGATTTCTGGCGTCAGCACGAAGCGGTGTTGGCCCGTGCCGAGCAGGAATACGGCGTGCCGGCCCAGGTGATTGTCTCGATCATTGGCGTTGAAACCTTTTTCGGCCGTAATACCGGAAATTTCCGGGTGATCGATGCCTTGTCTACCCTGGGTTTCGACTATCCTCCCCGTGCCGAGTTTTTCCGCAAGGAATTGCGTGAGTTCCTGCTGTTGGCCCGCGAAGAGCAGGTCGATCCGTTGACGCTCAAAGGCTCCTACGCCGGCGCAATGGGATTGCCGCAATTCATGCCAAGCAGTTTTCGCGCCTATGCGGTGGATTTTGACGGGGATGGCCATATCAATATCTGGACCAACCCGGACGATGCCATCGGCAGTGTCGCCAGCTACTTCAAGCGTCATGGCTGGGTCGCCGGCGAACCGGTGGTCAGCCGCGCCGATGTCCGTGGCGATCAGGTCGACGAAGGTTTGACCGCAGGTATCGAACCGACGAAAACCGTCGGGGAGTTGCGAGCCCTGGGGTGGTCAAGTCATGATGCGCTGCGCGATGATATGCCGGTTACTGCGTTCCGCCTGGAAGGCGACAATGGCCCCGAGTACTGGATGGGCCTGAAGAATTTTTACGCGATCACGCGATATAACCGCAGCGTGATGTACGCCATGGCCGTACATCAACTGTCTGAACAGCTGGTCCAAGCACGGGGCGTCAAGTAATGCGGGCATTGCCTATCAATAAACCCCTGAAGCTGATGGCATTCGCCGCGCTGGCAGTGCTGGTCGCCAGTTGTTCGACCAGCCGCGCGCCGGCCCAGAAAACCAGCAGCACCGCGGTGCGCTCGACGCCGGGGCTGGACATCAACCGTGCCCACAAGGATGGCGCGCCATGGTGGGATGTCGATGTTTCGCGTATCCCGGACGCCACGCCGACCCTGCACACCGGCCCGTACAAGGCCAACCCGTACACCGTGCTGGGCAAGACCTACTTCCCGCTGCAAGAGTCCAAGACCTACGTGCAGTCGGGTACGGCGTCCTGGTACGGCACCAAGTTCCACGGTCAGAACACCGCCAACGGCGAAGTGTATGACCTGTACGGCATGAGTGCCGCGCACAAGACATTGCCACTGCCAAGTTACGTCCGGGTGACCAACCTGGACAACAACAAGAGCGTGATCCTGCGAGTAAACGACCGCGGACCGTTCTACTCGGACCGGATCATCGACTTGTCCTACGCTGCCGCCAAGAAACTCGGTTACGCCGAAACCGGCACCGCGCGGGTCAAGGTCGAAGGTATCGACCCGCAGCAATGGTGGGCCGCCAAGGGCCGTCCGGCACCATTAATGCTCAACGAACCTAAAGTCGCGCAGAATAGCGCCCCGGTGATCACGGCTTCGGCCGGCACCGTCGAACAATGGACGCCTCCGCCGCAGCAACACGCCGCCGCGATGGTGCCAGTGCAGCTTGATGCAAAAAAAAACGCTTCTGTACCAGCCTCTGGCCAGTATCTGCAGGTGGGCGCGTTCGCCAACCCGGACGCTGCAGAACTCCTGAGATCGAAGCTCAGCGGGATGGTGAGCGCTCCGGTGTTCATCAGCTCGATCGTGCGCAATCAGCAGACCCTGCATCGGGTTCGCCTGGGCCCGATCGGATCGCCGGGTGAAATTCAGCAGGTGCAGAACAGTGTGCGCCTGGCCAATCTCGGTTCACCGAGTGTTGTGACCGAGTAAGCCACGAAGTAATACGTAGAGCTTGATTGACGGTTCGTCTGCGGTATTGGGGGGCGAACCAGGTTGTTGACTCGTTGAAGAACAAAAGCCCGGCAAGGGTGACTGAGTGAACAGCTGAACACGCGATGACTCGTAGGGTTTGTTCGAAAACTCGCCGAGCGGCGATCAGACAAGGCAAAAACAGGCGAGGAAGCGGAGTGTAGGGGCCTACATGAGCATTCCGAGCCTGTTTTTAACGCAGCATGATCGTCGCGCAGGCAGTTTTCGGGCAAGGCCTGAAGGTTATTTGATTAGTTTTGCCCTTGGGCAGTTTCCATTAGCGATTTCGAGAGACGGATGAACATCACCACCTTTGCCAAACGCCTGTTCCTGCTAGTCCCGCTGCTTCTCTCACCTGCCGCATTCGCGGTCGAGATGATGCCTTCGCCACCACAACTGGCCGCCAAGGCCTATGTGCTCATGGATGCCAGCAGCGGCAACGTGCTGGTCGAGAACAACGGTGACCAGCGTCTGCCACCGGCCAGCCTGACCAAGCTGATGACCGCGTACATCGCGACCCTGGAAATCCGTCGTGGCCAGATCGGCGAAAACGATCCGGTGACCGTCAGCGAAAACGCTTGGCGTACCGGCGGTTCGCGGATGTTCATCAAGGTCGGCTCGCAGGTCACCGTCAGCGACCTGCTGCACGGCATCATCATCCAGTCGGGCAACGACGCCAGCGTCGCGCTCTCCGAGCACATCGCCGGTAGCGAAGACGCCTTCGCCGACCTGATGAACAAGACCGTCGCCGACCTGGGCATGACCAACACCCACTTCATGAACCCGACCGGCCTGCCGAACCCTGAGCACTACTCGTCGGCTCACGACATGGCTGTGCTGGCTCGCGCGATCATCCACGAAGACCCGGCTCACTACGCGATCTACTCGCAGAAAGAGTTCTTCTGGAACGGCATCAAGCAGCCGAACCGTAACCTGCTGCTGTGGCGCGACAAGACCGTCGACGGCCTGAAAACCGGCCACACCGACGAAGCCGGCTACTGCATGGTGTCTTCGGCCGTACGTGATGGCATGCGCCTGATCGCCGTGGTGTTCGGCACCAACAGCGAAGTGGCTCGTGCCGCCGAAACCCAGAAGTTGCTGACCTACGGTTTCCGTTTCTTCGAAACCCAGACCTTCTATCAGAAGGGCACCGAGCTGGCTCAGGCTCCGGTCTGGAAAGGCTCCACCAACCAGGTCAAGGCCGGTCTGGCTGAAGACCTGACCATGACCCTGCCAAAAGGCCAGCTGAAAAAGCTCGCTGCCAGCATGACCATGAACCCGCAGCTGGTCGCGCCAATCGCCAAGGGCGACGTGATCGGTAAAGTCGAAGTGAAACTGGACGACAAGGTGGTGCACAGCGCCGATCTGATCGCTCTGGACGCTGTCGAGGAAGGTGGTATCTTCCGCCGCATGTGGGATAGCATCCGTCTATTCTTCTACGGCTTGTTCAACTGAATTTAGTGTGCACCTGCATGGCTCCGCGCTGATCTGGCGCGCAGCCATGCCCGTCGCCACGGCTTACGCTTACGAGGCCGTTACGCCATGACCGATACCGAAGTAAAGGCGCCAAAGATCGAGTTCCCTGCCAATGATTACCCGGTTAAGGTGATCAGCGACACCGGCGCGGGCAACAAGGACAGAATCATCGACATCGTCCGCAAATATGCAACGATCAACGATGAGCGTGTTGACGAGCGCCAGAGCAGCAACGGCAAATACACCACCATTCAGTTGCACATCGTCGCGACCGACCAGGACCAGCTGTACAACATCAACAGCGAACTGCGGGCAACCGGTTTCGTGCACATGGTGCTGTGATGTCCGGTGTGCTGGGTTTTCGCGAGCTCGGCCAGATGGCTTACGAGCCGGTCTGGCATGCCATGCAGCGCTTCACCAACGAACGCGGCAACGATGCCGCCGACGAGATCTGGCTGGTGGAACACCCTGCGGTGTTCACCCAAGGCCAGGCTGGCAAGGCCGAGCACCTGCTGCTTCCCGGTGATATTCCGGTGGTGCAGGTCGACCGTGGTGGTCAGGTGACCTACCACGGCCCCGGCCAGCTGGTGGCTTACCTACTGCTTGACGTGCGCAAGCTCGGGTTTGGCGTGCGCGATCTGGTCAGCCGGATGGAGCAATGCCTGATCGAGCTGCTGGCCAGTTACGGTGTCACCGCCGTGGCCAAGCCCGATGCACCGGGTGTCTACGTCGATGGGGCGAAAATCGCCTCCCTGGGTCTACGGATCCGCCACGGCTGTTCCTTTCATGGCCTGGCCTTGAACGTGGACATGAACCTGGAACCGTTTCGACGGATTAATCCCTGCGGCTATGCCGGGCTGGCGATGACCCAGCTGAGCGATCACGCAGGATCGATTGAATTTGCCGAGGTAAGTGCCCGGCTGCGCGCGCAGCTCGTCAAACACCTCGACTATGCTGAGCAGACGACCCTGACGGGCGGAATCGACTGATATGACTACTGATGCAGTGCAAACCATGATCCCGACGCTCGATGTTTCCGAGCGCCCGGCCCCGCGTCCCAAGGTTGAAGCCGGCGTCAAGCTGCGCGGCGCCGAAAAGGTTGCACGCATCCCGGTGAAGATCATTCCGACCACCGAACTGCCGAAGAAACCGGACTGGATTCGTGTACGCATCCCGGTTTCGCCGGAAGTCGACCGCATCAAGGCCCTGCTGCGCAAACACAAGCTGCACAGCGTGTGCGAAGAGGCATCCTGCCCGAACCTGGGCGAGTGCTTCTCCGGTGGCACCGCGACCTTCATGATCATGGGTGACATCTGCACCCGTCGTTGCCCGTTCTGCGACGTCGGCCACGGCCGTCCGAAGCCACTGGACGTCAACGAGCCGGAAAGCCTGGCCATTGCCATCGCCGACCTGCGCCTGAAGTACGTGGTGATCACCTCGGTAGACCGCGACGACCTGCGTGACGGCGGTGCCCAGCACTTTGCCGACTGCATCCGTGAAATCCGCAAGCTGTCGCCGAACGTGCAGCTCGAGACCCTGGTCCCGGACTACCGTGGCCGCATGGACATCGCGCTGGAAATCACCGCCGCTGAGCCACCGGATGTGTTCAACCACAACCTGGAAACCGTGCCGCGCCTGTACAAGGCTGCACGTCCGGGTTCGGACTACCAGTGGTCGCTGACCCTGCTGCAACGCTTCAAGCAGATGATGCCGCACATTCCAACCAAGTCCGGCCTGATGCTGGGCCTGGGCGAGACCGACGAAGAAGTCATCGAAGTCATGAAGCGCATGCGCGAGCACGACATCGACATGCTGACCCTCGGCCAGTACCTGCAACCGTCCCGCAGCCACTTGCCGGTACAGCGTTTCGTGCACCCGGACACCTTCGCCTGGTTCGCCGAGGAAGGCTACAAGATGGGCTTCAAGAACGTTGCCTCGGGTCCGTTGGTACGCTCCTCGTATCACGCCGACGAGCAGGCCAAGCTGGTCAAGGCCGAGCTGATGTCGTCCTGATCGACGCAATGAAATGAAAAGCGCCCGCACGGCATCCAGCCTCGCGGGCGTTTTTTTGCCTGGCCCATGGCAATGGCTGTTTTTTCTGCAACCTGCGGGGCAACGGTACCTCTTCTGTTTGTCCCCGTTCCTGACTACTGTGTGCTGAAGATTTCACGCAGGGAGATTCACGGATGACCGCTCGACCGACCCACACCCTTTGCCCTCATGCTCCCGTCCCGGCACTGCCGTCGGAAGGCATGATCGGCGTTATCGCACCCGCCGGTCCCGCGCCGCTGGACACCGACAAGGCGGTGCAATGGATGCGTGCCCGGGGTTATTCACTGAAAGTGTTTCCCGGGGTCTACGAAAAAAACGGCTATCTGGCCGGTAGCGACGAAGTGCGACTTGGCGATCTGCACGCAGCGTTCGCCGACAGCGAGGTGGATGCGATTATCTGCCTGCGCGGTGGTTACGGCACACCCCGGCTGCTCGACCGCATCGATTTTGATTTGCTGCGTGACAACGCCAAGCCGTTCGTCGGCTACAGCGACATCACCGCGCTGCATCTGGCGATCAGTCGTTATGCCGGCTTCGTGACCTTTCATGGTCCGTTGCTCAATGCCGACCTGCTGGGTGACAAGCAAATACCTACCGAGTCTTCATTCTTCAACATGCTGCGCGGGCAGGTGAGGGCGGGCACGGTGCTGGCTCATCCGGTGGCTTACCCGCTGACCACGATCGAGCCGGGTGTGGCACATGGGCGCTTGCTCGGAGGCAATCTGGCCATGATCGCCGCGACCATGGGCACGCCCTACGAGATGGACGCCGAGGGCGTCATTCTGTTGATCGAGGACATCAACGAGCCGCTGTATCGCATTGACCGGTTGCTGACCCAACTGCGGCTGGCTGGCACGTTGCACAAGCTGCGCGGCGTGTTGGTCGGGGATGTGGCGGGGGTTGAGGTAGCAGCGCTGGACAGGTTGCTCAAGCAGACCTTCGAGCCATTGAAGATTCCGGTGCTGTCCGGGTGGCGCAGTGGGCATTGCGACCCGAACCTGACGCTGCCCATGGGGGCGTTGGTCAGGCTGGATGCTGGGAACAAGGAGTTGGTGTTGGAGCAGGATGTGGTGGTCGGGCGTTAGATTTTTATCGCCTGTCAGTCAGTCTTCGTCGGAACGCCGCCCGGAGCAAGCCCGCTCCCACAGTGTTCGCGTCGTACACAAATCATGTGAACGCCCCTGAACCTGTGGGAGCGGGCTTGCCCGCGAAGCTTTTAGCGGTTCCGCAACCCTTCCAGCAACTTGTGCGTCGGATACCCATCCGCCGGCCAGCCAAACGACTGCTGGGCGCTACGGATCGCCTTGCGGGTGTTGGCGCCGATGATCCCGTCGGCGGTGCCGGCGTCATAGTTTTGCCCGCTCAGCAGGTTCTGCAGCTCGATCCGCTCGGTACGACTCAGAGGCAGGTCATCCTTTGGCCACGTACCGCTGATCAAGCCAGCGCCATTGAAGCGTTCGGACAACAGGCTCACCCCCAGGGCGTAGGACGACGAGTTGTTGTACTTGAGAATCGCGCGGAAGTTGTCGAGCACCAGGAAGGCCGGGCCGCGGTAGCCAGCCGGCAATAGCAGTGCCGCAGACAGTTGTTCCGAGCCTGCCGGGACCTGGCCACCGTTGGGCAGCGTAACGCCCAGTTGGCGCCACTCGGCGACACTCTTGCGAATCGTGCCATCGGCCAGTACGTAGTTGAAACCGCTCGGTAGCTGGACTTCAAAGCCCCACGGCTGACCTCTCTGCCAGCCGGAGCTTTGCAGGTAATGCGCGGTCGAGGCCAGGGCATCAGCCGAACTGCCCCAGATATCGCGACGGCCGTCGCCGTCGAAATCGACGGCGTGGGTATTGTAGGTGGTCGGGATGAACTGGGTCTGGCCCATGGCGCCGGCCCAGGAACCCAGCATCTTCTCGGGTTCGATGTCGCCTTGTTGCAGGATTTGCAAGGCCGCGATCAATTGCGCGTGGGCGAAGCCGGGACGGCGGCCTTCGTAAGCCAAGGTCGCCAGGGAGTTGATCACCGACTTGCTGCCCTGGAACTGTCCGAAGTTACTCTCCATGCCCCACACCGCCACCAGTGCCTGGCGGTCGACGCCGTAGCGCTGCTCGATGTTTTGCAGGATGTCGGCGTACTGGATGATCAGCGACTGGCCTTTGCGTACCCGCAGCGGCGACAAGGCGCCGTCGAGGTATTCCCAAACCGGTTTTGCGAACTCCGGTTGGCTGCGATCGGCATTAATCACACTGGGGTCGAAGCTGACATTGGCGAAAGCGCGATCAAACAGATCGGCGCGGATGCCGGCGGCCAGGGCATCTTTGCGGAAACCCGCCTGCCATTCGGCGAAGGTCTGGGTTGGCTGGATGTCAAGGTTCTCACCGGTCGGAACCACAGGCGGAACAACCGCCGGGGCGGTAGCGACAGGAAGTGTCTGAAGCGGCTGAGCGTCGGCTGCGGTCGGTTTTTCCGCACAGGCGACAAGCAAAACAAGGCTGGAGGCAGCGATCAATTGGCGTAAGTGCCAACGACGGGGAAGACAAAAGGGCATGCACGGGTCCAGGGAATACGAATCAGGTACAGACCTTACCATGTCAAAGGGGTGTTCTGCTTTACGCAGCCAGAAAGTAAGAAGCCTCCCAGCTGTCAGACTGGAAGGCTTCGCGGCGGTAACTGCCTTTGCCCTTGGCCGGGCGTACCTGGCGGCTACGGAACAATGGCTGGGCGATGATGGATTTGGCCTTGTTGGGGCCATGCGTTGATGGCTTTTTGCTCATGATGAAGCCTCGCAAGTGAGTGGTTTTTGCGGGGCAAATCATCGGCCGAAGTTGGGGGGATGTCTAGTCCCTTGTGGCGAGGGGGCTTGCCCCCGTTCGGCTGCGGAGCAGCCGTAGAACCGGAGTGTGCGGTGTGCCTGGAAGAACTCAGTAACGAATGGGGGCCGCTTCGCGCCCCAGCGGGGGCAAGCCCCCTCGCCACAGAAAGCCTTACTCGGCAGGTAACGACAATCTTTGCCCGGCCATCAACAACGTCAACCGGCTCAAACTCATCCACGGCGAACCAGCTGCCTGGCCCTTGATCTGGGCATCGATGCGCTGCGCTTCGAGCAGCAGCTGCGCCCAGCGTTGGGCCGAGTAGCGCTGCAGGGCTTTGCTCACCAACGGTTTACGTTTGTCCCAGACCGGAGGTTTGGCCTGGCTGAAGGCCTTGTCCAGTGGCGTGCCCTGGCTGTATTGCAGGGAGATATTGGCCAGCAGGCGCAACTCCCGGGCCAGGGCCCAGAGAATCACCGGCGGCTCGACGCCTTCACCGCGCAACCCTTCGAGCATGCGCAAGGCGTGGGCTGCTTCACCATTGAGCACCGCATCGGTCAGGCCGAAGACGTCGAAGCGCGCACTGTCGGCCACCGCAGCCTGCACGGTTTCAACGGTGATCTGGCCGCCTTCGGCCATCAGTTTGAGCTTTTCGATTTCCTGGGCGGCGGCCAGCAGATTGCCCTCGACCCGTGCCGCGATCAGCTCAACGGCGTCCTGGCTGGCGGAAAGCCCGGCCTGGGACAAACGTTGGCGGATCCAGCTTGGCAACTGGGCGACATCGACCGGCCAGATCTGCACGAACTGGGTCTGCTGTCCTTCGACCAACGCCTTGCCCCACTTGGTTTTCTGCGCGCTGCCATCGAGTTTCGGCAAGCTGATCAGCAGTACGGTGTCGTCGGCCGGGCGCGAGCAGTACTCGATCAGCGCGGCGGCACCCTTGTCGCCGGGTTTGCCGGAAGGCAGGCGCAGTTCCAGCAGGCGCTTTTCGGCGAACAGCGACATGCTGGCACCGGCTTGCAGCAGCGTCCCCCAGTCGAAACTGGCGTCGGCGGCAAACACCTGGCGTTCATCGAATCCCTGCTGGCGGACGGCAGCGCGAACAGCGTCGGCCGCCTCCTGGCACAACAACGGGTCGTCGCCGCTGATGATATAGACCGGCGCAAGGGTGCCTTGCAGGTGTTTGGCGAGTTGGGCGGGGGCGAGCTTCATAAGAGGGGGGCGAACGGGGCGCCCGAGCGCCCCGTAAGTCTTACTGCTGCGGCAGTTCGATAGGCGACTGACGCGGGGTTTCCGCTTCAGCCTTCTTTGCCGCTTCCAGTGCCGCGGCATCCGCCTTGGCCTTGGCTTCGGCAGTCTGCTGCAACTGGTCCAGTTGGGCCGGGCTCAGTTGTTCCAGGCGCAGCATCATGCGCTGGACCATCTCCCGGCGGCCTTCTGTGCGGGCCGTTTCAGCTTCCTGGTCAGAGCCCACCAGGTTGTTGCCGTCGTGCATGTAGATTTTCTGCACTTCAATCTTGTCGCTCATCAGTGGCAGATCGCCGCGACCACGGATGTCGTAGTTCAGCACGGTGGTGATCTGGTACTCGCCGGCACGACCGGCACCTGCGTAGCTGAGGATGCGCTGGTTTTCCTGTTCATTGGTCAGCACCAGCTTGTAAGGAGCGCCGGTATAGACCTTGACGCCGCTGCCAATCAGTATTTGACGCAACTGGGTAACGGTTGGGCCATAAGCGTTACGGGCGCTCAGGTCGAGTTCCTTGATCGCCAGTTCATTGGTGCCGGTGCCGCGCAGCTGGAAACCGCAGGCGCTCAGCAGAACCGCGAGGCCCATCACCAGCAGATTGCGTTTGATCATCTTGTTGCTCCCCTTGAAACCATGTGGGCCGATCAAGCGGCCCGAAAGGTTTTACTCGGCGCCAGGCTCACCTGGCGCCTGATCCAATTAGCTGGCGACGATATTGACCAGTTTCCCGGGCACTACGATCACTTTACGAATGGTCAGACCGTCGACGAAGCGCAGCACGTTCTCGTTGGCACGGGCGGCGGCTTCGACTTCTTCACGGGTGGCGCTGGCCGGCATTTCGATGTGGCCACGCAGCTTGCCGTTGACCTGAATCACCAGTTGCAGGCTGTCCTGAACCAAAGCGCTGTCATCCACCACCGGCCAGCCGGCGTCGATCACAGGTTCAGCGTGACCCAGTCGATTCCACAGCTCGTGGCTGATGTGCGGCGTGATCGGAGCCAGCAGCAGCGTCACGGTTTCCAGGCCTTCGTGAATCAGTGCGCAGTCCTGTTCGGTGCCTTGCGCGGCTTTTTCCAGCACGTTCATCAGCGTCATCACCTGAGCGATGGCGGTGTTGAATTTGTGGTTCTGGCCGACGTCCTGGCTGGCCTGCTTGATGGCCAGGTGGATCGAGCGACGAACGGCTTTCTGCTCGTCATTCAGGCCGGCGACGTCCAGTTTGCCCGGCAGGCCCTGAGTGACGTGGGCTTGAGCCAGGCGCCAGACGCGCTTGAGGAAACGGTGCGAACCCTCTACGCCGGAGTCGGACCACTCCGCGCTCATGTCAGGTGGCGAGGCGAACATCATGAACAGGCGGCAGGTGTCTGCACCGAACTGGTCGATCATCGACTGTGGGTCGACGCCGTTGTTCTTCGACTTGGCCATCTTCTCGGTGCCGCCGATTTCCACCGGCAGGCCGTCAGATTTCAATTTGGCGCTGATAACCTTGGCTTTGCTGTCACGCTCAAGCTCGACGTCCGCCGGGTTGAACCAGGTGTAAGCGCCATTGGCTTCGCGGCGATAGTAAGTCTCGGCGATCACCATGCCCTGGGTCAGCAGGTTCTTGAACGGCTCGTTGGAGCTCACCAGGCCTTCGTCGCGCATCAGTTTGTGGAAGAAGCGCGCGTAGAGCAGGTGAAGAATCGCGTGTTCGATACCGCCGATGTACTGATCCACCGGCAGCCAGTGGTCGGCCGCCGATTTTTCCACCAGGCCGCCTTCAAAGTGAGGCGAGGCGTAACGGGCGTAGTACCACGAGGACTCGACGAAGGTGTCCATGGTGTCGGTTTCACGCTTGGCAGGCTGGCCGCATTTAGGGCAGCTGCACTCGTAGAACTCGGGCATGCGCG
Organism: Pseudomonas sp. GL-RE-26; assembly: GCF_019956275.1. Taxonomy (NCBI): domain Bacteria; kingdom Pseudomonadati; phylum Pseudomonadota; class Gammaproteobacteria; order Pseudomonadales; family Pseudomonadaceae; genus Pseudomonas; species Pseudomonas sp. GL-RE-26. The sequence continues at coordinate 153,753 of NZ_JAHBDI010000055.1, forward strand.
CCAGTGGCGAACCGGCGCCGTCGGGTACGACGTCTTCCGGCAGCACGACAGGCAGTTGATCTTCCGGTACCGGCACGTCACCGCAAGTGTTGCAGTGGATGATCGGGATCGGGCAGCCCCAGTAACGCTGGCGGCTGATGCCCCAGTCGCGCAGGCGGAACTGGGTGCGCGAGGCGCCCAGCTCTTTCTTGATCAGCGCGACTTCGATGGCGTCGAAGGCGCCCGCGAAGTCGAGGCCGTCGAACTCACCGGAATTGATCAGCGTGCCGTGCTCGCCGTAGGCGTCTTGCCATGGCGCCGGGTTGCTGTCACCGGAACTGGTGCGCACTACCGATTTGACCGGCAGGTTGTACTTGTGGGCGAATTCGAAATCGCGCTCGTCGTGGGCCGGAACCGCCATCACCGCGCCGTCGCCGTAGTGCATCAGCACATAGTTGGCGACCCAGACCGGCAGCTTTTCGCCAGTCAGCGGGTGCTCGACGAACAGGCCGGTCGGCAGGCCTTTTTTCTCCTGGGTGGCGACGTCGGCTTCGGCCACGCTGCCGCCCTTGCATTCAGCGATGAACGCTTGCAGCTCAGGATTGTTCTGTGCGGCCAGGGTGGCCAAATGGTGTTCGGCGGCGACGGCGACGTAGGTCGCGCCCATCAGGGTGTCCGGACGGGTGGTGAAGACTTTCAGCGCGCCGGTTTCGCCGATGGAATCGACGTTGTACGGGAACTGCACTTCCATGCCGCGGGATTTGCCGATCCAGTTGCGCTGCATGGTCTTGACCTGTTCAGGCCAGCCAGTCAGTTCGTCGAGGCTCTCCAGCAGCTCATCCGCGTAGGCGGTGATCTTGAAGTAGTACATCGGGATTTCGCGCTTTTCGATCAGCGCGCCGGAACGCCAGCCGCGACCGTCGATCACTTGTTCGTTGGCCAGGACGGTCTGGTCGACCGGGTCCCAGTTCACGGTGCCGCTTTTCTTGTAAATCACGCCTTTTTCGAACAGGCGGGTGAACAGCCATTGTTCCCAGCGGTAGTAATCGGGCTTGCAGGTGGTCACTTCGCGCGACCAGTCCACCGCCAGGCCCAGGCTGCGCAGCTGGGATTTCATGTAGGCGATGTTTTCGTAGGTCCACTTGGCGGGCGCTACGTTGTTCTTCATCGCGGCGTTTTCCGCCGGCATGCCGAAGGCGTCCCAACCCATGGGTTGCAGAACGTTCTTGCCTTGCATGCGCTGGTAGCGGGAGATCACGTCGCCGATGGTGTAGTTGCGCACGTGCCCCATGTGTAGCTTGCCGCTGGGGTAAGGGAACATCGACAGGCAGTAGTAAGTCTCCTTGCCTGGCTGTTCACTGACTTCAAAGGACTTTTGCTCGTCCCAGAACGACTGGGCGGCGGCTTCGATTTCACGGGGCTGATATTGTTCGTGCATGGCTACTTTTGAACTGAATAGGGGTGGCCTAATCCTCTTCAATGCAACGCTGGACGCTGATCACGCCGCATTGGCGTTTTCGATGTCCAGCCGAGCTGGAAGTGGAGTTACAGGAAGCGCCGTAGCATACATGACCGCGCTCTACCGAGGGAAACCCTGATTGCTGCCGCGCGTCTCGCAAAAACCGCTGCGAGGGCCGTTGGTCGCGGCGTTCAGCCGGTTTGTTCATGGAAGCTAAGCTCTAACTGGGGAGTAAGTCTTATCTTCCAATGAGGTGAGGGATGGTTGAGTCACAGCAAAAAGCTACAAAACCGGAGCTGTACGAAAGGCTGATCGATCGTTTGGCCCTGGCCCTGGAAGCGGCAAGAACTGCTGACCGGTTGCGCGACGTACGCCCTCTGGAACTGGAACTGCGTGGCCTGAGCCCCGCAGAGTTTGCACTGGTCAAGGCGTATCTGGATCGCAGTGAGCGTGAGACACACGGATGCTTGTCAGAGGCGGTAAAGCAACTCGATGCACCACGTTCGGCCAAGATCATCTGGCTCAAGGACAAAGTTCCCGGCAGAGACGCGGTAAAGGTCCGGTCTTTGCAGTTCAAATAAGACGCAGAGCGGTGCTCCATGGTTTTTTTGAAGCATAGTCCTCCTGTATTGATTGTCGCATTGCGCTAACCCACTTAGGCTTCGGGCATCTCCGGGAGATGCTTGATGCCTTTTCGTTACTTTTTAAAACAACTTCTTTTGCCCCCCGGCATTCTATTGCTGCTGCTTTTGCTTGCCTGGTGGTTGCGCCGCTCAAGGCCAAGGCTTGCCGGTGTGTGCTTTGTACTGGGGCTGGGAGGCCTTTGGCTGATGAGCCTGCCGATTGTGGTGCAGTGGAGTGCCGGCCTGCTCGAGCGTGAGCCACCGCTGGCCCGCGAGGAATGGGCGGGGCTGGGGCAGCGCGCGGACGCCATCGTTGTCCTTGGTTCCGGTCGCGAGCGTGGTGACGTGGCCTGGGGTGCCGACCAGCCCACGGGCATCGGCCTGGAACGCCAGCGCTTTGCCGCGCGGCTGGCCAAGGCGTCCGGCCTGCCGGTACTGACCAGCGGCGGCTTGCATTACGGCACTCCGCCAAGCGAAGCGCAGATGATGGCTGACTCCTTGCGCGACGATTTTGGTGTGACCGTGCGCTGGCAGGAAGGGAGCAGCCGTACGACCTGGGAAAATGCGCAGTTCAGTGCCCTGGTGTTGCTGCCACAGGGCATCAAGCGTGTAGTGCTCGTGACTCATGCCGGGCATATGCCACGAGCGGTCTGGAGTTTCCGCAAGGCCGGGTTTGAGGTGGTGCCGGCGCCGGTAGGGTTTCTGGGTGGCGACAATGCGCGGCCACTGGGTGGCTGGATGCCGGAGTTCAAGGCGATCTGGCAGAACGGGCAGTTGATGAACGAGGCGGTGGGGCAGATCGGTTATTCGTTGTTCTATCGCTGAGAGCTAAACCTTGTGGCGAGGGAGCAAGCTCCCTCGCCACAAATGATTTCAGACAGTCTTGGCCATCCGGCTCGCAATCAACGCCCAGCCAAACAACAACACGCAGAGAATGAGCAATGGCCATGAACGCCATTCCAGATACGGCGTGAGGTTGTGCATCGGCACCACTTCGCCATACAGGATGCCGCGTTCGAACTGCGGGATCTGATCGGTAATCTGACCGAACGGGTTGATCAGGCCGGATACGCCGTTGTTGGTGGCGCGGATCATCCAGCGGCCGGCCTCCAGCGCACGCATCTGCGCCATCTGCAGGTGTTGCAGCGGGCCGATGGAGGTGCCGAACCAGGTGTCGTTGCTGATGGTCAGCAACAGGTCGCTGCGGGCGGCAAGGCTGGCGGCGAATTCCGGGTAAACCACTTCATAACAGATGAACGGCGCGATCTGATAACCCTTGGCTTGCAGCAGCGGCTGGTCGGCCGGTCCGCGGGCAAAGTCCGACATCGGCAGGTCGAAGAAGGCGATCAGTCCGCGCAGCACATCCTCCAGCGGAACATATTCACCAAACGGCACCAGTTTTTGCTTGAGGTAATTGCCGTCGCCTTCGCCGACAACGGTGATGCCGTTGAAGAAGCGCTTCTCGTGGCGGACCTCCATGCGGACCGGGACGCCGGTAATCAGCGCCGATTTACGCTCGGCCGCGAAGCTGCCCATCATGTTCAGGTAGCCCTCGGCGGACTCCTTGAGCACCGGGATCGCCGTTTCCGGCCAGATGAGAAGGTCGGCTCGCCTGGAGCTGAAACTCATGTCGCGGTACAACGCCAGTTGCGCGTTGAGCTGCGCCGGGTCCCACTTCATGCTTTGTTCGATGTTGCCCTGAATGGCCGCGACGCTCAGTGGCGGGCCCGACGGGCTGGTCCAGGCATGATGTTTGAGGGCCATGCCGAGCAGCCATGGACCGACCAGCAGCAATGCACCGGCAGCGATGAAGCCTTTGTGCCCCGTGCGAACCAGGCGCAAGCCGTTGTAGATCAACGCAGCTGTCAGGGCCAGGGTGAAGGAAATCAGCCACATCCCGCCGATGGGGGCGAGCCCGGCCAGCGGGCCGTCGAGCTGGCTGTACCCGGAATACAGCCATGGGAAACCTGTCAGGAACCAGCCGCGGAAGGCTTCCTGGCCGACCCACAGCGCCGCGAAGGCCAAGGCGTCGGCCAGCGGCGCCTCATTTCGGCGCAGCCAGCGCGCCCAGATCCAGGCGGGCAGGGCAAAGAACCAGGCAATCGCCGCCGTGAAGAGCAGCATCAGGAAACCGGCCAGCAATACCGAAGCGCCACCGAAATGGTGAATGCTGTAGTAGATCCAGCTGGTGCCGGCACCGAACAGGCCGAAACCGAAACACCAGCCGCGACCCAGTGCCTGACGTGGGCTCAGCTCGCGCAGGCCGGCATAGAACAGGCCGACGGCGAGCAGTGCCAGTGGCCAGATATCGAACGGCGCCAGGGCCAGTGTGGTGATTGCACCGGCCGCCACGGCCAGCAGGTTACCGGGCCAGCCGGGGCGGGTTGTCCAGCGCATTTCAATCCTTAGCGAGCAATGGGCGTCAGGCGAAGCAAGTGAATCCGACGGCTGTCGGCGTTCAGGATGCGGAAACGGTACGGGCCGATTTCGGTGATTTCGTTACGTTTTGGCAAATGCCCGAACGCGCTCATCACCAGGCCGCCAACGGTGTCGAATTCATCGTCGGAGAATTCGCTGTCGAAAAACTCGTTGAAGTTCTCGATCGGCGTCAGGGCCTTGATCAGGAAGTCACCGCTGGGTAGCGGCTTGATGTAGCTATCCTCTTCGACGTCGTGTTCGTCTTCAATGTCGCCGACGATCTGTTCCAGCACGTCTTCGATGGTCACCAAACCGGCCACGCCGCCGTACTCGTCGATGACGATGGCCATGTGGTTGTGGTTGGCGCGAAACTCGCGCAGCAGCACGTTAAGGCGCTTGGACTCCGGCACGAAGGTGGCCGGGCGCAGCAGGTCCTTGATGTTGAAGCTGTCGCCGTTCTCCTTGAGGATCAACGGCAGCAGGTCCTTGGCCAGCAACACGCCCATCACGTCATCGTGGCTTTCGCCGATCACCGGGTAGCGGGAGTGGGCCGAGTCGACCACGGCAGGCAGGAACTCGCGGGGTGTCTGGGTCGCCTTGATGCTGACCATCTGCGAGCGCGGGACCATGATGTCCCGGACCTGCAAGTCAGCCACCTGGATGGCGCCTTCGACGATGGCCAGCGCTTCGCTGTCCAGCAGTTTGTTCTGGTGTGCATCGCGCAGCAGCTCAAGCAGCTCCTGGCGGTTTTTCGGCTCGTGGGCAAAAGCCTGGGTGAGCTTACCCAGCCATGACTTCTGCCCGTTGCTCGATCGATCTTCGCTCATAGCGATTACTCTGAATCCTTTGTTGTTTCGGTAGGGGATGCATCTGCTTCGTCGTCCGCGTACGGATCGGGAAAGCCCAGCTCTGCAAGCAACGTTCGTTCCAGTGCTTCCATTTCTTCGGCTTCCTCGTCATCAATATGGTCGTAACCAAGCAGATGCAAGCAGCCGTGAATCACCAGGTGTGCCCAATGGGCCTTGAGTTCCTTGCCCTGTTCAGCGGCTTCGCGCTCGACCACGGCCACGCAGATCACCAGATCGCCCAGCAGCGGGATGTCGAGAAACTCATCCGGCACATCGGCCGGGAATGACAAGACGTTAGTTGCGTAATCCTTTTGCCGCCAGGTGTGGTTCAGCTCGCGTCCTTCGGCTTCGTCGACCAGACGAATGGTCATCTCCGAATCGGCGGTACGCTGGCGCAAAGCCAGTTCGCACCACTGGCGGAACTCGGCTTCGCTGGGGGCGTTGGCTTCGGTGGCGATTTGCAGGTCAAGCTCAAGCATCGCGGCGGCTATCCTTGGCGGCGGCATCATCGGCCGCTTTGTTTTCGAAGCGCTCGTAGGCTTCGACGATGCGCTGCACCAGCGGATGGCGCACGACGTCCTTGGGCTGGAAGTGGGTGAAGCTGATCCCCGGCACATCCTTGAGCACTTCAATTACGTGGTGCAGGCCGGACTTGGTGCCGCGTGGCAGGTCGACCTGGGTGATGTCCCCGGTGATGACGGCCGTGGAGCCGAAGCCGATTCGGGTCAGGAACATCTTCATTTGCTCGACCGTGGTGTTCTGGCTTTCGTCGAGAATGATGAAGCTGTTGTTCAGCGTACGGCCGCGCATGTAGGCCAGCGGCGCGACTTCGATCACCTGGCGCTCGATCAGCTTGGCGACGTATTCGAAGCCGAGCATTTCGTAGAGCGCGTCGTAGAGTGGGCGCAGGTACGGGTCGATTTTTTGCGAAAGGTCGCCGGGCAGGAAGCCGAGTTTTTCACCCGCTTCGACCGCCGGACGAACCAGCAGGATGCGGCGAATCTGCTCGCGCTCCAGTGCATCCACTGCGCAGGCCACGGCCAGGTAGGTCTTGCCGGTACCGGCCGGGCCGATGCCGAAGTTGATATCGTTACCGAGGATTTCCTTCACGTAGCGCAGCTGATTCAAGCCACGGGGGCGAATCATGCCTTTCTTGGTGCGCAGGGCCACGGACGGTTCGGCGGGGGAGTGGTTGTCCAGCTGCTCGACGGCCGATTCCTGCAGGAACAGGTGCACCATGTCCGGCGACAGCTCCGTACCCTTGGTTTCCCGGTACAGGCGGCGCAGGAGGTTTTCCGCGGAGGTGGTGTGTTTGGGTTCGCCGATCAGCTCGAACTGGTTTCCGCGATTGCGGATCTCGATGGTCAGGCGCTGTTCGATCAAGCGCAGATGCTCGTCGAATTGCCCGCACAGATTGGCGAAGCGACGAGCTTCAAAAGGCTCGAGGATGAAACGATGTGGTTCTATGGGTGCGTTCAAGGTCGTATTTAGCCGCCCTGGGGCAATAGTGATGAATCAAGGATAGCGCCAGTGGGCTGGGTGCGAAAGCTCTTAAATATTGCAATCCGATCCCTGTGTCCGGCGTGGCCCCTGTGGGAGCGAGCTTGCTCGCGATGACGGCCTTACATTCAACAAGTGAGTTGTCTGGCCTGACGCTATCGCGAGCAAGCTCGCTCCCACAGGGATCTTCGGTGTTACTGAATTAGCGAACCCCGCAGCGAGTGCGGTTGTGCTGCATCGATGTGCACATCCGCGAACTGGCCGATCAGGGTCGGATTGTCGCAGCGGAAGTTGACGATACGATTATTCTCGGTCCGGCCCTGCAGCTCGCCCGGGTCCTTTTTCGAGTAATCGGTCACCAGGATCCGCTGGATCGAGCCGACCATTTGTCGGCTGATCTCGAAACCTTGCTGGTTCAAGCGATGTTGCAGCGCGTTCAGGCGTTCTTTTTTCAACTCTTCCGGGGTGTCATCGGCCAAGTCGGCGGCCGGTGTGCCCGGGCGCTGGCTGTAGACGAACGAGTAGGAAAAGTCGAAACCCACGTCGGCAATCAGCTTCATGGTTTGTTCGAAATCTTTCTCGGTCTCGCCCGGGAAACCGACAATAAAGTCCGAACTGATGCAGATTCCGGGCACGGCGGCGCGCAGTTTGCGTAGCTTGGATTTGTATTCCAGCGCTGTGTGGTTGCGTTTCATCGCCGCGAGGATGCGGTCCGAGCCCGATTGCACCGGCAAGTGCAGGTGCTTGACCAGTTCCGGCACATCGGCGTGGGCCTGGATCAGGCTGTCGGAAAATTCCAACGGGTGCGACGTGGTGTAGCGGATGCGGTCGATGCCGTCGACCGCGGCGACTACGCGGATAAGCTCGGCCAGGTCGGCCAGGCGCCCATCATGAGTAGTCCCACGATAGCCGTTGACGTTCTGCCCCAACAGCGTCACTTCGCGTACGCCGTTTTCGGCCAAGTGAATGATCTCGGCAAGCACGTCGTCGAACGGCCGGCTGACCTCTTCGCCGCGGGTGTAGGGCACCACGCAGAACGTGCAGTACTTGCTGCAACCTTCCATCACCGACACGTAAGCGCTAGGGCCGTCGATGCGGGGCTCGGGCAAATGGTCGAACTTTTCGATTTCCGGGAACGAGACGTCGACTTGCGGCAGCTTGCTGATGCGTGCGGCGTCAATCATTTCCGGCAGGCGGTGCAGGGTCTGCGGGCCGAAGACCACGTCGACATAGGGGGCGCGATCACGGATGGCTGCGCCCTCCTGGCTGGCCACGCAACCGCCGACGGCGATCACCATGTCCGGGTTGGCCAGTTTCAGTTCGCGCCAGCGACCGAGCTGGGAGTAGACGCGATCCTGTGCACGTTCGCGGATCGAGCAGGTATTGAGCAGGATCACGTCGGCGTCTTCAGCGCGGGCGGTGACTTCCAGGGCCTGATGTTCGCCCAGCAGATCGACCATGCGCGAGCTGTCGTACTCGTTCATCTGGCAACCGTGGGTTTCGATGTAAAGCTTCTTGGCCATGGAATAGAGTCATCACGTGATTCAAAGAACCGCGCATTATAGGGAACATGCACCCAGGTTCCTACCGCTGCGCGTCCGATGGCTATGCTATAGTTCGCGCCCTCATTTTTATCCCCCGATGTGTTGCTCGCCTGCCATGACCAAACGTGAAGCTCCAATCTACAAGGTGATTTTCCTCAACCAGGGCCAGGTGTTCGAAATGTACGCCAAGCAGATCTATCAAAGTGATCTGTGGGGCTTTCTGGAAGTGGAAGAGTTCGTCTTTGGCGAGCGCACGCAAGTGGTCGTCGATCCGAGCGAAGAAAAGCTCAAGGCTCAGTTCGAAGGCGTGGTGCGCAGTTTTGTGCCGATGCATTCGATCGTGCGCATCGACGAAGTCGAGCGTATGGGAACACCGAAAATCAGCGAAGCCCGTGGCGCGGTCGGCAATGTCATGCCGTTTCCGATGCCGATGCCTGAGAAGTAAGCAGCTAGGGCTAGAGAGGCTTGTTGTGGCGAGGGAGCTTGCTCCCGCTCGGCTGCGAAGCAGTCGCAAGACCGAAATGCGCGGTGTGCCAGGCAGAGTGTGATTGCAGGATTTAGGGCCGCTTCGCGCCCCAGCGGGAGCAAGCTCCCTCGCCACAACAAGCCACCCCGCAGTCAGAAGTGCTCAGGGCAGTGGTGCGAAAGGCGTACGCCCGTCAGCGCTCTGCAATTCCATCAAATATTTACGGAAGATTTGCCCGAGCACCTGGGTCGCAAGCTCCAGTTCTTCGCGGGGCATCTTTTCGGTGACTTCGTCGGCGGTGTCCAGTGCGTCTTCGGCGCCGTTGACCGCCGCCATCTTCAGCAGGATGTACGCCTGAACGTTATTGGCCGGCACGCCTTCGCCGTGGAAGAACATGGTGCCGAGTTTGAATTGTGCCTGGGCGTGCCCTTGCAGCGAGGCTTTTTCGAAATAGCTCAGGGCTTGGTTGAGGTCGCGCGGGGCGTTTTTGCCTTCGTAGTAGAACTCACCCAACTCGTATTGCGCTTGCGCATCCCCTTCTTCCGACGCTTTCTGGCAGGCGGCGAGCGCCTGTTCCAGGTCTTGCGGCTGGGTATTGAGGGTGCAGCGACCCATCGCTGGGATTAACAACGAGTTGCCGCCTGCTTGTGCGTGCGCGAGCAGGGGCTGAAGAAGCAACAGGCAGCCCAGTGCAAGGGTGCGGCCGGTGCGGTTCATGGGAATCGACTTACCTCTGAAGGGCGCGCGGACCCATCGAGGGATCCAATAAGCGCGCATTATGAAATAAGCAGGGCCAACCTTACAAAGTCTTTACTCGTTTTTCTGCTGCGCGGGAAATTTATCGCCCACTTTGCGGGGGATTATCAGCAGATGAGCAGGAAAAAACCTGGGAATGCAGGCGAAAGCTGACGCTGGCAAGGGCCAGCGTCAGCATTTGAGCGCTACTTCAAGGCCGCGAAGGCGCGCTCGGCGGCGTCCAGGGTCAGCTTCCGTTCAGCTTCGCCGTGGGCGATCGAAGTGAAACCGGCTTCGAATGCGCTCGGTGCCAGGTACACGCCACCTTCAAGCATCAGGTGGAAGAAACGACCGAATAGGGCTGCGTCGCTGGCCATGACGTCATCGAAGGTGACGATGTTGTCGGCACCGCTGAAGTACAGGCCGAACATGCCGCCGGCCTGGGTGGTCACGAACGGAATGCCGGCCGCATCGGCGCGCTGTTGCAGGCCGTCGAGCAGGCGAGTGGTGTAGTCGGTCAGCTCGGCGTGGAAGCCCGGACGGCTGATCAGGCGCAGGGTGGTCAGGCCAGCGGCCATCGCCAGCGGGTTACCGGACAGCGTACCTGCCTGGTAGACCGGACCCAGCGGGGCGATGCGCTGCATGATTTCACGCTTGCCGCCGAAGCAGCCGACCGGCATGCCGCCACCGATGATTTTGCCGAAGGTGGTCAGGTCCGGCGTCACGCCGTAGTACGCCTGGGCGCCGCCGAGGGCGACACGGAAACCGGTCATCACTTCGTCGAAAATCAGCACCACGCCATGCTTGTCGCACAGGGTCCGCAGGCCTTCGAGGAAACCCGGTGCCGGCGGCACGCAGTTCATATTGCCGGCCACTGGCTCGACGATGATGCAGGCCACGTCCTGGCCGACTTCGGCGAGCATGGTTTCTACCGCGTCGATGTCGTTGAACGGCAGGGTCAGGGTGTGTTTGGCGAATGCTGCCGGTACACCGGCCGAGCTCGGTACGCCCTGGGTCAGTGCACCGGAGCCGGCCTTGACCAGCAGGCTGTCGGAGTGACCGTGGTAGCAGCCTTCGAACTTGATGATGCTGTCGCGACCGGTGAAACCACGGGCCAGGCGAATGGCGCTCATGGTCGCTTCGGTGCCGGAGCTGACCATGCGCACCATTTCCATTGACGGCACCAGAGAGCAGACCAGGTCGGCCATCTGGGTTTCCATCTCGGTCGGGGCGCCGTAGGACAGACCGTGCTCAAGCTGCTTGCGCACCGCGTCCAGTACGTCCGGGTGGCTGTGGCCGAGAATCATCGGACCCCAGGAACCGACGTAATCCACATAGCGCTTGTCATCTTCGTCGGTGACGTAGGCGCCTTCGGCGTGTTTGAAGAACAGCGGCGTGCCGCCGACACTCTTGAACGCGCGAACCGGCGAGTTCACGCCACCGGGAATGTGTTTCTGGGCATTGGCAAACAGCGTTTCGGAACGAGACATGATCGGGCTCTCAAATCAGATTTAAAGCTTAAATAGAAAACAATTCGTTGAAGGCGCGGGCGCGGCGGGTCACCTCAGCCGTGCTCTCGGCACCGAACAGGCCATGCACCACCGCCAGCAGATCGACGCCATGGGCCACCAACGGGGCGGCGTTATCCAGGGTGATGCCGCCGATCGCGCAGATCGGCAAGTGCAACTGCTTGCGGGCCTGGTCGAGCAGGTCGAGGCTGCAGGTCGGGGCGCCGGGTTTGGTGTTCGAATTGAAGAAGCGGCCGAAGGCGACGTAGCTGGCGCCTTCCCTGGCGGCCTGTTCGGCCAGTTCGAGCTGCGCGTGGCAGGTCGAGCCGATGATCGCCTGGCGCCCGAGCAGTGCACGGGCCGGAGTCAGTGGGCCGTCGGTCTGGCCCAGGTGCACGCCTACATTCAGGCGCGCCGCCAACTCGGCGTCATCGTTGATGATCAGATGCGTCTTGTAGCGTTCGCACAGCTCGCGCAAGGCTTCGGCCTCACGCAGGCGGCGGGCCTCGTCGCTGCTTTTGTCGCGGTATTGCAGCAAGGTGACGCCGCCTTCCAGCGCCGCCTCCACGTACTTGAGCAACTTACCGTCCAGCAAATGGCTGTCGGTAATGGCGTACAGGCCACGTAGTTTCATCGGACAAGCCTCACCGCATACAAATAGAAGTTACGAACAGAAATCCAGCGGCAAGCGGCGCGGCACGAACTGGCCTTTGCCCAGTTGCTCGGCATCACGCAGTGTGCGCCACGTGTAGTTAAGCGCGGTCTGCACGGCGCTGGCGAGGTTTTCGCCATGGGCCAGACGACCGGCCAGGGCACTGGCCAGGGTGCAACCGGAACCGTGATAACTGCCCGGCAAACGCTGGCAAGTATAGGTTTCGCGCAGACCATCGCGGCTGTACAGGCGATTGTGGATTTCGGTTTCGTCGCCATGGCCGCCGGTGATCAGCAGGTGTTTGACGAACGGCAAGAGTTTTTCAGCGCACTCGTCCGCGGTGCCTTCGGGCAGTTCGGCGAGGATGCGGGCTTCGGGAAGGTTGGGGGTCGCAATGATCGATAGGGGCAGCAGGCGTTCGCGCATGGCGTAGCCGACCTCGTCCTTGCCCAGGCGTCCGCCGCCGCCGGCGCGCAGTACCGGGTCGCAGACCACCGGCAAATGCGGATGCGCCGAAAGCAGTTCGACCACGGTGTCGACCATTTCCAGGGAACCGAGCATGCCCAGTTTGACCGCCGCGACTTCGGAGTCGTTGAGCACGGCATTGGCCTGGGCCAGTACCCACTCACGGTCCAGAACGCGGAAGTCCGTGACATTGACGGTGTCTTGCACGGTCAGGGCGGTGACGGCCGGAGCCGCATGGCAACCCTGAGCGAGCAGGGCTTCGATATCTGCCTGCAAGCCGGCGCCACCACTTGGGTCGTGGCCGGAGAGACAGAGGACAACGGGGCGAGAGCTGTAGATATTCATGGTGCGCGAGCTTACCACCAAACATTCTTTTTCGGGTGCAGCGACACTCCATTGTGGCGAGGGAGCTTGCTCCCGCTGGGTCGCGAAGCGGCCCCAAAAAACCTTCACGTTCATTGCGTCGACTGGTTTTACGACTGCTTCGCAGCTGAACGGGGGCAAGCCCCCTTGCCACAGTGATTTTCCTGCCATTGATAATCGTTCAGAGGTATCGCTGAAACGCCCGTCCTAGAGCCTTTTCTGGAAAAATTTCAATGGTGTTTAATGGCCATCAACGGCTATGCTAGAGTGGATCCAAACCAATAACAGGTGATGCCGGTTTTACGTCTGCTCAAAAGGAATGGGGGGCTTCCTGACAGAACCGGACAGGCCACGCTGGGGCTTCAATGCGCTATTTGCTGATGTTGCTGTTATGTTTGCCCCTCCTGGCAAACGCCGTCGAGTTCGATGAGTTCACTCAAAGCCTCCCTTTGGGTCGTACCCTGCAGGTCTATGAGGATGCAGGTGGTCAGGCGACCATCGAGGATATCCGTGCGCAAGCGGCGGCCGGCAACTTCAAACCGCACCTCAAGGACACGCTCAACGCCGGGTACTCGCGTTCGGTGTTCTGGCTGAAAATCGACCTGCATTACCGTCCGGCCAATCCGGCGGCGCAAAGGACCTGGCTGCTGGAACTGGCCTATCCACCCCTTGATCATCTCGATCTCTATTTGCCCGATGCGGCCGGCAACTATCAGTTGGTCAGGCAGACCGGCGATGCCTTGCCCTTCGCTAGCCGCGAGATTCGTCAGAACAACTATCTGTTCGACCTGACGTTCAAGCCGGATCAGGCCGAAACCGTATTCATGCGCTTGCAAAGCGAAGGTTCGATCCAGGCGCCGCTCACCTTGTGGTCTAGCACCGCCTACCTCGAAGAACAGCCCGTGCGCCTCTACGTATTGGGGCTGATCTATGGCGTGCTGCTGGGGATGCTGGTCTATAACCTGTTCATCTACCTCAGCGTGCGCGACACCAGTTACCTCTACTACATCTTCTATATCGCCTCGTTCGGCTTGTATCAGCTGTCGGTAAATGGTGCGGCCGTGCAGTATTTCTGGCCGGACAATCCATGGTGGGCCAACGCCGCGACGCCGTTTTTCATCGGTTGTGCGGGGCTGTTCGGCAGTCAGTTCGCCCGCAGTTTCCTGCAAATGGCTACCCACAGTCGCTGGCTCGACCGCCTGTTGCTGGTGCTGGTTGGCTTCGGTGCGCTGGTGGTCGGCCTGTCGTTGATGACCAGCTATGCCCTGGCCTTGCGCCTGGCCACGGCCCTGGCGCTGACATTCACCGTGGTGATTTTTGCCTCCGGGATCTTTGCCTGGCTGCGGGGCCTGCGGGTGGCGCGGTATTTCATCATTGCCTGGTCGGCGTTTTTGCTCGGTGGCATCGTCAATACGCTGATGGTGCTGGGATACCTGCCGAATGTGTTCCTGACCATGTACTCCAGCCAGATCGGCTCGGCCATCGAAGTGGCGTTGCTGTCCCTGGCACTGGCCGACCGCATCAACGCCATGCGCGAGCAACAGGCTCAAACCCTGTTCGACGCCAGCCAGAAGCTTGAAGTCCTCAACCAGCAACTGGCCCGCAGTAACAAGCTCAAGGACGAGTTCCTTGCCACTCTGACCCACGAATTGCGCACGCCCATGAACGGTGTGATCGGTTCGCTGGAGCTGATGCAGACGGTCGATATGGACCCGGAGCTCGAGCAGTACCAGCAGACGGCTTCGGGGTCGGCGCGGGACATGATGCGCATGGTCAACGGCATCCTCACCCTCACCGAATTGCAGGCCGGCAAACTCAAGGCCTCGGCCGACACCTTCAGCTTGCGTGGCGTGGTCGAGGCACTGCGCACGCAGTTCGAGGGCAACGCATCGAGCAAGTCGCTGGACTTCAAGGTCGATGTCGCGCCAGGTGTGCCGGATCGTTTGCACGGCGACAACGTCAAGATCGCGCAGTGCCTGGAATGCCTGCTGGATAACGCCATCAAGTTCACCAAGGTCGGCGGCCTGGCCCTGCGAGTGACCGGCAAGACCATCGAGCCCGACCGGCTGGCCTTGAACTTTGCGGTGATCGACACGGGCATTGGTTTCACCGATTTGGGGGAGGCCACGATGTATCAACGGTTCTTCCAGCTCGATGGCTCAATGACTCGTGAATACGGTGGCCTGGGGGTTGGCCTGGCGATTTGCCGACAGTTGGTCGAATTGCTCGGTGGACGCCTGACTCATCGCTCCGAGCCAGGACGCGGCAGCCGATTTCAGCTGGATGTGGAAGTCGGGTTGCCGGTGGTAGAGCGTCCGGTGGTGCCATTGATGACCCGGGACTTTCCGCGCCTGCGCTTGCCTCAGGATTGTGCCGTGCTGTTGGTGGATGACAACGGCATCAGCCAGTTGGTGATGCGCGGCATGTTGCTCAAGCTGGGCTTTCGCGTACGTACGGCCGACAGCGTCGATGCCGCGCTCGATCTCTTGCAGCACGAAGTGTTTGACGCGGTGCTGGTCGATTGTCAGTTGCCGCTGCTGGACGGTGAGTCGGTGTGCTGCCAAATCCGCGCGTTACCCGGTTATGCCGAACTGCCATTGTTCTTGATCGCCCTGGGCGGTGACCGTGAGCGCTGCCCGACCGGCGCGGTGATTGATCATTTGAACAAACCGGTGAAATTCGAAGACTTGCAGGCCGCGCTCTATCGCCGCGTGCTTTGTTCACAGCAGGGCGAAAGCGCCGGCAGTTAGGCGGATATGACACTTTGATCGGCCGAGGGGCGGTGCTTAACTGAAGTTCCTTGGCCGACCAAAGGAGCCCTGTCATGAACCTGCATCAGTTCGCCGAAACCCACGAAGTCACCAACCAGCCACCGTCACTGGACGGCGCCAACCTGTACCGCATCGACTTGCCGTTGCAGGAGTGGTCGCGGCGGTTCGGGGCCGGTTGGGCCGAATCGCGGATCGACGCCTATGGCGCGCTGGCCGGTGGCCCGTTGATGGAAGCGGGGTTCCTGGCCAATCAGAACAAGCCGGTGTTCAACAGCCATGACCGGTTTGGTCATCGCATCGACCTGGTGGAATTTCACCCGGCCTATCACCAATTGATGCGCACGGCGGTCGAGTACGGCCTGACCTCGCTGCCCTGGGCGCACCCGCAGGACGGCGCCCATGTCGCCCGCGCTAGCATGTCGTACCTGCACAGCCAGGCCGAAGCCGGCAGTGGCTGCCCTCTGACCATGACTTTCGCCAGCGTTCCGGCCATGCGCCTGCAACCGGACCTGGCGGAAAAGTGGCTGCCGAAAATCCTCGCCACCGAATACGACCCGCGCAACGTCGGTATGGCCCACAAGGCCGGGGTTACCATCGGCATGGCCATGACCGAGAAGCAGGGCGGCACCGATGTGCGGGCCAATACCACCAAGGCCTATCCGGTCGGTGCCAGCGGTCCGGGCCAGGCCTATGAACTGGTCGGGCACAAGTGGTTTTGCTCGGCGCCGATGTGCGACGCCTTCCTGACCTTGGCGCAGACCGACAAGGGCCTGACCTGTTTCCTGTTGCCGCGCCATCGTCCGGACGACACGCGCAATCAGTTCTATATCCAGCGCCTGAAGAACAAGCTCGGCAATTGCTCCAACGCTTCCAGCGAAGTGGAGTTCCGTGGCGCACTGGCGTGGATGGTCGGTGAGGAGGGCCGTGGCGTTCCGACGATCATCGAGATGGTCGCCATGACCCGCTTCGATTGCATGGTCGGTTCCAGTTCGCTGATGCGCCAGGCGCTGACCCAGGCCAGCCATCACTGCGCTCACCGTTCCGTTGGCGGCAAGCTACTCAGCGAGCAGCCGTTGATGCAGAACGTGCTGGCGGATCTGGCCCTGGAAAGCGAAGCCGCCCTGGCCTTGAGCTTGCGAATGGGCCGGGCGCTGGATCATCTGGACGATTCGCAGGAAGCCAAATTCGCCCGGCTGGTGACGGCGGTGGGCAAGTACTGGATCTGCAAGCGGGCGCCGGCCATGATCAACGAAGCGGCCGAATGCATGGGTGGTGCGGGTTATGTCGAAGACAGCATCCTGCCGCGGCTTTACCGTGAGGCGCCGGTGAATTCTACGTGGGAAGGTTCCGGTAACGTGCAGTGCCTCGATGTGCTGCGTGCCCTGTCGAAAGAACCGGGTGTGCTCGATGCGCTGTTCAGCGAGTTGGGCGATGGCCATGGCCATGGCGACAAGCGTCTGGCGGCGCACATCAGCCAGTTACAGGCGGCCTTCAAGGACACCAGCGATATTCAGTATCGCGCGCGGCAATTGACCGAAGGCATTGCCCTGGGGTTGCAGGCGAAGTTGTTGCTGGAAGCCGGGAATGCGGTGGTCAGTGATGCGTTTATTGCCAGTCGTCTGGATGGCTGCGGCCGAGTGTACGGCGCATTGCCACGCGGCCTGGATGTGGAAGCGATTGTCGCCCGCTCGACTCCACAAGGCTTCTGATCACGAGTGACCCGGCACCGCAAACCCCTGTGGGAGCGAGCTTGCTCGCGATGACGGATTAACATTCAACAGTGATGTTGACTGATACGCCGCTATCGCGAGCAAGCTCGCTCCCACAGTTGTTCTCTGTACATAGTCAAAGCCACTGTTCCCGTGAAGCGACGATGCAGGCAAGATGAAGGTCTGCAAGTCAGAACACAGGATGCTGATCGTGACCGAAGCTTTTATTGTCGTTCAAACCGCCGAGCAAGCCGTGGATCGGCTTGCACTCTTGCACAATCGTGCAACCACCGCGCTGAGCCAGGCGCTCAAGCGTTACCTCAAGGATCGCGTCGAGCCCGATGCCGAACAGCGCGCGATGTTCCGCTATCCCGAATTGCGCCTGACCTACCGCTGCCAGGGCGAAGTCCCGCAGACCACTCGCGCTTACGCCAAGGTTCAGTTGCCGGGCACCTACAGTGTCACCGTTACCCATCCGTCGGCTTTCCGTAAATACCTGCTGGAACAGCTCGTTCCGTTGATGCACGACTTCACCGTGACCGTGGAAGTCGGTGTCAGCCAGCAGAACATCCCGTACCCGTATGTGGTCGAGCAGGGAGATGAGCTGGCGGGTTCCGGCGTCACCGCCGCGGTGCTGGCGCGGGTGTTCCCGAGCACTGACCTGTCGGCGGCGACCGACGGCATTGCCGACGGTTTGTACGATTGGGAAAACACCGATCCGCTGCCACTGGCGCTGTTCGATGCTGCCCGGGTGGATTTCTCCCTGCGCCGACTGGTGCATTACACCGGCAGCGACTGGCGACATGTGCAGCCGTGGATTCTGCTGACCAACTATCACCGCTACGTCGACCAGTTCATCGTCCATGGCCTGGAACAACTGCGCAAAGACCCGCGTTTCGTGCGCATGGTGCTGCCGGGCAATGTGATCATCGACAAGAGCATGGACCACGGCGAAGCCTCGGCGATTGCTGCCGGTGTGGTCTGGCACCGCTACCAGATGCCGGCCTATCACCTGATCGCCAGTGACGGCCACGGCGTGACTCTGGTCAACATCGGTGTCGGCCCGTCCAACGCCAAGAACATCACCGACCACTTGGCCGTGCTGCGTCCGCACTGCTGGCTGATGATCGGTCACTGCGGTGGCCTGCGTCAGTCGCAGACCATTGGCGATTACGTGCTGGCCCACGCCTACATGCGTCGCGACGGGATTCTCGACCGGGTGGTGCCGCCGAACATTCCGATTCCGGCGTTGGCCGAAGTGCAACTCGCGCTTCAGCAAGCGGCGGCCAACGTCACCGGCGAGAAGGGCGACGAACTGAAGAAACGCCTGCGTACCGGCACCGTGCTGACCTACGACGACCGTAACTGGGAGCTGCGTTGGGCGCAGGAACGGCCACTGATCAACCTGTCCCGTGCCGTGGCTGTGGACATGGAAAGCGGCACCATCGCCGCCCAGGGGTATCGCTTGCGGGTGCCGTACGGCACGTTGCTGTGCGTCTCGGACAAGCCGCTGCACAGCGAAATCAAGCTGCCGGGCTCGGCCAACGCTTTCTATGAGCGCGCGGTCAGCCAGCACCTGAAGATCGGTATCGAGGCGGTGGACCTATTGCGCACCGAACTCAACTCGTTGCACTCGCGCAAACTGCGCAGTTTCGACGAGCCGCCGTTCCGCTAACAGTTGTCATGGTCATTTGGCGGTCAGGGCACTAGCATTAGCAGCCCTGATCGCTAGATGCTCACGTCGCCATGTCCCGTCCTCAACGCCCCGTTTCCCGCCGCCCTGGCGCGAAACCCTCTCCTGCAGCCCCGCGTCGTGTCGCCAAGGCACCGCCGTCCGAGCCGAAACTGATCCTGTTCAACAAACCTTTCGATGTGCTGACGCAATTCAGCGACGGGGAAGGGCGTGCAACGCTCAAGGATTACATCGATGTACCGGGAATCTATCCGGCCGGACGGCTGGACCGCGACAGCGAAGGCTTGTTGCTGCTGACCAACGACGGTCAGCTTCAGGCGCGGATCGCCGACCCGAAACACAAGCTGGCCAAGACCTATTGGGTACAGGTCGAGGGCGAGCCGGACGCCGAGCAGTTGCAGCGCTTGCGTGATGGCGTCGAGTTGAATGACGGCATGACCTTGCCCGCCGAGGCGCGGCAACTGGACGAGCCCGAACTGTGGCCGCGCAATCCGCCGGTGCGCTTTCGCAAAAGCGTGCCGACCAGCTGGCTGGAGTTGGTGATTCGCGAAGGGCGCAACCGGCAGGTGCGACGCATGACCGCGGCGGTCGGGTTGCCGACCTTGCGTCTGGTGCGAGTCAGGATCGGTGACTGGACGATCGAAGGGCTCGATCAGGGCCAGTGGAAGGAAGTGCCGGCGCGCTTATAACGTGCCGGATTCGATCAGGCCGATCACCACGCTCTTGATCACGAACGCCGCCACGCCAAGGCCCAGCACGAAGAACAGAATGAATGAGCCAAAGCGCCCGGCCTTGGACTTCTTCGCCAGATCCCAGACGATGAAACCCATGAAAATGATCAGGATGCTGACCAGACCGGTCATCATCCACTCTTCGAAAACGGCAGGATCCATCGAACATCTCCAGCGCGGGCTTGGCTAAAAGGGCGCGGGGAGTATACGCCTGCGCGGGTTCGCGCTGTATTGACCTGCGTCGGTGTGTCGCACCTGTGGCGAGGGGGCTTGCCCCCGTTCGGCTGCGAAGCAGTCGCAAACGCAGAAAATACGGTGTGTCAGATACAACCTGCATGCTGATTTCAGGGCTGCTTCGCACCCCAACGGGGGCAAGCCCCCTCGCCACAAAAACAGTTGGTGCCCCGCAATCTCGATCAGCTACGCAGATGAGTCAACGGCAACTCAGTGCTGTTGAGCACCTGATTCAGCACAAAACTCGACCGTACGCTGGTCACGCCTTCAATCCGCGTCAGATGCCCCAGCAGCAGTTTCTGGTAGTGGTCCATGTCCGGCACCACGACCTTGAGTTGATAGTCGGCATCCATCCCGGTCACCAGGCTGCATTCGAGCACTTGGGGCAGGGTGCGGATGGCCGCTTCGAAATTCTCGAAACGCTCCGGCGTGTGGCGGTCCATGCCGATCAGCACGTAAGCGGTCAGGCTCAGGCCGAGCATCTTGCGGTCGAGCAGGGCGACTTGGCGGGAAATGTAGCCGTCGTCTTCCAGTTGCTTCACCCGCCGCGAGCACGGCGAAGGCGACAGGCCGATGCGCTCGGCCAGCTCCTGGTTGGAGATGCGTGCGTCGCGCTGCAGTTCCGCCAGAATACTCAGGTCGTAACGGTCGAGTTTGCTCATCAAACGGTCCTTTGTCGTAACTATTGCGAAGGATTATGTATCCGGGGTTAAAAATTGCGCAAGTGATGTTTAATTCGGCAATCTTCGCAATCCTCTGCCGGCGCTCCCGGCCTATTCTTATCACCAGAATCACTGCTCGGACAAACAGTCCAGTGCGGCTCGCCGAATCAGGCCCGCCGCGGTCGCCACCCCCACCGGGGATGTGCCGACCCCCGAGCTACACACTGTCCAGAAGACGGCGTGAGGTGAGCCGACGCCACAAGTGTCGAGCCAGGACGAAGTTCTCTAAGGGGAGGCCGACGGGTCTCCCCTTTTTCTTGTGCGGAATTTGCCCCCCGACCCTCAATAAATAAGTTGCGTGACTGATAACCTGTCGCAGAACCGGCCACTGCTTTCTCAGTCTTACGTACAGGCCCTTATCCGTAATGAGGAAAAGCATGAAATCGCGCATCTGGCGTTTGGCCGGTGTTGGTTTGCTGTGTGTCAGTGTCACTGCGCAAACGATGGCCGATGAGCCGCAAAACCGTGGTCATGATGGCGAGCAACACGGCCAGGGTGGGCATCAGGGCGATAACCAGGGCCATGGTGGCAGCAATCAGCCGCATCCGCAAAACGGCCAGCAGCAGAATCAGCCCCGGGCGCAGAGCAACGACAATCGCCAGTACGATCACAACGGCCAGAATCAGCATCAGGACAATGGCCAGTGGCAGAACCGTCCAGCGCCGGATTTCAACAGCCGGGTGCGCTCGCCGCCACCGCCGCCGCAGATGCCGGCCACTGACATGCCAATCCAGCCCCGGCCCGACACCGTGCGCCAGACCCAGCAGCCGCAGCGTGGCTACTATCAGGATCAGCCGCGTCGCAACGATTACAACCAGCACTGGAATGGCTACATAGGCGCACCGTCCTATGACAATCATGGGCAGGGGCGCCCGAATGGCCATGGTAGCGGCTGGGGGCCAGGCCCCAGGTATCGCCCCGGCCAGGTGATCGACCGCTTCCCCGAGCGCAACTTCCGCGTGCCTTACCGTGGCATGGATTACTACTATTCCGGTGGCTACTGGTATCGCCCGCTGGGCCCCCGTTATGAGGTGGTAGAGCCACCGCGCGGGATTCGCGTCAGATACCTGCCCGATTACGCCCAGCAAGTGTGGATCGGCGGGGCATTGCTGTTCCTCGCTGCCGGTTCGTATTACGCCTATCAGGAAAACACTCAGGACTACGTTGTGGTCGAGCCGCCGGTTGGCCAGTCGCAACCGCAACCACCCGCCGGCAGCAATGGTTATGACGTGGAGGCCTATCCAGCCAACGGTCAGTCGCCGGAGCAGGTCAGTCGGGACGGTTACGAGTGTTATCAATACGCGGTGCAGCAGAGTGGTTTCGATCCACGAACCGCCACCTACCAGCCAGACCCGTCGGTGGTGCAAGCCTACCGACAGGCCCAGGGCAACTGCCTGAGCAGTCGCGGTTATCAGGTTCAGTAGCAGCTACAAGCTACAAGCTACAAGCTACAAGCTACAAGCGGCAAGCTTCAAACTTGCAGCTTAAAGCTTGGAGCTTGAAGCTGCTTTTACAGGATCGGCGTGCACCAGCACTTCGGCTCGCGGGTAGGCGGTGTGAATGGCTGCTGCGGCCTGATCGCTGATGCCATGGGCAACGGATAACGTCAGCTCCCCCGGCAGCTCCAGATGCAACTGCACAAACCACTGGTTGCCGGAGATCCGCGTGCGCAGGTCATGGGCACCCAGCACGCCGGGGACGCTGCACGCCAATTCCAGCATGTGCTGGCTGACCTCCGGCGGCAGTTCTTCATCCATCAACACCGCAAAGCTCTCACGGGCGATCTGCACTGCGCTCCACAGAATGTAGGCGGCGATTCCCAGACCAAACCAGGCGTCGACCTGAAACCAGCCAAACCCGGCCAGTACCAGCGCCAGCAGAATGCTGCCGTTGAGCAGCAGGTCCGAACGGTAGTGCAGCGAGTCGGCACGCACGGCGTTGGAACCCGTGGCCTTGATCACCCGATGTTGCAGCGACAGCAAGGCCAAGGTCAGGACGAGGGAGAAGACAATCACGCCGATACTGATCCACGGCGCGCCGATCGGTTCGGGATGTTTGAGCCGTTCAAAGGCCTGCAACGCGATCAGTACCGCACTGCCGCCAATGAACAGCGCCTGGGCCATGCCCGCCAATGACTCGGCCTTGCCGTGCCCGTAGCGATGATCATTGTCGGCGGGGCGCAGGGCGTAATGCACCGCCAGCAGGTTGAGCAATGACGTGACGCCGTCGAGTGTCGAGTCGGTGAGCCCGGCGAGCATGCTCACCGAGCCGCTCAGCCACCAGGCGATGGCTTTGGCGACGATCAGGATGCACGCCACCGCCACCGAGGCACGGGTCGCCAGCCGCAGCAGGCGGGCGTGTTCGGAGCTGGAGGTCATGGAGGCCATCGTTCCTTGAAGAGTCCTTTAGCGCGCAGGGATTATGCGGCGGGTTGCAGGCCGAACATCGCCAGTTGCTGGGCACTGCCTTTGCTTTGGATCAGGCGTGGATCGTCCAGCGGGAAGCTGCGGCCCAGTTCACTTTCCAGAATAGTCTGCAACTTGTGGTTATCGACCTTGCCGTCGGGACCGATGGCGTCCTTGAGTTTTTGCGGGTCGACCTGGGCGGTCTTGCCCGGCTCGAAGTAAATCGCGCCGGTGGCGAAGTCCACGGCAAACGCAATCAGGCCGGGGATGATGTAGAACAGCAGGCCCACGGCGTCGAGCGCGGCGATGGCCGGGTCGATCTTGCCTTCGATCTGGCCACGGCGATCCGGGTAGAAGATCGAACCGCAGGCGGTCACTTGAGTCAGCAAGGTTGCGACCAGAACACCGCCAATCAGGCGAAAGGGAACATGCATATGAAATCTCCTGGGTAATCTCGAAACGAAACGTCGTCGGTATGAATTAGGACCGTGATTAACGCCACGCAGTTCGCCGTTATACTCGCCGCTCTGTTTTGGAGCCAGCATGATTTCTTTGCCGATCGATGAAGTTTTACCCGCCCTGCGTGAAGCCCTCGCTACGCGCCACGAAGCCGTGCTCGAAGCGCCGCCCGGCGCGGGTAAAACCACCCGGGTGCCTTTGGCCTTGCTCAACGAGCCGTGGCTGGCCGGGCAGACCATCCTGATGCTCGAACCCCGCCGGTTGGCCGCACGCGCAGCAGCGGAACGGCTGGCCAGTGAGCTGGGGGAGAAGGTGGGCGAAACCGTGGGCTATCGCATTCGGCTCGACAGCAAGGTCGGTCCCAACACCCGCATCGAAGTGGTCACCGAAGGCATCCTCACCCGGCGTTTGCAGGGTGACCCTGCGCTCGAGGGCGTGGGCCTGCTGATCTTCGATGAATTTCACGAACGCAGCCTCGACGCTGATCTGGCCTTGGCCCTGAGCCTTAATGGCAGGGAGCTGTTCCGGGACGATCAGCCGCTGAAAATCCTCTTGATGTCCGCCACGCTGGAAGGCGAACGCTTGGCCGGGCTGCTCGACGACGCGCCGATCCTGCGCAGCGAAGGGCGCATGTTCCCGGTGGTGATGCGCTGGGGCCGGCCGTTCCAGGCCGGAGAATTCATCGAGCCGCGTCTGGTGCAGACCATCCTCGAAGCCTTGAACGACGAGACCGGCAGCGTGCTGGTGTTCCTGCCGGGGCAGGCAGAAATCCGCCGCGTGCATCAGCAACTGGCCGAAGCCTTGGGCGAAAGCACTCAGGTTCTACTGTGCCCGTTGCACGGTGAACTGGACCTGGCCGCGCAACGTGCGGCCATCGATCCGGCTCCTGCGGGCAAACGCAAAGTGGTGCTGGCCACCAACATCGCCGAAACCAGTTTGACCATCAACGGAGTGCGGGTGGTGATCGATGCCGGGCTGGCGCGGGTACCGCGTTTCGACCCCGGCAGCGGCATGACCCGCCTCGACACCCAACGCATCTCCAAGGCCAGCGCCACCCAGCGCACGGGCCGGGCCGGGCGACTGGAACCGGGCGTGTGTTATCGCTTGTGGTCCCAGGACCAACACGAGCAACTGGCGGCCTATGGCAGTGCGGAAATCCTCTCGGCGGACCTCGCCGGGCTGGCCTTGCAGCTGGGACGTTGGGGCGTGACGCCCGGACAACTGGTGTGGCTCGACGTGCCGCCGGCCGCCGCTTATGCACAGGCTCAGGACCTGCTCGAACGCCTGGGGGCGCTGGAGGGTGAGGCACTGACCCGTCACGGCCAGGCCATGGCCGAACTGCCGGCGCATCCGCGCATCGCGCATTTGCTGTTGCGCGGCCAGGCGCTGGGTCTGGCGGACATGGCCTGTGATGTCGCGGCACTGCTCGGCGAGCGCGATATCTTGCGCGGCGCCGGGGCGGATCTGCACAGCCGACTAGTGCTGCTGTCTGGCGAAGAGCGCGCCGCACGCGGTGCCCAGGGCGGTGTGCAGCGCGCACGGCAACTGGCGCGGCAGTATCGTGGATACCTGCGCGGCAAAGCCTCGGAGCCGGTCAGCGATCCGGATCACCCGCGCTGGCTCGGTGCGTTGCTGGCACTGGCCTATCCCGACCGCGTCGCCCAGCAACGGCGGGCCGGTGGTGCGGAGTATCGCCTGGCCAACGGACGTGCCGCACTGTTTGCCGAGGCCGACAGCCTCATGAAGCAAGCGTGGCTGGTGATCGCTGATCTGGGCAGTCGCCAGGGCCAGCGTGAGGAGCGGATTTATCTGGCGACGGACTTCGATCCGGCGCTCTTCGACTCCGTGCTGGCCGAGCAGGTGCGCTGCGTCGACCAACTGGATTGGGATGAACGTGAAGGCGTGCTGCGGGCCGAGCGTCAGCGCAAGGTTGGCGAACTGATCCTCAGCCGCGAGCCACTGACCGGTCTCGACGAAACCGCCCGCAGCCAGGCGCTGGTGAACCTGGTGCGGCGCAAAGGCCTGGAACTGTTGCCGTGGACTCCGGAGCTGCGTCAGTGGCAGGCGCGGGTCGCCTTGTTGCGGCTACTGGATCTCGCCGGCAAGGGCGAGAGTGAGTGGCCGGATGTCAGCGACACGGCATTGCTCAAGAGTCTGGAGCACTGGCTGATGCCGTATCTGGGCAAGGTTTCGCGGCTCAGTCACTTTGCCAACCTGGACCTGTCGAGCATCGTCCATAACCTGCTGC
Source organism: Pseudomonas sp. GL-RE-26 (assembly GCF_019956275.1). Classification (NCBI taxonomy): domain Bacteria; kingdom Pseudomonadati; phylum Pseudomonadota; class Gammaproteobacteria; order Pseudomonadales; family Pseudomonadaceae; genus Pseudomonas; species Pseudomonas sp. GL-RE-26. Next base: position 179,285 of record NZ_JAHBDI010000055.1, read on the forward strand.
CGTGGCCGCTGCCGCAGCGGCTGGACGAGCTGGCGCCGCATCATTTGAGCGTACCGTCGGGCTCTTCGATTCGTCTGGACTACAGCGAACAGCCGCCGATTCTGGCGGTGCGATTGCAGGAGTTGTTCGGTCTGGCCGAGACTCCGCGCATTGCCGGGGGCCGGCAGGTGGTCAAGCTGCATCTGTTGTCCCCGGCGCGCCGGCCGGTGCAGGTAACTCAGGACCTGGCCAACTTCTGGCGCAGCACCTATGCCGAGGTGAAGAAGGATTTGAAGGGGCGTTATCCGAAGCATTACTGGCCGGATGATCCTCTGGTGGCGGAGGCGACTGCGCGGATCAAACCGCGTAAATAATCGCCAAGGCAACACCCAACCTGTGGCGAGGGAGCTTGCTCCCGCTGGACTGCGTAGCAGGCCCTGCTTTTCAGGTGAAGAGTTGGGGCCGCTCCGCGACCCAGCGGGAGCAAGCTCCCTCGCCACAGGGGATCAGTGTGAGCTTTCGGATTTCGCCGTGAGTTGTTCGCGGCAGTAATCAGCAAACAACTGCGCCGGTTTGGTCAGCTGCCCACGCTTGAGCCATGCGGCCACCAACCCTGAACCGGTGACGTTTTCGGCGATGTCCACGCACACCACTTTCTGCCCGTCGTAGGTGCACTCCGAATGCGGCTTGGTCACCAGGATCGAGAACCCGAATCCCTGGCCGACCATGCCGCGCACCATCTCGATGGATGGCGAGCTGAAGGCGATGCGTGGGGTCAGGCCCAGCTCCTCGAACAGGCTGACGAAGTAGGTGCGGCTCGGCTGCACGTCCAGAAGAATCATAGGCTCCAGGCACAAATCCCGTAGCGACACCTGCGCCTGCTGGGCAAAGCGGTGATCCGCCGGCAGCAGCGCGTAAGGTCGTTGCGCCGGCATCAGCGGTTCGGTTTCGATGGTGCCGTCCAGATCGTGCTCGTAAAGGATCGCCAGATCGAAAGCGCCGGAGGTCAGGCCCTGCACCAGCTCTTGTTGCTCGCCGTCGCGGATGCGGATTTCCACTCCCGGGTACAGCGCCGAAAAACCGGCAATCAATTGCGGCAGGTACAGCGGCGCGACGGTTTCGAAACAGCCGATATCGATCTGCCCGGACACCACATCGTTGTCGGCCAGGGCGTTCTGTTCGAACTCCTTGGCCATGCGCAGCAGTTCCTGGGCCTTGCGGTAGAAGCGTGCACCGCTGGGGGTCAATGACACGCCCTGTGCATGGTGACGAATCAGCAGTTGCACGCCGAAACTGTCTTCCAGCCCTTTGATGGCCGTGGAGATCGAAGGCTGGGCGATGTATAGCTTGCGCGAGGCCTCGGCAACGCTGCCGCACTCGACGGTGGTGATGAAGTATTTCAGTTGACGCAGATTGTAGGCAGCCACAGCAAACCTCGGGGGAGAACGGATCAGGCATCCTGGCAATTTGCGCGCCACCCCTATCCGCTCGGGTAGCGATTTGTTGTGTTTGAACAATAACCACATGCTGCGCCAGAAGGGAGATTGGCTACGTAGTTTTTTCTTGGCCTGCGAACACATTTTTACTGGTTTTCCACCGCTCGGGCCTGAGCGACTATCCAATACACAAGAATGTCCTCTGGAGCATCTGAACGTGTTCGAGCTTGAGTATTGGCAACGCAAGGCCGCTTCCCTGCGGTTTCCCGACCAGGCCGTGATCGACGGCCAGCGCCGCGCGGCGCAATCGGGGCAGACTTTCGCCGCGATCAACCCTGCCACCGGGCAATGCCTGGCCAACGTTGCCGCCTGCGGCGAAGAAGATGTGAACGCGGCGGTGCACAATGCGCGGCAGGTCTTCGAGGCTGGCACCTGGGCTGCACGCTCGCCGACCGAACGCAAGCAAGTGCTGTTGCGCCTGGCCGACCTGATCCTCGAAAACCGTGAAGAGCTGGCGCTGCTCGATTCGCTGAACATGGGCAAGCCCGTCACCGATGCCTACAACATCGACGTGCCGGGTGCCGCTGGCGTGTTCCGCTGGTACGCCGAAAGCCTCGACAAACTCTACGATCAGGTCGCGCCGAGTGCGCAGAACGTGCTGGCAACCATTACTCGCGAAGCCTTGGGCGTAGTGGCTGCCGTGGTGCCGTGGAATTTCCCTCTGGACATGGCTGCGTGGAAACTCGCCCCGGCCCTGGCCGCCGGTAACTCGGTAATCCTCAAGCCGGCCGAGCAGTCGCCGTTTTCTGCCCTGCGACTGGCTGAGCTGGCGCTGGAGGCGGGGATTCCGCCAGGCGTACTCAACGTACTGCCGGGCCTCGGCGAGCAGACAGGCAAGGCTCTGGGCCTGCACCCGGACGTCGATTGCCTGGTGTTCACCGGCTCCACTGAAGTCGGCAAATATTTCATGCAGTACTCGGCCCAGTCGAACCTCAAGCAGGTGTGGCTGGAGTGCGGCGGCAAGAGCGCCAACCTGGTGTTTGCCGATTGTCAGGATCTGGATCTGGCGGCCGAGAAAGCCGCATTCGGCATCTTCTTCAATCAGGGCGAAGTTTGCTCGGCGAATTCGCGGTTACTGGTGCAGCGCTCGATTCATGACGAGTTCGTCGAACGCCTCAAGGCCCAGGCCGAACGCTGGTTGCCGGGCGATCCGCTGGACCCGTCGAGCGCCGCCGGGGCCATCGTCGACAGCCGTCAGACCGCGCGCATCATGAAGTTCATCCAGCAGGCCGAACTGCAAGGTGCGACCAAGGTTTGTGGCGGTCGGCAGTCGATCTTCAACGGCTCGGACAACTTCATCCAGCCGACGATTTTCACCGGCGTGACGCCGGACATGCCGCTGTTTCGCGATGAAGTGTTCGGCCCGGTGTTGGCGATCACGCCATTCGACGACGAGGCCCACGCCTTGCAACTGGCCAACGACAGCGTCTACGGTCTGGCGGCTTCGCTGTGGACCGACGACCTCAATCGCGCCCACCGTGTGGCGCGACAATTGCGGGCCGGTACGGTGTCGGTCAACTGCGTCGATGCGCTGGACGTGACCGTTCCTTTCGGCGGTGGCAAGCAGTCGGGTTTCGGCCGCGACCTGTCCCTGCATTCATTCGATAAATACACCCAGTTGAAGACCACCTGGTTTCAATTGCGCTGATAACAAAACGGAGAACTGGCGATGACCACATCACGTGACACCCGCGACTACCAGGCCGCCGACGCTGCGCACCACATCCATGCGTTCGTCGATCAGAAAGCCCTCAACGAAGAGGGGCCACGGGTGATGGTCCGTGGCGAACGCCTGCACCTGTGGGACAACGATGGCCGGCGTTACCTCGACGGCATGTCCGGGCTGTGGTGCACCAACCTCGGTTACGGGCGCAAGGACCTGGCCGCCGCGGCAAGCCAGCAGCTGGAACAGTTGCCGTACTACAACATGTTTTTCCACACCACCCACCCGCAGGTGATCGAGCTGTCCGAGCTGCTCTTCAGCCTGCTGCCGGCTCACTACAGCCACGCGATCTACACCAACTCCGGCTCCGAAGCCAACGAGGTGTTGATCCGCACGGTGCGTCGTTACTGGCAGGTGCTCGGCAAGCCCGAGAAGAAAATCATGATCGGCCGCTGGAACGGTTACCACGGTTCGACCCTGGCCGCGACGGCGCTGGGCGGCATGAAATTCATGCACGAAATGGGCGGCATGATTCCGGACATCGAGCACATCGACGAGCCGTACTTCTTCGCCCACGAAGGCAACCTGACACCGGCCGAATTCGGTCTGCGCGCGGCCCAGCAACTGGAAGCGAAGATCCTCGAACTGGGTGCCGACAAGGTCGCGGGCTTTATCGCCGAACCGTTCCAGGGTGCCGGCGGCATGATCTTTCCGCCGGAAAGCTACTGGCCGGAAATCCAGCGCATCTGCCGCAAGTACGATGTGCTGCTGTGCGCCGATGAAGTGATCGGCGGCTTCGGTCGTACCGGCGAATGGTTCGCCCACGAATACTTCGGGTTCGAGCCGGACACCCTGTCCATCGCCAAGGGCCTGACTTCGGGCTACATCCCCATGGGCGGCTTGATCCTGTCGAAAAAAATGGCCTCGGTGCTGGTAGAGCAGGGCGGTGTATTCGCCCACGGCCTGACCTACTCCGGGCACCCGGTGGCGGCGGCGGTGGCCATCGCCAACCTCAAGGCGCTGCGTGACGAAGGCGTGGTGACGCGGGTCAAGGACGACATCGGTCCGTACCTGCAACAGTGCCTGCGCGAAGTGTTCGGCAAGCACCCGCTGGTGGGTGATATCCAGGGCACCGGCATGGTCGCGGCGCTACAACTGGCCGAAGACAAATCCACTCGCAAGCGTTTTGCCAACGAGAACGACATCGCCTGGCGCTGCCGCACGATTGGTTTCGAGGAGGGGGTGATCATTCGCTCGACCTTGGGCCGGATGATCATGGCGCCGGCGTTGATTGCCAGCCGTGAAGAGATTGATGAGCTGATCAGCAAGACCCTGAAAGCGATGGATCGTACGGCGCAGGAATACGGCCGGCTCTGATCTTGCTGGAAGGTCCTGCGGACCTTATCGCGAGCAGGCTCGCTCCTACATTGGATTTGTGTCGATCATCGGAAACGAGGGCGGCATAGACCCCCTGTAGGAGCGAGCCTGCTCGCGATTGCTTTTGTCGAATCAAACTACTTCTCAAGTCTTGCACCCACCTCGGGCATCCCTGCCCGTAGCGCCCTTTCACAGTGCGCGCTAACCAGTTTTTTCATCACTCGCATCCACATATTTCCTCATTTTCCTAATCCCGCCCTTGGGCCAACATCGATCTCGCCAGCCCGCCGAATGCTGCCCACCGAAGGGTCCCCGAGAGACCACAGGTTGCAGCCGATTCAGGGCTCGCCGTACTGCCCATGACAAAACTAAATCAACAGCTTTGGGAGTGCTCCATGATCAAGTCCTTGCTTACCCGCGTTGCCCATCCACTGGCGGTCACCGCCATCGCCGCGACGGTCGCTACCAGCGCCCAGGCCGGCATCCTGTCCATCGGTCATACCACCTGGGTCGGCTACGGCACCCTGTACCTGGCCCAGGACCTTGGCTACTTCAAGGAAAACGGTTTGACCGTCGAGTTGCCGGTGGTCGAAGAAGCGGCGATGTACATGGCCGCACAAGCGTCCGGCGAGTTGTCCGGCTCGGCGTCGACCATCGACGAGGTGCTCAAGTACCGTCCGCAATTCTGCTTCAAGGCCGTGGCCGCGCTGGACGACAGCCATGGTGGCGACGGCGTGCTGGTAGGCAAGGACGTCAAGAGCCTGCAAGAGCTCAAAGGCCAGGCCGTGGCGGTGAATGAAGGTTCGACCTCGCAGTTCTGGTTGTCGTATCTGCTGAAAAAGAACGGCATGAAAATGAGCGACATCACCGTGCAGAACATGACGGCCGACGACGCAGCCACCGCATTCATCGCCGGTCGAGTACCGGCTGCCGTGACCTGGGAACCGCACCTGTCGATGGTTCGTGACAAGAAGCAAGGCAAGGTGCTGGTTGACAGCAGCAGCACACCGGGGGTGATCGTCGATGTGGTCGCACTGAACTGCACCGTGATCGAAAAGCAGCCGGAGGACGTCAAGGCGCTGGTGGCCGGTTTGTACAAAGCCGTGCAGTACACCAAGGATCATCCACAGGAAGCCTACAAAATCATGGCCAAGGGTGTCGGCGGTTACCTGGCCGATCCGAAGGAACTGGAAGCCGCAGCGCAAGGCGTGCGTTTCTACGATCAGGCCATGAGCGAAAAACTCCTGGGCGCGCCGGGTAAACCGGGTGACAGCGCACCGCTGATCAAACTGGCCAACGAGACCGCCAGTGAGCTGCAAGGCAAGCCCTACAACGTCAGCAATGACGACCTGATCGACAACCGCTTCGTCACCCCGCTCTAGGAGGCTGCATGTTCAAGCGCAATTCATGGCTGAGCCGCTGCATCACGCCCAAGACCGGTTTGCCAGTCTCGGTGATCTGGAGCGCGAGCGGCCTGGCCTGGGTGCTGTTGGTCGGCCTATGGGCCGGCTTGTCCTACGGTGGCGTGGTGCCGGGCATGTTCCTGCCGACGCCGGGCGCGGTGGTCGAGGCCGCCGTGCGCCTGGGGCGCGATGGCACACTCGGCCAGCATGTATGGGCCAGCGTCGAAGTGGTGATGGTCGGTTTCATCGTGTCGTCCCTGGTGGCGGTGCCGCTGGGACTGCTGATGGGCAGCTTCCGCATCGTCCAGGCGTTCCTTGAGCCACTGGTGAATTTCATTCGCTACCTGCCGGTGACCTCGTTCGTGCCGCTGTTCATCCTGTGGATCGGCATCGGTCTGGAGCAGCGGGTGTCGGTGATCATCTTCGGCGTGTTCTTCCAGCAACTGGTGATGATCGCGGACGTGTCCAAAGGCATCTCCAAGGACCTGATCAACGCCTCTTACACCTTAGGTTCGAACCGCCGCGATGCGGTGCTGCATGTGATCGCTCCGGCTTCCCTGCCAGGTGTGCTCGACACCCTGCGCGTGACCATGGGCTGGGCCTGGACTTACCTGGTGGTGGCTGAACTGGTCGCCGCTTCCAGTGGCCTGGGTTACCTGAGCCTCAAGGCAATGCGTGGCTTCCAGGTGGATGTGATTTTCCTCGCCATCGCGATCATCGGCCTGCTGGGCCTGGTCACCGATCAACTGTTCCGTTTCCTACGTCTGAGGATCACCGCATGGGCTCAGTAACCGCCGCCACTCATCGTTTTACCGCCCCTCATGCTGCCCCGGTGAACGCGCCTCGGCTGAAGGTGGACAAGGTCAGCCTGAGTTACAAGAAACCCGATGGCGGTACCTTTACCGCGTTGGAGGAAGTGTCGTTCGAGGTGCCGGACCAGCAATTCGCCGTACTGGTCGGACCTTCGGGTTGCGGCAAGTCGAGCCTGCTGTACCTCACCGCCGGCCTGGCCGAACCGACCTCTGGCGAGATCTACGTCGGCGGCCAGCAGGTGGAAGGCCCCGGTGCGGATCGCGGCATGGTGTTCCAGAGCTACACGCTCTTCCCGTGGCTGACGGTGCGGCAGAACGTCGAATTCGGCCTCAAGCGGCGCGGTATGCCGGCGGCGCAACGCAAGGACATCGTCGATTACTACGTCAACGAAGTGGGCCTGAGCGGCTTTGCCGACAACTACGCCAAGCAGTTGTCCGGCGGCATGATGCAGCGCGTCGCCATCGCTAGGGCACTGGCCAATGACCCGCAGATCCTGTTGATGGACGAACCCTTCGGCGCCCTCGACAGCCAGACGCGCCTGCAAATGCAGCAGTTGTTGCTGCGGGTGTGGGGCAACAGCAAGAAGACGGTGTTGTTCGTGACTCACGACATCGACGAGGCGATCCTGCTCGGCGACCGGGTCTACGTCATGGGTGCCAGACCGGGGCGAATCAAGCAGATTCTGGATGTGCCGATCGAACGTCCACGCAACCTGGACATGGTCATGGAGCGCTCGTTCATCGAGATGAAACGCGAGATCTTCGGGCTGCTGCATGATGATCTGGAGGAGGTGCATTAAGTCAGGTTTGCACAGACCCTGTGGGAGCGGGCTTGAGTGAGGTGCTACGGCGCAGCCGGCAACAGGAACCGCGCAATCACCGGCAGGTGATCGGAGATACGCAACGTATCATCCTGCCGCACCATGGCCTCGACCCGTTTGATCCGCGGACTGTAGAACAGGTAGTCGACGGTCCGGTCCGGGCCTTTCAGCCCGGGATCGTTCGGGTAGTGGGTCAGCCAGCGCTCGCGGTCGATACCACTGGCTTCGTTGTTGCTCGGGATCATCGGGTACTTGTCCCACAGCAGGTGCAACGGGCTGTCGGCGGAGTAGGGCGCGCGTTGCGCATCGGACAGGCGTCGATACTGGCCCAGCGGCAACAGGTTGAAATCCCCACCGATCAGCCACGGCGTGCCACGGCTTTCAAATTTATCGAGGGCCTTGGCCACGGCGTTCACCTGGTTCTGCAAGGTGTTGTCGGCTCGATTGGCGCGGTCCAGATGGGTATTGAGCACCGCTATTTGCCCACCGTCACTCAATGGCAAATAACTCACCAGCAAGGCGTCTTTGGGTTTGAATTGGCGGCTGAGCGGATTGCCCGAGGTGATGGGCAGTTGCAGCCGTTCGGCATGTTCGATCTGGTAACGGCTCAGGGTCGCCAGTTGCCGGCCGACACTGCCGAAAATGTGCGGGTTCGGCACGAAGTCGGCCTTCCAGTCGAACGCGCTGGTGCCACACGGATACAAGTCGGCGAGCCGTTCTTGCAGCAGTTTGAACTGGTGCTGGTAATCGCTGGCCTTGGCGCCGTCGTCCAGTTCCTGCAACAGCACGATGTCCGGCTGTTCGTCGCGAATCACCCGCGCCACTTCGTCGAGGCTGAAAGCCATGTCTTCCGCTGTGGGGCGTTCGTCGGTGCCGGCGGCCAGGTCATTCCAGAATACGTAGCGTTTGCCGGCCAGGTACTGGACGTTCCAGGTCATCACCTTCAACGCCTGCCCGGGGACCAGGGAGGGGGCCTGGGCACTGCAACTGACAGGCAACACTTCTTTGGCATCGGGGTGCCAGGTCAGGCTGTAGATCATCGCGGTGATCAGGCCGATCACGATCAGCAGGCCCAGCAGGGTGTAGCGCAGTAGACGGGTCATGGCTCGGCTTATTAGCGTTACAAAATTGTTCCCGAGCATACCCGAGAGCGATGGTCGCGCCCAAGGTCAGAGCAGTGAGTCATTTTTCTCAGGCAACGGGTTGATCAGCATGAACAGACGGAACAGCACCACGCTGGTAAACAGCTGCAGGAAGCTGTGGGCGCTGTCGATCAGCACTGAAACCACCGGGTTCTGAGGTTCCGGGTACACCGCCAGGGTGGCCCCTTTGAGCAGCCACAGTGGCCCCATCACACACAGAATGCACAGCAGGATGCGCAGGAAGTGACCTTTAGTCATGCGCAGGCTTTCCTTCATGGCCGCCAGCGGCGCCAGGCCGCGCAACACCAGCAGGTATTCGCCAAACGCCAGGGTCACCATCAGGTAGATACCCGGCAGGAAATACAGCGACAGGCCCAGCAGAATCAACACGGTATTGAGCGCCGTCAGCAAGGCGAAGCGCGGCCAAAGGCTCGCCGCCATCGCCAGCAGGTCGCGGTTGCGCGGCGACTCGCCCCGGCTGCGGGCGTCGAGAAACAGGATCAGCGCGGCGGTATACAACGGGTACACCAGCAAACCTACAATCACGCTGATGCCGGGGAAACTGTCCGGCTCCGTGGAGTGGTCGACCACTTGTTGCAACAGTGCCTCAAGCATTATCAGCGGCAGGCACAGCTGCGCGATCTGGCCCAGATTGCGCTTGAAGAAATACAGGGAGTCACGCAGAACATCTAACGGATTCATCAGTTGGTATCGCAGGTTGGAAGCAGTGGCTCACTTTAACCGATCAAGCGCTCGGGAACGCAAACGTAAACGTTCGGTAAAGGACATTGAAACATCTTGTTTCAGCCTCCATTAAGGTTGAGCACCTTATTCTCATTGGATAAAGGCAACGATTTTCCCGGCAATCTACGAGGTCGCCATGAACAGCGAAGAACAAACCCTGATCGATGGACTGTTTTCCCGGCTGCAACAGGCCGAAACGGACTCAGCCCCGCGCGACGCCCAGGCAGAGGCGCGGATCAAGGAGCACCTGACGCACCAGCCCGCGGCAGGTTATTTCATGACCCAGGCGATTCTGGTGCAAGAGGCGGCGATCAAGAGCCTCGATGAACAGAACAGGCAATTGACCCAGCAAGTCCAGCAGTTGCAGGCCGAACTGCAACAGGCCAAGGCCCAGGCGACCCCGGCTCCTGCGCCGGGTAGTGGTGGCTTTTTGTCGAGCATCTTTGGCGGCAGCTCTCGTGAGCCGCAGCCCGCGCCAACCCAGAGCGCACCGCCATCGAGCGGTGGCTGGCGTGAGCCGGGACGCTCGTCGTTCGGTGCGCAACCGCCACAGCAGAACTTCGGCGCGCCGCCGCAGAACTTTCCACAGCAGGGCTATGCACCCCAGCAACAGGCTCCGGCAGCGGCCGGCAGCAGTTTCCTCGGTGGTGCACTGAAAACCGCCGCCGGCGTGGCGGGTGGCGTAATGCTGGCACAAGGCATCAGCAGCCTGTTCCATCACAATCAGCAACCGGAAGTCGTCGAAGTCATCAAGGAAGAGCCCGCCCAGGTCAACGACCAGGGCAACAATGGCTGGGGCGATGACCAGCGCATGGCCGGTAACGATTCCTACAGCAACGATCAGGGCGGGTTCAGCGACGCTGATTACAGCGATGACAACTCATCGTTCTTCGGTGGCGACGACGATTCCTTCGTCTGACACGTCAGTGGCAAGGGAGCTTGCTCCCTTGCCACATAGCTGATTATTCGCGGAACAATCCTTTGGGCTGGCATACTGGGCAACTTTTCGGGCCTGGTGCCTGATTCAGCCTTGAGGAAAGCCGGTGAAAAAAATCGCAGTGTTCGCCGATGTCCAGAACCTCTACTACACCGTGCGTCAGGCCTATGGTTGCCACTTCAACTACGCCGCACTGTGGGCTGACATCAGCAAACAGGGCGAAATCGTCGAAGCCTACGCCTACGCCATTGACCGTGGCGACAGCAAGCAGCAGCAGTTCCAGCAGATCCTGCGCAACCTTGGTTTCACCGTGAAGCTCAAGCCGTACATCCAGCGCAGCGATGGTTCGGCCAAGGGCGACTGGGACGTGGGCATTACCCTCGACATCATGGATGCCGCCGACCATGTCGATGAAATCGTCCTGGCTTCCGGCGACGGTGATTTCGACATGCTGCTGGAACGCATCATCAGCAAGCACGGGGTGCAAGCTGTAGCCTACGGCGTGCCGGGCCTGACCGCCAACTCGCTGATCCGCGCCGCCAGCCGTTACGTGCCGATCGAAGGCGCGTTGCTGCTCAAGAATTGATTTTTACGGAGTTGAACCAGGTTTGGAACGCATAGCAGTCATCGACTTTGAAACCACCGGGATCTCCCCGAGCAGCAGCTGCCGGGCCACGGAAATCGCCGTGGTGATCCTTGAACAGGGGCGCATCGTCGAGCGTTACCAAAGCCTGATGAACGCCGGCGTGCGCGTCCCGGCCTTCATCGAGCAACTCACCGGCATCAGCAACGCCATGCTGCGCACCGCGCCGTCGGCGGAGCAGGTGATGAACGAAGTGAATGAATTCGTCGGCTGCACCCCGTTACTCGCGCACAACGCCGCGTTCGACCAGAAGTTCTGGGACTTCGAACTCGGGCGAATCAAACGCACCCGCTTGCAGAACTTTGCCTGCTCGCTGCTGCTGGCCCGCCGCCTGATGCCCGCCGCGCCGAACCACAAACTCGGCACCCTCACAACCTTCGCCAACCTGCCCCACACCGGCAAGGCCCACCGGGCCATGGCCGATGCCGAGATGGCGGCCAACCTGACCGCGCACCTGGCTGAAGAGTTGCGCCAGAAGCATGGCTTGCGCGAGCTGTCCCATGACTTGCTGTGCAAGTTGCAGAAGGTCCCGGCGGCGAAAGTGGGCGAACACCTCAAACGCTATCGCTGATCCCGCAAACACCGCAAATCCCTGTAGGAGCGAGCCTGCTCGCGATGGCGGAGTGTCAGTCAACACGCCTGTGAATTCTAATCCGCTATCGCGAGCAGGCTCGCTCCTACAGGGGGGCTGCTGTGTCCTTGGGTTACTTGCCATTCCCCTCGATATGCCCCAACGGCACCCGCTTCTCTATCGCACTCGACAACACAATCGACGTCTTGCTGAATCCGAACGTGGCGATCCGGTTGATCAGGTCCTCCAGCTCCGGCATCGAGCCCACCGCCGCTTGCATGATCACGCACGGGTCACCGGTCACCCGATGGCACTCGGTCAATTGCGGGATTTTGATCAGGTCGTCGTAGGCTTTCTGGTTGCCGTGCTGGTTCAGGCGCAGTTCGATCACGCACTGGATCGGCAGGCCGAGCTTGGCCATGTCGACTTTCGCCTGATAGCCGGTGATCACGCCGCTGGCTTCGAGCTTGGCCACGCGCTCGGCTACGGCCGGGGCAGACAGGTTGACCTTGCGCGCCAGGTCCGCGTAGGACGCGCGACCGTTTTCCAGCAGGGCGCTGAGCAGCATGCGGTCGTACTTATCCATCGGGGAAACTCCTGAAAATGGCCGACTTTCGAAAACACGGTTTATAGCGCTGAACTCCGTGTTTTGAAAAGTGTACCGGCGCTTTAAACAGGTTTTGTAACTTATTTTCCGGCGCTGGCCTTTCTAGAATAGCCGTTCACTTGTCCTTGCCTGTGAGCTGCCCCATGTCCGGCCTTCGTCGCTTTCCCTTACCCTTGATCGCTGCCTTCTTCGCCTTGTATGTGATTTGGGGCTCGACCTACCTGGTGATACGCATCGGCGTGGAATATTGGCCTCCACTGTTGCTCGCCGGCATCCGCTTCGTCATCGCCGGGACCTTGATGTACGCCTTCCTGCGCTGGCGCGGGGCGCCAGCGCCGACCTGGACGCAATGGAAAGCCGCCGGAATCATCGGGATTTTGCTGCTGGCGTGCGGCAACGGCGCGGTGAGCGTGGCCGAGCATACGGGCGTGGCCTCCGGGGTGGCGGCTTTGGCGGTGGCGACTGTGCCGCTGTTTACCTTGCTGTGCGGATATTTCTGGGGCGCGCGCAATACCCGTCTCGAATGGGCCGGGATTGTGCTCGGCTTGATCGGCATCGCCATGCTCAACCTGGGTTCCAACCTGCAATCGAGCCCGTTGGGCGCGGCGTTGCTGATATTCGCGGCGGCGACCTGGGCCTTTGGCTCGGTGTGGAGCAAACATTTGCCGTTGCCTCAAGGCGCAATGGCCAGTGCCGTGGAAATGCTGGTGGGCGGCGTCGTGTTGCTGATCGCCAGCGCGGTCAGCGGTGAACACCTGGAAAAGGTGCCGCCGATCGAAGGTTGGGCCGCGCTGGCCTACCTGACCGTGTTCGGTTCGATCATCGCTTTCAACGCCTACATGTACCTGTTGAAGCACGTGCGTCCGGCCGCGGCCACCAGTTATGCCTACGTCAACCCGGCGGTGGCGGTGTTGCTGGGGATCGTGTTCGTCGGCGAAACCATCGGTATCGAAGAAGCCCTGGCGATGGCGGTGATCATCAGCGCCGTGGTGTTGATCGGCTTGCCACAATGGCGTCGCACGCCAGAGCGGCCAGTGGTGGCGACGGCAGTACCGACAGAATCCCGTGTGAATTAGGGTAAACTGCGCGCCATTGCATCTTGTTTTGCACACTTGTTTTGAAAAACCCGCGCTGAATTTTCCTACGGTACTCCCATGACTTTCGCCACCCTTGGCCTGATCGAACCCTTGCTGCGCTCCCTCGAGACGCTCGGCTACCAGACTCCGACGCCGGTTCAGGCGCAAGCCATTCCGGCGGTGCTGGCCGGTCGCGACCTGATGGCCGCCGCCCAGACCGGCACCGGCAAGACCGCCGGTTTCGCTCTGCCGCTGTTGCAACTGCTGGCCATGGAAGGGCCGAAAGTCACCGCCAACTCGGTCCGTGCGCTGATCCTGGTGCCGACCCGCGAACTGGCCGAGCAGGTTCACGAAGCCGTGCGCCAGTACGCCGAAAACCTGCCGCTGCGCACCTACGCGGTATACGGCGGCGTCAGCATCAACCCGCAGATGATGAAGCTGCGCAGCGGTGTCGACCTGTTGGTGGCGACCCCGGGCCGTTTGCTCGACCTGTTCCGCCAGAACGCGCTGAAGTTCAACCAGCTGCAAACCCTGGTGCTGGACGAAGCCGACCGCATGCTCGACCTGGGCTTTTCCGAGGAGCTGGCGAACATTTACCGCGCGCTGCCGAAGAAACGTCAGACGTTGCTGTTCTCCGCGACCTTCTCCGACGACATCCGCCTGCTGGCCGGGCAGATGCTCAACGACCCGCTGAGCATTGAAGTCAGCCCGCGCAACGTTGCGGCCAATACGGTCAAGCAATGGATCGTGACGGTGGACAAGAAGCGCAAGCCGGAGCTGTTCGTGCACCTGATGCGCAAGGGCAAGTGGAAGCAGGTACTGGTGTTCGCCAAGACCCGCAACGGCGTGGATGCGCTGGTGGATAAACTCCAGGGCCTGGGCATCAATGCCGACGGCATCCACGGCGACAAACCCCAGGCGACTCGTCAGCGCGCACTGGACCGCTTCAAGGCGAGCGAAGTGCAGATTCTGGTCGCTACCGATGTGGCGGCCCGTGGCCTGGATATCGAAGACTTGCCGTTGGTGGTCAACTTCGACTTGCCGATCGTCGCTGAAGACTACATCCACCGCATCGGTCGTACCGGCCGCGCAGGTTCGACCGGTGAGGCGATTTCCCTGGTGTGTGCTGATGAAGTGAATCTGCTGTCGGCCATCGAGATGCTGACCCGCCAGACCTTGAAGCGGCAGAACGAGCCTGACTTTGAGCCTGAGCACCGCGTACCGGACACCGATGCCAGCGGCCAGGTCGTCAAGAAACCGAAAAAACCGAAGAAGCCCAAGGCTTCCGGTGGCGGTGGTGGTAAACGCAATCTGGGTCGGTGGGTTGATAGCGGAGAGGTTGCGCCGGCGGAGCCTTCGATCAAGCCTGTGCGCAAGGTGCCGGTGTTCAATACCGGGCCGCGTAAGCGTAAGCCTTGATTAACTGCGGCGTCTGTTAAGCCGCCATCGCGAGCAGGCTCGCTCCTACAGGGGATTTGTGAACAACGCAGACCCCCTGTAGGAGCGAGCCTGCTCGCGATGGCGGCACCTCGGTTTTCAGCCCTTACGCTGCAACCACTCAATCATTCCAAGTCCGGCCGCTCGCCCACTGGCGAAACACGCGGTCAGCAGATAGCCGCCGGTCGGCGCTTCCCAATCGAGCATTTCCCCGGCGCAGAACACGCCGGGTAGTTGCTTGAGCATCAATCGCTCATCCATCGCCTCGAACAACACACCGCCAGCGCTGCTGATGGCCTCGTCCAGTGGGCGGGTTTTCACCAGCGTCAGTGGCAATGCCTTGATCGATTTGGCCAGCAGGCTCGGGTCGGTAAACGCTTCGGCAGGCGTCAGTTCGCGTAACAGCGCCGCTTTCACCCCATCGATGCCCAACTGGCTGTGCAGGTGCTTGGCCATGGAGCGCGATCCCCGGGGTTTGCTCAACGCCGCCATAACTTTATCCACAGGCCGGCCCGGTAACAGGTCCAGATGAATCGTTGCCGAACCGTGCCGGTTGATCGCTTCGCGGATCGCTGCCGACAGGGCGTAGATCAAACTGCCCTCGATCCCGGTGGCGGTAATCACGCATTCGCCGAGCCGCGGAACGTCATCGTTAAGGCCGATGGCGATGTTTTTCAGCGGCGCGCCGGCGAATTTGCTGACCATCAACTCGCTCCAGGCCTGCACCTCGAAGCCGCAATTACTGGGTTGCAACGGCGCCAGTCCTACGCCGTGTTGCTCCAGTGCCAGCATCCACGCGCCGTCCGAGCCCAACCGCGACCAACTGCCGCCACCGAGGGCGAGCAGGGTGGCATCGGCTTGCACGGTTTTTTCGCCTTCCGGGCTGTCGATGCGCAATCCGCCACGCTGGTCCCAGCCGAGCCAGCGGTGGCGGGTGTGGATAACTACGCCGCTGTCGCGCAGGCGCTTGAGCCAGGCGCGCAGCAGCGGTGCGGCCTTCATGTCGGTGGGGAATACCCGGCCGGAGCTGCCGACGAAGGTGTCGATGCCCAGGTCATGAATCCACTGGCACAACGCTTCGGCGCCGAAGCCGCGCAGCAGCGGGGCGATCTGCGGGGCGCGTTCGGCGTAGCGCGATAGAAATGCCGGGTAGGCTTCGGAGTGAGTGATGTTCATGCCGCCGACGCCGGCCAGGAGGAATTTTCGCCCGACCGAGGGCATGCCGTCGTACAGGTCGACCTTGATCCCGGCCTGGCTCAACACTTCGGCCGCCATCAGACCGGCGGGGCCGCCGCCGATGATGGCGACGTGAGGGGGGAGGGCTGACGAGGATTGGGTCATGGGATGCGCTGCGGTCTGACGGGATAAGCCGGGCATTCTATCAGCCCCGCCCCCTGTAGGAGCGAGCCTGCTCGCGATGGCGACGGTACATTCAACATCTGTGGGCCTGACAGACCGCTATCGCGAGCAGGCTCACTCCTACAGGGTTTAGAGGTGTCTTTGAAGGGTGGTTAAAAAACGACCACATCACTGTAGCCTATACACCGTGTGGGCTGCAGGCCCTTTCACTCAGGTTATCCACAGGCAGTTCCACAGGCATTGTGGGTAAAGCATCCACAGCTCAATGACAACCTGATGACTGCCAGACCCGCTGCGCGCTGTGATGGAGGATGCCGTGACGGCGGGCCAGGGCCTGGCGGTCCTTGCTGTAGCCGCCACCGATTACCCCGACCAGCGGAATGTCGCGGCCCAGGCAATGGCGCATCACGCTTTCATCGCGGGCGGCGACGCCTTCGTCTGTCAGCTTCAGATAGCCCAGGGCGTCGTCCTTGTGCACATCGACCCCGGCGTCATACAGCACCAGGTCCGGTTGGTAGAGCGGCAGTAGGTAGTTGAGTGCATCGTCCACCACCTTCAGGTAGTCGGCATCGCCCATGCCGTTGGGCAGCGGAATGTCCCAATTACTTTCGGCCTTGCGTGCGGGAAAGTTCTTCTCGCAGTGCAGGGAAACGGTCACCGCCTCCGGAGTGTTGTGCAGTATTCGTGCGGTCCCGTCGCCCTGATGCACATCGCAATCGAAGATCAGCACCCGATTCACCCGACCACTTTCCAGCAGGTAATGGCTGATCACCGCCAGGTCGTTGAAGATGCAGAACCCGGCCGGGTAGTCGTAGTGTGCATGGTGGGTGCCACCCGCCAGGTGGCAGGCCAGACCATGCTCCAGCGCCTGCTCGGCCGCCAGCAACGAACCGCCGACCGCCCGCACCGTACGCCGGGCCAGGGCTTCGTTCCAGGGCAGGCCGAGGCGGCGCTGGTCTTCGCGGGATAATTCGCCACTCATGTAGCGTTCGATATACGAAGGGTCATGGGCGAGGGCGAGAATCTCTGCCGGACACAGTTCCGGGCGCAACAGGTCGGCGTCGCGGGTCAGGCCGCTGTCCACCAGGTGATCGCGCAACAGGCGGAACTTGTCCATGGGGAAGCGGTGGTCCGCCGGAAACTCGGGACTGTAGTCTTCGTGATAAATCAGCGGCAGTGGCATGGTCATTTCATGTAGGAATGAGAGAAGGATCCTACCAGCGTTGTAGACTGGCGACATTGAAATGGAGGGGCGGGGCACGATGGAGCCAATACTGGAACTTGAAAGCGCTCGGCTGCTGTTGCGCCAGTGGCGCGACGAAGATTTAGCGGACTTTGCGGCGATGTGTGCCGATCCGCAGGTGATGCGCTATTTCCCGGCAACCTTGAGCCGGCTGGAAAGCGCATCATTGATCGGGCGAATCCGTGGTCATTTCGCCGAGCACGGTTATGGTCTCTGGGCCTTGCAGCGAAAGGACTCTGGCCAGTTCATCGGGTTTACCGGGCTCAACGTGGTCGGATTCGACGCGCCTTTTACCCCCGCCACGGAAATCGGCTGGCGCCTGGCCCGCGAGCACTGGGGCCTCGGTTACGCCAGTGAAGCGGCGTGGACCGCTCTGCGCTGCGGGTTCGACCGCTTGCCGCTGAAAGAGGTCGTGGCCTTCACGACGCAAACCAATCTGCCGTCAGAGAAAGTCATGCAGGCCATCGGCATGCACCATGATCCGGAAAATGACTTCGATCACCCGCGACTCGAAGCCGATCATCCGTTGCGGCGGCATGTGCTGTATCGCATCAGCCGCGAGCAATGGCTGCAAACCTTGCATGGATAACCTGACACGGACGTTTACAATGGCCCTCGTGGGCAGAGTCCAGAAACTGAATCGAGCGTTGCAGCCAAGGCTGCGCGACAATGTTTTGCGTGAGGAGCATCTGAATGAGCCAAGTGTTGGATGATCTGGTCGACCTGCTGACCCTGGAGCCGATCGAAGAAAACCTGTTCCGTGGCCGTAGCCAGGACCTGGGTTTTCGTCAGTTGTTCGGTGGTCAGGTGCTCGGTCAGTCGCTGTCGGCGGCCAGTCAGACGGTTGAAGAGGCGCGCCATGTGCATTCGATGCACGGCTATTTCCTGCGTCCGGGCGATGCCGGGTTGCCGGTGGTGTATCAGGTTGACCGGGTGCGTGACGGTGGCAGTTTCAGCACGCGTCGGGTGACGGCGATCCAGAAGGGCCACCCGATCTTCACATGCAGTGCGTCGTTCCAGTACGACGAAGAAGGCTTCCAGCACCAGACCGAAATGCCGCAAGTGGTCGGCCCGGAAAACCTGCCATCGGAGCTGGAGATCACTCAGCAGCGCGCACACCTGATCCCCGAAAAAATGCGCGAAAAACTGCTGTGCCCGAAGCCGATCGAATTTCGCCCGGTGACCGAGAAAGATCCCTACAACCCGCTGCCCTCCGACCCGGTCAAGTACGTCTGGTTCCGCGCCGATGGGGCTTTGGCCGATTCGCCGGCGCTGCATAAATACCTGCTGGCCTATGCATCGGACTTCGGTCTGCTGGTCACCTCGATGCAACCCCACGGCAAATCGGTCTGGCACAAGGACATGCAGGTCGCCAGCCTTGATCACGCGTTGTGGTTCCATCAGGATCTGCGCGCCGATGACTGGTTGCTCTACGCGATGGACAGTCCGTGGGCCGGCAACTCCCGTGGATTCTCCCGTGGCAGCGTGTTCAACCGCGCCGGACAACTGGTGGCCTCGGTCACCCAGGAAGGCTTGATCCGTCACCGCAAGGATTGGGCATGAGCCTGGCCGACGTGCGTCACTGGGTGTTCGACATGGACGGTACCCTGACGGTGGCCGTGCACGACTTCGCGGCGATTCGCGTGGCGTTGGCGATCCCTGCCGAACACGACATCCTGACCCACCTCGCCGCACTGCCGGCCGAGGAGGCTGCGGCCAAACATGCGTGGCTGCTGGAGCATGAGCGGGACCTGGCCCTCGGTTCGCAACCGGCACCGGGCGCGGTGGAGCTGGTGCGCGAACTGGCCGGGCGCGGTTATCGCCTGGGCATTCTCACGCGCAATGCCCGGGAGCTGGCACATGTCACACTGGAGGCCATTGGCCTGGCCGACTGCTTTGCGCTGGAGGATGTGTTGGGTCGTGATGATGCGCCGCCCAAGCCGCATCCGGGCGGGCTATTGAAACTGGCCGAAGCGTGGAAGGTGCCGGCGAGCGAGATGGTGATGGTGGGTGACTACCGCTTCGATCTCGATTGCGGGCGAGCGGCGGGTGCACGCACGGTGCTGGTGAATCTGCCGGATAATCCATGGCCGGAATTGACCGATTGGCATGCGGCGGATTGTGTTGAGTTGCGGCAGATGCTGTTGGCTTGAAGAATAGGCTGTCTGATCCGACGCCTTCGCGAGCAAGCCCGCTCCCACAATAGGTCTGTGTGGACTCGATATCGAATATCACTAGAGAACCACTGTGAGAGCGAGCTTGCTCGCGATGGCGTCAGATCAGGCACTGCATAACCTACTGCCCAAACAACGCCTTCTGCCCCTCCGGCGATGTAAACATCCCATCCCCGTCATGCCCGACCCCGGGTACTTCAATCAGTTGCTGCTTCAACCCTTGCGGTTGCAGCCGCTTCAGATAATCAAAGTAGTAACGCCCGCGGGCCAATCGATACGGCCCTTGCGCCCTGGCCTCACAGCTCTTGTCCAGCGCCGGATGATTCGGATCGATGTCCTGCTGCCCCAGCAGATAAACAACTTCACGCTTGAGGTAACTTTCCTGCAACTGCGCGGCGGTTTGTCCTTCGGCGTAGGCCGGTAAATCCGTCAGCCCGTACTTCCAGCGATTGAAATTCGGGCAACCGGCGTGGCTGAACGCCACGGGCCGACGCTCATCGAAATAAGCATAGGAGGACGGATTGGCGATTACGTAGCGCACCTGCACGCCGGCCGCATCGAGCTCGGATTGCGCGTGACCGAGCAACGCATAGCGCTGAACCACCTGCGCGCCGCCGGAGTGCCCGGCGATGACGATTTTCTTCACATCCGGAAACTGCTGGCGGTCACCAAGGCGGGCGATGATTTCGTCGAGCGCCGCGTAGGAACTCAGCCGAAACGGTGCCGTGGATTCGCCGCCGGCCATCCATTCATTGCCTTGCCAGCGCAAAACGGAGTCGGCCACCGGATGGACAGCAACATCGGTTTCATTGAGGAATTGCGGGGCGATCACCAGGGTCGTAGCGCTTTGCCCGGCCAGTTCGGCCGCGTGCTCACCGCTCTGCAGATAGGTTTGCGCGTTGCGCAAGCGACCGTGGAGGATGATCAGCACCCGTTCGATTTTTGCCGGGGCGGGGCTGATGCCCACCGCGATTTCACCTGATTTCAACAACAGGCGCCCTGAGCTGAGGTCTTTGACCCCATGCTCGGCGGCCTGGGACGTTGCGCAAGTAAACAGAACAACCAACAACCACTTCTTCATTTACAGATTTTTCGCCGCAAAGGTATCGCACTGGCCAACCTGGCCTTGGGCGAAACCGGTTTTGAACCAGCGCACCCGTTGCGCCGACGTACCGTGGGTGAACGAGTCCGGGACTACACGGCCCTGTCCCCGCTGTTGCAAACGATCGTCACCGATGGCGTTCGCTGCGTTCAGTGCTTCTTCGATGTCGCCCGGTTCCAGCCAGTTCAGGCGCTTCTGCGCATTGTTGGCCCAGACGCCGGCCAGGCAATCGGCCTGCAGTTCCTGGCGAACCAGCAAACCGCCGTCGCCTTCCATTTGCCGGCCTTGTTGGCGCGCTGCCTGAATTTTCGCGGAAACCCCGAGCAAGGTCTGCACGTGGTGTCCGACTTCGTGAGCGATCACGTAGGCCTGGGCGAAGTCGCCCGCGGCGGAAAAGCGTTGGGACATTTCCTGGAAGAACGCCATGTCCAGGTAGACCTTCTGGTCGGCCGGGCAATAGAAGGGGCCGGTCGCCGAGGTGGCCAGACCGCAGGCCGAATTCACGCGGTTGCTGAACAACACCAGGGTCGGGTCCTTATATTGACGGCCGGCCTGCTGGAATATCGCGCCCCAGGTGTCTTCGGTGTCGCCGAGGATCGAACGCACAAATTCCGCGCTCTCATCGTTGGCCGGCGGTGCCTGGCGACTCTGGTTGGTGGCGGGCGCCGATTGCTGCTCCATTTGCCCGGTCAGTTGTCCGAGGATCTGCAGCGGATCCTGGCCGGTGATCCAGCCGATGCCGACAATCAGGAGGATCGCCGTCAGGCTCAAGCCCTTGCCACCGCCAAAACGCATGCCGCCGCCACCGCCGCCGACATCATCGCCACGGGCGTCGACCACGTTGTCGCTGCGTCGGCCTTTTTTCCATAGCATGTGGGAATCCTCTTCTGTTCCGGGTAAAGCTCCGTGCGATGAGTGTTGCTGCCAAGTGGGAGCGGCGCCAGTCCGGTCGTCCGTCTTTTTCTTGCGCACAGGCTGATTCCCGGCACCCCGCGAGGGGCTGCCGAGAACATTGCAGGTTTGTATTGAACACGGATATCCCGTCGAATTCCGTCGTGCGATGGGTTTTTATCGTGAGGGCGATCGCCGGTCCTGCGGATTAGTCGTCGAATGCATCCCATACCGGCGCAAAGTCAGGGCTGACCTGACGCTCGCGTTTGGACAGGTTGGCGATCAAGGCACGGTCTTCATCATCCAGTCGCACATCCAGCGCCGCGAGGTTGGCCAATTGATTGGACTCGCTGCTGGCCTTCGGGATCGCGGCCACGTTGGGTTGATCGAGCAGCCATTTGAGCGCGACCTGGGTCGGTAGTACGCCGTGTTTCGCGGCGATTTGCTGGATGGCCGGAATCTGCGACACCTTGTTGCGCGCCAGTGGCGTGTAGGCTGTCAGCGCAAGATCTTGTTGACGGGCGTAGTTGAGCAGGGCGTTTTGTCCGAGCAGCACGTGGTACTCGACCTGGATCGCCGACAGCGGCGCCCCCAGCTCTTCGACGACTTTGCGTAGCAAGGGCAGTGGAAAATTCGCCACGCCAATGTTGCGCGCCAGGCCTTGCTCCCTGAACGATACCAGGGTTTCTATGGTGCGCGGCAAGTCCCAATCGGTGGTTGGCCAATGGAGCATGAACAGGTCGACGTATTCGCTGCGCAGGGCTTTGAGGCTACGGTCCATGGAGTGGCGCATGGCGTCGGGTTGCAGTTGGTCCCACCAGACTTTGGTCGTGACATGGATCTGCTCGCGGGGTGTCGGACTGTTCGCCAGCGCCTGTCCGACAGCGTCTTCGTTGTTGTAGGCCGAAGCCGTGTCGATGTGCCGGTAACCCAGGGCCAGAGCCTGCTCCACGGCACGGGTGCATTCTTCGCCGAGCATTGGCCAGGTGCCGAGGCCGAGTTTCGGCATGTTCAAACCCTGTGGGTTAACGATGTGCTGCATGGTCGATCTCCTTTTCATACGCAGTGACGCCTGCGATATGGCGCGCAGCGATGTAGCCGAAGGTCAGCGCCGGGCCGAGGTTGATGCCGCCAGCGGGGTAGTGGCCGCCCATGATGCTGGCCATGTCGCCGCCCGCCGCGTACAGGCCGGCGATGGGTTGCGCCGCGTCATCCAGGACCTGGGAGTGTTGGTTCACCTTGAGTCCGGCGAAGGTGCCGAAGCAGCCCGGCTGGACTTTCACGGCATAGAAGGGGCCTTGTTCGATCGGCGCGACGCATGGGTTGGGTTGTTGCCGTGCGTCACCCTGCTTGCGGTTGTAGGGCGTGGAGCCACGACCGAACTGCGGGTCCTCGCCGTTGCGCGCGTGGCGGTTGTAGTTCGACACGGTGGTGCGCAAGCCAACCGGGTCGATGCCGCAGGCGGCAGCCAATTCCTCAAGGGTGTTGCCGGTTTTCAGATAGCCGCTGCGGATGAAGGATGACAGCGGCACCGGAAATGGCCGAGAGATGCCCAGGCCATATCGACGCTGAAAGCCATGGGTGCAGATCAGCCACGACGCCACTTCTTCACCCGGCGGGGCGGCGGCGACCATGGCCGTGACGTAGTCGTAGTAGCCGTTGGCTTCATTGACAAAACGCTGGCCGTTGCTCAGCACACCGATGATGCCGGGTTTGCCCCGCTCGATGATGTGCGGGAAGTGTCCCGTGCTGCCGTCGCTGTGCGGCACCTGCGACACCGGCGCCCAGGCGACGGCGGACGCCATGTCGCTATTGACCCGGGCACCGGCACTTTCCCCCAGGCGCAGGCCATCGCCGCAAACGCCGAGGGGCGGCAAGGCCAAATGCTCATGCCCGGTCGGTGTGCGGGGGAACAGTGCCTTGCGGCGTTCTATGTCATTGGCGAAACCACCCGCGGCGAGCACCACGGCCTTGCGTGCATGGATGCGCACCGAGCCTTTGGTGGTGATGACCACGGCACCTCGTACCTGATCATTCTCGCGCAGCAATCGGCTCACCGGCGCGGATTCCCAGAGCAACACGCCGAGGTCTTCGGCGGATTTCGCCAGGCGTGCCACCAAGGCCACGCCGTTGACCAGTTGCATCGCCCGGCCATGCATGGCGAGGTCAAACAGGTGACGGCTGAAACGCCGCGTAACATGCCAGGCCGCCGACAGCGAACGGGTCAGGTTGAGGAATGCCGTGAGGTCCGCTCCCGCCATGATCGGCATGCCCATGAACGATGTTTCCCGCATGGTTTTGCGCAGGCGCTTGAGCAGTGTGCCGACTTTTCGTGCGTCGTAAGGGGCAGCGATCACCGAGCGTCCACCGGTACCGGCCCCGGGCGTGTCGCCATGAATGTCGGCAATGGCGTTGCCATCGGAAAACTGCAGCGAGGTGTGCTGCTCGAAGAACGACACCATCCGCGGGCCGGCCTCCAGGAAAGCGTCGATCAACGCCGGGTCAAAACGCTCGCCCAGTTCGTGTTTCAGGTAAGTGCGCGGCAGTTCAACGTCTTCGACGATGCCCGCGCGCCGGGCCAGCGGGTTGCAGGGCACCCAGGCCCAGCCACCGGACCAGGCCGTGGCACCGCCGAACACGGGGTCCTTTTCCACCACTATGACTTTCAGCCCGTGCCACGCGGCGGTCACGGCCGCCGACAGTCCCGCCGCACCGGAGCCAACGATCAGCACATCGCAGTCGATGTCGGGAAGAAAGTGCGCTTCGGCAGGCATTGTTTGAACTCCGGTGTTTTATTGTTTTGGAATCTGGTTCCAAAAAATATAAGAATCAGGTGAGAGCGAACAAGTCTGGAGGGCGTAAAGCGGGCGGTTATCGAACGGTCAGTTCCAGATTTCGCATTCGTGCGGTTGTCTTTTAGAATCGAGCAAATTTTGCGTGGAAGCGACCATGGCCGGCAGTCAGATCGAACGTGTTTTCAGTGTGCTCGAAAGCCTCACCAGCGATCCCCGTGGTCTGCCGATGCAGACCCTGGCGGAGCAACTGGACATCCCCAAGAGCGCGACCCATCGCCTGCTGGCCGAGCTGATCCGCCTCGGTTATGTGCGGCAGAATCCGGATAATTTGCGTTATCACCTCTCGACCAAACTGGTGGCGATGGGCTTCCGTTACCTGTCGAGCAGCGGTGCCGACATCGTGCAGCCGGTGCTTGACCGCCTGGCGCAGGAAACCGGCGAACTGGTACGTCTCGGGGTGATCGACGGTGAGCGTCAGACCTGGATTGCCAAGTCCCAGGGCGCGCGTTCCGGTCTGCGTTACGACCCGGATATGGGCCGCGATGCGCCGTTGTTCTACACAGCCTCGGGGCATGCGTGGCTGGCGTGCATGAGCGATGCCGAGGCCTTGTCGCTGGTGGAACGGCAGGGCGCGCAGGTGCCGGAACATGTGGGACCGAACGCGCCGCGCTCGAACATCGAATTGCTCGAACGCCTGCGTCTGGCGCGGGAGCAGGGTTACGCCTGGGTCGAGGAGAGCTCGGCGGTCGGCACTTCGGCGATTGCGGCAGTGGTGCGCCATCTCGCCGATGGACGGGTGATCGGCGTGCTCAGCATCGCCGGACCGAGTGCACGGATGCCGGGGGCGCGGCTGCATGAGCTGGCGCCGTTGTTGCTGGCATATACCGAGGAGTTGTCGGCGGCAAGTTTGGCGTCGGAGTTGTTTGCTTAAGACCCTCGCAAAAAAACCTCTGTAGGAGCGAGCTCTATGTACAGCTTGAGAAGCTGTGCGCTGTTCGAACACTTTCAGGACAGGTCTGTGTAAGAATCTGGAACCAGGTTCTAAATTATTGGAGTTCATCGCTCCAATAACACTCACAAGAGGACCGTATCTTGAATTCGCCACTTCGCATCGCCCTGATCGGTGCTGGCAACATGGGCCAGCAGCACTACCAACATCTGCAATCCCTGACTGAAGCGACGTTGTGCGCCGTGGCCGATCCCGGACCGCAGGCGACCAGTCTTGCGGCGCAATGGGGCGTAGCCTGTTTCGCCGATCATCGTCAGATGCTGGAGCAGGCGAAGCCAGACGCTGTCATTGTCGCCAACCCGAACACGCAGCACGTCAGCACGGCCCTCGATTGCCTCGCGGCCGGCGTGCCGGTACTGCTGGAAAAACCGGTTGGCGTGCACCTGGATGAAGCCAGGGAGCTGGTGGCTGCCTCGAAGGCCAGTGGCGTTCCGGTACTGGTCGGACATCACCGTCGGCACAACCCGCTGATCGCCCGCGCCCACGAACTTGTCCACAGCGGCGCACTGGGTCGGTTGACCACGGTCACAGCGCTCTGGCAGTTGCGCAAGCCCGACAGCTATTTCGAAACACCCTGGCGCCGCGAGGCCGGTGCGGGGATGTTGTTGACCAACCTGATCCACGACCTCGATCTGCTGCGGCACTTATGCGGTGAAGTGCGTCAGGTGCAGGCCATCACCAGCAATGCCATTCGCGGGTTTGCCAATGAGGATTGCGCGGCGGTGTTGCTGCAATTCGACAACGGCACACTGGGCAGCCTGACCGGCTCCGATGCGGTGGCCGCGCCCTGGAGCTGGGAGCTGGATTCGGGGGAGAACCCGGTGTATCCGCGCCATCCTGATCAACCGTGTTACTTGCTGGCCGGAACGGGTGGGGCGCTGAGCATTCCGCAGCTTAAACGCTGGCACTACAACGAAGTCGATGGCGGCTGGCATCAACCGTTGCTGGCAACCCAGGAAAGCTTCAGTGCCGATGAAGCCCTGCGTTTGCAGTTGCAGCACTTCGTGCGCGTTGCGCGCCGGGAGGTCGAGCCGCTGGTGAGTGCCGCCGATGCCGCGCGTACGTTAGCGCTGATCGAAGCCATCCGCGAAGCTGCCGAAACCGGGCGTGCCTGCGCGCCATCCTTGATCGAGGGTTGAGCATGAGCGAGCGTATCTTCTCCCTGGCCAGCCTGACCGTGCTGGAGTTGTCACCACCTGACATGGTCGAGGTCGCCGCGCGGGCCGGTTACAGCCATGTCGGCTTGCGTCTGGTGCCGGCGACCCCGGAGGAGCACCATTTTGCCCTGGTGGCCGACCACGAATTGCGGCGCCAGACCCTGGCGCGTCTGCGCGATACCGGTATTCGGGTGCTGGACGTCGAAATCCTGCGGCTCAAGCCGGAAACCGTCGTAGCCGAGTTCGAAAAGATCCTCGCGGTGGGTGCCGAGTTCGGCGCCAGTGAGTTGCTGGTGGCCGGCAACGATCCGGACGAACAGCGGCTGACGCAGCGTTTTGCCGAGCTCTGTGATCTGGCGGCAGCCTATGGGCTGCACCCGCACCTGGAGTTCATGCCTTGGACCGATGCGCGCAATCTTCAACAAGCCACGCGTATCGTGGAAAACGCCGGGCGTGCAAACGGCGGCGTATTGGTCGACGCCTTTCACTTCGACCGCTCTGGATCGCGGCTGGAAGATCTGGCCAAAGTTGCCCCCTCACGGTTACGGTATGCACAGTTGTGTGACGTCGCAGGACCTCGGCCGGCCAATATGGCGGAGATCTTGCGCCAGGCGCGTAACGAACGGCGTTTCCCCGGCGATGGCGATTGTGACCTGCCGGGGTTGTTGCGCGGTTTGCCGGCTGACATTCCGTTGAGCCTGGAGATTCCCACCGTGCAGTTGCTGGAGCAGGGCGTGAGTGGACTGGATCGGGCGCAGATGGCGCTGGATAAAACCCGGGAGTTGTTGGCGCGGCTGTAATCGGTGCGGCGCACCTGTCTCGGGCAAGCCATGCTCCCACAGGTTCTATGCTGGCTGAGTGGAAGCGTGGTTTGCCCGTGATGCTTTTGATTTCAAGTAAGGAAACCCAATGACCGTCAGCACCCCGCTTTCCGGCGTCAATCAGCCCTTCAAAGGGATCCTGCTGATCGTTGTCGCAACCTTCCTGTTTTCCAGCCACGACGCCTTTTCCAAATACCTCTCCGGTTTCTATCCCATTGTCATGGTGGTCTGGGCGCGCTACGTGGTTCACACCTTGTTGATGGCCGGGATTTTCCTGCCGCAGTCCGGGCTGCGGGTGCTGCGTACCAAACGGCCATTGCTGCAGGTGATCCGGGCGCTGTGCCTGTTGGGCACCAGTCTGTTTTTCACCACGGGGCTGATGTACATCCCGCTGGCCGAGGCCACGTCGGTCAACTTCCTCGCTCCGGTACTGGTCACCGCGCTGTCGGTACCGCTGCTGGGCGAGCGGGTGACGCGGGGGCAATGGCTGGCAGTGATTTTCGGTTTTAGCGGGGTGCTGATCATCGTTCACCCCGGGGGTGATCTGTTTACCCCGGCGGTGTTGCTGCCGTTCTGCTCGGCGCTGTTTTTCTGCTTCTATCAACTGCTGACGCGCAAGCTCAGCGAGATTGACAGCCCGACCACCAGCAACTTTTTCGCAGGCTTGTGCAACACGCTGGTGATGAGTGCGCTGGTGCCGTTCTTCTGGCAGACGCCGAACCTGGTGCATGGCGCGATGATGCTGGCGCTGGGGGCCTGCGGGATGACGGCTCACCTATTCCTGACCCAGGCGTTCCGCCTCGCGGCACCGGCACTGCTGGCGCCGTTCAGCTATTGCCAGATCATCTTCGCCGGTCTCTTGGGCTGGCTGCTGTTTTCCCACACGCCGACACTGACCACCGTGCTCGGCATTGCCGTGATCTGCTGCAGCGGGTTGGTGGCCGCGTGGCAACAAAGCCGCCGCTAAGCTGCGGTAAAACGCAGGCAAAAAAAAGCGCAGACCCGAGATCGGGCCTGCGTCGAGGGAACATCAGTCTTCTATTTTCGGAATCTTGCGCGGTGCCATGAAGTACATCCAGGTCAGCGCAATGAAGTACATCGCCGGAATCATGGTGAACAGCACGGTGTAGTTGTTGTTGGTGACGGTCAGGATGTGGCCGACCAACTGGGTCATGAACATCCCGCCAATCGCCGCACACATGCCGCCGAAACCGAACACCGTACTCATCATGTGCTTGGGCGTGTAGTCCATTACCAGGCTCCAGATGTTCGCGGTCCAGGCCTGGTGCGCACCGATGGCCAGGGAGATGGCGGCCACCGCGACCCACAGGTTGCTGGAGCCGGCCGCCATGATCACGCCGATGATGCAGCAGGCGAACAGGAACATGGACATCAGTCGCGCCTTGATCGGGTTGACGCCGCGACCGATCAGGAACGAGGAAAGGATGCCGCCACCAACGCTACCGAAGTCGGCAGTGAGGTAGATGATGATCAGCGGGATACCCATCTGGGTGACGTTGATGCCCAGGTTGTATTGCTGGTTGAGGAACGGCGGCAGCCAGTACAGGTAGAACCAGAACACAGGCGCCGTCATCGAGTAGGCGAGGGCGAAGGCCCAGGTGCCGCGCATGCGCAGGATTTTCGAGAACGGCACGCGGGTTTGTTCCGGTTCGACTTCGTTCTGGATGTAGTCCAGTTCCGACTGTTTGACGCTCGGGTGGTCTTCCGGATTGAAGTACTTCAGGCCCCAGAACAGCAACCAGATCCCGCCCAGTGCCGACATGCACAGGAACGCGGCCTGCCAGCCCCAGACGTGCAGGATCAGTGGCAGTAGCATGGGGGTGAACATCGCACCAACGTTGGTGCCGGCGTTGAAAATGCCGGTGGCCACGGCGCGCTCGCCGGCCGGGAACCACAGGCGGGTGGTTTTCACGCAAGCCGGATAGTTCGCTGCTTCGGTGAGGCCGAGGATGAAGCGGCAAACCATGAAACCGACCGCCGAAGTGGCCAGGCCGTGGGCACCGGTCGCCAGGCTCCAGAGCAGCACCGCGCAGAAGAACACGCGCTTGACGCCGACCCGGTCGATCAAGCGGCCTTGCAGCACGAAGCCGATGGCGTAGCCGACCTGGAACCAGAAGTTGATGTTGGCGTAGTCCATCGCCGTCCAGCTCATCTCCTTGGCCAGGATAGGCTGCATCACGCCCAGGGCGGCGCGGTCGATGTAGTTAAGGGTAGTGGCGAAAAACACCAGTGCCAGCATGCCCCAACGGGTTTTGCCGACTGCCATGGCGCCGCGGATTTTGTTGCCGATGCCACCGGCAGTGACGTTCATGGCCGGAGCCATGCGTGAGCTTTGGGAAGGAATCATGTGTACCACCCGTTTTTTTGAATTTGTTATTTGGTGTTTTGGACATCGCGGCCGGTGCTGCGTGTCCGGACTTAATGTGAGGACGATGTTGGGCAGTGGACAAAAAATCGTCAATTCGCCAATCACCATTTTGTTCGATAATCGAACACAAAACTAACTGGGTAGTACACTTTAAATTGCTCAATGCATCGCCCAGCTCAATAATCCGCTCACTCTTTTAAAAGCGGCGCAAATTCCCTGTAGCCGAAGCCTCCACCGGGAGCCGAAAACATGCAGCGTTCCATTGCCACCGTATCCTTGAGCGGTACCCTGCCGGAAAAGCTCGAAGCCATTGCCGCCGCCGGGTTCGACGGCGTCGAGATTTTCGAGAACGACCTTCTCTACTACGACGGTAGTCCGCGGGAAATTAAACAGATGTGCGCCGATCTCGGGATCGCCATCACCCTGTTTCAACCGTTCCGCGATTTCGAAGGTTGCCGCCGCGATCGCCTGTCGCGCAACCTGGAACGTGCCGAGCGCAAGTTCGACCTGATGCAGGAGCTGGGCACTGACCTGGTGCTGGTGTGCAGCAATGCATCGGCCGAGTCCATCGGTGATGAACAGATTCTGGTCGACGACTTGCGACTGCTGGCTGAGCACGCCGGGGGACGCGGCCTGCGCATCGGTTACGAAGCGCTGGCCTGGGGCCGGCATGTGAACACCTGGCAACAGGTGTGGAACATCGTGCGTCAGGCCGATCACCCAAGCCTCGGCGTGTTGCTGGACAGCTTTCACACCTTGTCGCTCAAGGGCGATCCAAGCGCTATCGCCGAGATTCCAGGCGACAAGATTTTCTTCGTGCAAATGGCTGACGCGCCGATCCTGGCCATGGACGTGCTGGAGTGGAGCCGGCATTTTCGCTGCTTCCCGGGCCAGGGTGAATTCGACTTGCCGGGGTTCCTCGCGCCGATCATCAAGAGCGGCTACACCGGGCCGCTGTCGCTGGAGATCTTCAACGACGGTTTCCGCGCCGCACCGCCACGGGCCAACGCCGCCGACGGCTTACGTTCGTTGCTGTACCTGGAAGAGAAAACCCGCGAGCGTCTGGCGCAGGAGGCCACGCCTGCGGCCAACTCCGAGATTCTGTTCGAAACGCCCAAGGCCAGTGAGTACAACGGCATCGAGTTCCTGGAGTTTGCCGTGGACGAAAGCCTCGGCGCCAAGCTCGCCCATTGGCTGGAGCGGCTGGGCTTCGTCAAGGCCGGGCAGCATCGTTCCAAGAGCGTCAGTCTGATGCGCCAAGGCGATATCAACCTGATCCTCAACTCCGAGCCTTACTCGTTCGGCCACAGCTTTTTCGAAGCCCACGGCCCATCGTTGTGCGCTACCGCCGTGCGGGTCAAGGACAGCGCCAGCGCGCTGGCCCGCGCCGTGGCCTACAAGGGCCAGCCCTATCGCGGGCTGGTGGGCCCCAATGAACTGGAACTGGCGGCGGTGCGTGCGCCGGATGGCAGCCTGATCTATCTGGTGGACCAGGATGCCGACGTCTACGGCACCGACTTCAATCTGCTGGCGGATGCGCCGGTCAGCGGTGGCCTCAAGCGCATCGACCACATGGCCATGGCGCTGCCGGCCGACAGCCTCGACAGTTGGGTACTGTTCTATAAGAGCCTGCTGGATTTCGAGGCGGACGATGAAGTCGTGCTGCCGGATCCTTATGGCCTGGTGAAGAGCCGTGCCTTGCGCAGTCGCGACAGTTCGATCCGCCTGCCACTGAACATTTCCGAGAACCGCAACACCGCGATCTCACATGCGCTGTCGAGTTATCGCGGTTCCGGTGTGCATCACATCGCGTTTGATTGTGATGACATCTTTGCCCAGGTCAGCCGTGCAAAAGAGGCGGGCGTGCCGCTGTTGGATATCCCGCTCAACTACTACGATGACCTGGCGGCGCGGTTCGATTTCGACGACGAGTTCCTCAGCGAACTGGCCTACTACAATGTGTTGTACGACCGCGATGCTCAGGGCGGTGAGCTGTTTCATGTGTACACCGAGCCGTTCGAGGGGCGATTCTTCTTCGAGATCATCCAGCGTAAAAACGGTTATGCCGGCTACGGCGCGGCCAACGTCGCGGTGCGCCTGGCGGCCATGGCCAAATCCCGTAGCGGCGCATTGCGCCAGGCGAAGTTGTAGGAAATTCGTAAACGCGGGATTAAACGTGGGCCGCGCGGCTTCCTTCACCGTGCCGCGCAGCCCATAATCGCCAGCCTGTGCAGTGATGGCCGTGAGCCCGCAATGACAATGACTTCAGAACTCCCCGCAGCCTCCGTAGAACCTGGTATCGAGCCGCGCAAGAGTCGCAAGAACAACCCGGAAAAGACCCGCGAAAACATCCTGCAGGAGGCGATCGTCGAGTTCGTCCAACAGGGGCTTTCCGGGGCGCGCGTCGATGCCATCGCCGAGCGCATCCACACCTCCAAGCGCATGATCTATTACTACTTCGGCAGTAAGGAGCAGCTCTACGTCGAGGTGCTGGAGAAACTCTACGGCGATATCCGCAACACCGAAAATCGCCTGCACCTGGCGGAACTGGCGCCGGTCGAAGCCATTCGGCGGCTGGTGGAGTTCACCTTCGATCACCATGATCGCAACGTGGATTTTGTGCGCATCGTCAGTATCGAGAACATTCACAACGCCGAGTACGTGAAGCGCTCCGATGCGATCAAGGCGATGAACAACACTATCCTCGATTCACTGGGCGAGATTCTGCGCCGCGGCGCCGAGCAAGGGCTGTTCCGTACCGGTCTTGATCCGCTGGATGTGCATCTGCTGATCAGTTCGTTCTGCTTCTATCGCGTCTCGAACCGCCACACCTTTGGTGAGATTTTTCAGATCGACCTGCCGGATGAATGCATCAAGCAGCGTCATCGGGAGATGATTTGCGAGTCGGTTCTGCGGTACCTGCAAGCCTGAGGCGTGGTGAGGGGGTTGCCCCCTCACCTCAGTCATTCAGTCATTCATGCTCTGGAAATGTTCAAGCATCCGCTGGGCATCCGGCACCACGCCGCTGAACAACTCGAACGCCTTCACCGCCTGAAACACCGCCATGTTGCCGCCGTCCAGCGTCCGGCAACCGAGGGCGCGGGCGTTGCGCAGCAGTTCGGTTTCCAGCGGGAAGTAGACGATCTCCGCTACCCACAGTTCGGCCCGCAGCAGCTCCACCGGCACTGGCATGCCTGGCAGCTTTTTCATACCCATCGGCGTGGTGTTCACCAGGCCGTCAGCTTGGGCCATGGCGTTGGGCAGGTCATACCCGGCCACCGCTCGAGCGACGCCGAAATGCTGATTGAGATTGTCAGCCAGATCCTGGGCGCGGCGGATGTCCACGTCAAAAATGCTTAGCTGTTGTACGCCTTCGCTCAACAACGCGTGGGCCACCGCTGCACCTGCGCCGCCGGCGCCCATTTGTACGACACGTTCAACGGCAACGCCCTTCAAGCCCCGGCGAAAACCCTCGGCAAAGCCCAGGCAATCGGTGTTGTGGCCGATGCGTTTGCCATCCTTGAGCACCACCGTGTTGACCGCACCAATACCGCGGGCCTCCGGCGAGAGTTCGTCGAGCAGCGGGATGATCGCTTGCTTGCATGGAAAGGTGATGTTCAGCCCGGTGTAGTTCATGCGCTCGGCAGCCATCAACAGGTCGGGCAGGGCGTTGCTGTCGAGCTTCAACTGATCAAGATCGATCAGGCGATAGAGGTAGCGCAGTCCCTGGGCATCGCCTTCATGCTCGTGCATGGCTGGTGTGCGGGAAGCCTGGATGCCGGCGCCAATCAGCCCGGCCAGTATCACGTGGGTCTGAGTCACGGCGAGCACCCCTTCAAACGATGACTGAAGTGTTCCAGCGCCAGGCGATAGCCATGACTGCCAAAACCGGCCATCACCGCCGTTGCAATGGCGGATACGAACGAGTGGTGGCGGAAGGGCTCGCGGGCGTGCACGTTGGACAGGTGGACTTCGATCACCGGCAGTTCGCTGGCGACCAGGGCGTCGCGGATGGCGACCGAGGTGTGAGTCCACGCGGCAGGATTGATGACGATCCCGGCGCAGCGACCGCGGGCGGCGTGAATCCAGTCGAGCAATTCGCCTTCATGGTTGGTCTGGCGAAACTCCACTGCCAGGCCAAATTCTTCGGCGCTACGTGCGCACAGGGTCGAAATGTCTGCCAGGGTTTCGTGGCCGTAAGTCGCCGGTTCACGGGTGCCGAGCAGGTTCAGGTTCGGGCCGTTGAGCACCAGAACGATAGGGGACATCGGAATCTCTCCACTTATTATTTTTGGAATCGGCCGAGGATCCCGGCCTGTGGAGATAAATTGTACTAACTAGTTAATTTGGTCAATTGGAGTGAAGGCACGCTGACGGGTTGTGGGCGGTGATCGGACACTTTCGGTGTTCAGCGCGGCAAATGCTCCACCAGAAAATCAATGAACGCCCTCAAGCGTAGCGGTACATGGCGACTTTGCGGGTACAGCAAGGTAAACGGCCGGGAGCGCCCGCCATAGGGCTTGAGCACTTCCACCAGCGAGCCGTCGGCCAGTTCCTTTTCCACGATAAAACGATAGGTCTGAAACAACCCCGCCCCGTGTTTGGCCAAGGTGACACCGCCCAGTACATCGTCGGAACAACTGAGGCTGCCCTCGGCGAGAATTTCCCGGGGTACGCCTTCATCGTTGAACAACCAGGCAATACGCCGGCCGCTGCTGGGCAATTCGTACTGAATGCACTCGTGGTTTTCGAGGTCGTCGAGGGTTTGCGGAGTGCCGGCCCGTTTCAGGTAGTCGGGGCTGGCGATCATCACCAGGGCAGCATCTTCCAACGGGCGGGCGATCAGGCCGGAATCCGGGATGGCTCGCACGCGAATCGCCATGTCGTAGCCTTCGCCGACGAAATCGATGTTGCGATTGCTGATGTGCGACTCGACCTTCACCGCCGGATAGCGCGCCCGAAATTCGGGCAACAAAGGCAGGATTCGATGATGCGCGTAGGTGGTCGGAATACTGATGCGCAAGGTGCCGGACGGCACTTGCTGCTGGCCCATCACCTCGCGCTGGGCCTCGATCAGTTGCGCCAGGGCCAGGCGGCACTCCTCGTAATAGCGACGACCACTGTCGGTCAGCTTCACGCTGCGGGTGGTGCGCGCAAACAGACGCACGCCCAGGCGCTCCTCCATGCGCGACACCGAACGGCTCACGGCAGCTGGGGTGACACCCGCCACCAGCGCCGCGGCAGTAAAACTGCCGGCCTCGGCGGCCAGGCAAAACAGCTCAATGCTGCCCAACTGAAGATCTTCGAATTGTCGCTGCATGATTGATTACACCGGGGATCAGATGAAGTACCTGGATTAGTATTTATCAGGTGCCAGCGCCGTAATGAAAGGATTTCTTACCATTGCGCGCGGTGTTCCGCAGGGCTGGGTAACGGCAGGACACTAGTCTGAGGACGGAAGAAGTGATTCGACGGCCATTGCCAACGGTCGGATTTTCCAGAGAATGTCGAATCCTCGGATTCATTAACCTAACGGATGGGTTAGCATGAAGGTATGCAATTACAAAGGACTGTCGGTAGTGATCATGTTGCGAGACGAGCATTGTCCGCCTCATGCGCATGTGGAGGCCGGTACGTGGAGTGCGAGATTCAGGTTCTGCTTTTGGCACAACGGTGTCGAGCTCTGGGATGTAGTTCCGCTTTCGCGTCGGCCACCGTTGGCGGTGCTTGAGGGATTGCGCCAATCGCTCCAGCAACCTGCCCATTTGCGGCGCGCCCGGGGCATCTGGTGGCGAAAGTTACAAACGGCCTGTCTTGATAATCAATTGTGGGACTGGCAAAGCAACGAAGTCGTTGTGGTGAAAAGGGTTGTCAGTACCACCAACATGATTGGATCGGCTTGCTACGAACCCGAATCGAACAAGACGTTGCTGTCCCTGATAGGCACACAGGAAGGTGTGGAGATCGAGTTATGAAAACGATAAAAGCCAAGGTTCAGGCCGATAATCCCGTAACGGAAAGTAGCCTGGACAAAGCCATTGAACGTGGCGAATTACGTAGAAAAAATAGCCTGCAGGCGACAGCGGTTACCTACCAGCCCCCCTGCCTGGCTGTCAGCTTCGAAGACGGCAGCGGCGTATTGTTGCCCGTGGCCAACTATCCGGAGTTCGATGATTTTGAGGGCGGGGACTTCGCCAGTCTGACTGTCGGCTATGCGGGTACTGCCCTATGCCATGAAGGCAAGGACCTGCATGTATCCATCGCCGGGATGATTTCTGCGAGCAAGTCGCTGATGGCCATGGCGGCCTCGGTCGTCGCTTCGCGCAATGGTCGTCAGAGCAGCGCCGCAAAGTCTGAAGCCGCGCGGGCCAACGGCAGGAAAGGCGGGCGCCCGCGCAAGGTCGATGTTGTCTTGTAAACGCCCACAAAAAAGCCGTCGTGAAGACGGCTTTTTTGTGCCTGGCAGGCGCCATCAACGCCGGGTCAGCATCACCCCGGATTCCATGTGATGGGTCCACGGGAACTGGTCGAACATTGCGCATCGGGAGATGCGGTGGGTGTCGTGCAGTTGGGCGATGTTGGCCGCCAGGGTCTCCGGGTTGCAGGAGATGTACAGGATGTTGTCGAAGCGCCGGGTCAGCTCGCAGGTGTCCGGGTCCATGCCGGCACGGGGCGGGTCAACGAACACGCTACCGAACTCGTAGCTCTTGAGGTCGATGCCATGCAGGCGCCGGAACGGGCGCACTTCATTCAGGGCTTCGGTCAGCTCTTCAGCGGACAAACGCACCAGGGTGACGTTATCCACAGCGTTTTCGCTGAGGTTGCTCAAGGCCGCGTTGACCGAAGTCTTGCTGATTTCGGTGGCCAGCACCTTGCGCACGCGGGTGGCGAGCGGCAGGGTGAAGTTGCCGTTGCCGCAATACAGCTCCAGCAAATCATCGGAGCGATCGCCAAGCGCATCGTATGCCCAGTTGAGCATCTTCTGGTTCACCGTGCCGTTGGGCTGGGTGAACGCGCCTTCGGGCTGGCGATAGCTGAAGGTGCGGCCGCCGACTTCCAGCTTCTCGACCACGTAATCGTGACCGATGACTTCGCGTTTGCCCTTGGAGCGGCCGATGATGCTGACGTTCAAGTCGGCCGCGAGTTTCGACGCCGCCGCATGCCAGTGCTCGTCCAGCGGGCGGTGATAGCACAGGGTGATCATCGCATCGCCGGCCAGAGTGGTCAGGAACTCCACCTGGAACAGCTTGTGGCTCAGGGGCGCACTCGCTTGCCAGGCTGCCTTCAGCTGCGGCATCAACTGATTGATGCGCAGGCTGGCAATCGGGAATTCTTCGATCAGGATTGGCGTGCGTTTGTCTTCCTGGGAAAACATCGCGTAGTGACGCTCGCCGGCCTCGCGCCACAGGCGGAACTCGGCGCGCAGGCGGAAGTTTTTCAGCGGCGAATCGAAAACGGCTGGCTCCGATGCATCGAACGGGGCCAGCAGGTCACGCAGACGCGTGACCTTTTCTTCGAGCTGAACGGCATAGGCCTGGGAATCAAAAGTCATGCGTTGAACCAACCCAGCTTGATCACGAACAGAATCGACAGGATCACCAGCGCCGGGTTCAGCTCACGGCCGCGACCGGACATCAGCTTGATGGCGGTCCAGGAAATGAAACCGAAGGCGATGCCATTGGCGATGGAGTAAGTGAACGGCATTGCCAGCGCGGTGATCACCACAGGCGCGGCGACGGTAATGTCGTCCCAGTCTATTTCGGCCAGGCCGGATGTCATCAGCACGGCGACGAACAGCAGTGCCGGTGCAGTGGCGAAGGCCGGAACGCTGGCGGCCAGTGGCGAGAAGAACAGCGCCAGCAAGAACAGGATCGCCACCACGACGGCGGTCAGGCCGGTGCGGCCGCCGGCACTCACGCCGGCGGCAGATTCGATGTAGCTGGTGGTGGTCGAGGTGCCCAGCAGGGAACCGGCCATGGCGGCGGTGCTGTCGGCGATCAGCGCGCGGCCCATTTTCGGCATATGGCCGTCTTTGCCCATCAGGCCGGCGCGCTTGGCCACACCGATCAGAGTGCCGGAGTTGTCGAACAGGTCGACGAACAGGAAGGCGAAGATCACGCTGACCAGACCGATGTCCAGCGCACCCTTGATGTCCAGTTGCAGGAAGGTCGGGGCGAGGGACGGCGGCATCGACATCACGCCGCCGAACGGGGTGAAGCCCATGACGATCGAAACGATGGTCACCACCAGAATGCCGATCAGCACCGCGCCGCGCACGGCAAGGGCTTCGAGGGCGACGATCAGGGCAAAACCGAGGGTGGCGAGGATCGGAGCCGGTTGTTTCAGGTCACCGAGGCCGACCATGGTCGCCGGGTTGCTGACCACGATACCGGCGTTGTGCAGGGCGATCAGTGCCAGGAACAAGCCGATGCCGGCGGCAATCGCCGAGCGCAGCGGCAGCGGGATGCTGTTGATGATCCATTCACGGATGCGGAAGATCGACAGCAGGAAGAAGCACACTGCGGAGATGAACACCGCCCCCAGCGCCACTTGCCAGGTATGGCCCATGTGCAGGACCACGGTGTAGGTGAAGAAGGCGTTCAGGCCCATGCCCGGTGCGAGGGCGATCGGGTAGTTGGCGATCAGGCCCATGGTCGTCGAGCCGATGGCGGCGGCCAGGCAGGTGGCGACGAACACCGCGCCCTTGTCCATGCCGGTCTCGCCGAGGATGCTCGGGTTGACGAACAGAATGTAGGCCATGGCCAAAAAGGTCGTGACACCCGCCAGAATCTCGGTCCGCACGTTGGTGTTGTGTGCCTTGAGTTGAAACAGCCTTTCCAGCATGTCTGCTCCCCGTGGCGCGCCGGGCGCCGTGAATGTATCGACCTCAACAGCAAAGCACAGGCAGCAGAACGCGCCTGGAAATTACTGTGGGCCGGAAAAAGCCGCGCATCATACCAGTAGCTTGGGAATATGGCTGCTTTGGCGGTGATCGTCGTCGATGTTTTGCGACAAAGCCAAGTGCGCCATACTGCGCGCTGGTTTTCTGGGGTGGGTGGGTCCTGCATGAAAAAGCGTCTGGTTGCCGTCTTCGGAGTATGGATGGCGTTGTTTCTCGGGGCTCAAGTGGCCGTGGCGGCCTCTGCTGCGCCGCTGACGCAATTGAAAGTGCTCAAGGTCGCGTCGCCGTCCTGTGGTGTCGAAAACATCGACGAAGGGCAAACCCGGACGCGCTGCGATCACAATGGCCCGAACATCATGGTGTACGTGCTGGAAGTGGGTTACGGGCGTGAGGCCCATGTTGCCCTCGACGGTTTCGAAGTGAACGGCACACGGACACCGGTTTGCGCGTTCAAGAACGGCAACCTGACCAGTTGCACCCCCGGGGAAAAAACCGTCGGCTATTTGTATGCCCTCGATCTGGCGGGCAAACAGGAAGGCACGCTGACCTTCAGCAATACCTCGATCAACGCTCCCGGTAACACGATGTCGATGCAGCTTTACATCAAGTAACCACAGGTCTCGAACAAGGGTCGGGAAAGCTGACTACGCTTAAAAGATCATTCCGTGGACAGTCCCTGATGACCTTTAGAGCCTTGATTGCCCTCGCCGAGGGCACCGATGACCTGCAAACCGTCACCCTGATCGACGTACTGCGTCGCGCCAAAGTAGAAGTGGTGGTGGCCAGTATCGAAGGGAGACGCATGCTCACCTGCGCTCGCGGCACTCGCCTGACGTCCGATGCGATGCTGGTGGACTTGCTGGCGCAACCCTTCGACCTGATTGCCTTGCCCGGTGGTGCGGTGGGTTCGCAGCACCTGGCAGCCCACCAACCCCTGCAACAATTGATCAAGGATCAGGCAGCGGCCGGTCGCCTGTTCGCCGGTATTGCCGAAGCGCCCGCCGTGGCGCTGCAGGCCTTTGGCGTATTGCGTCAAAGGCGCATGACCTGCCTGCCCTCGGCCAGCCATCAACTGTCGGGCTGTACTTTTGTCGATCAACCGGTGGTGGTCGATGGCAACTGCATCACGGCCCAAGGCTCAGGCGCGGCTTTGGCGTTTGCCCTGGCGCTGGTGGAGCAACTCTGCGGTAAAGCCACTCGCATGGCAGTGGCGGGGGAGTTGCTCGTTTAGGTTTAGAGAGTGTCAGATTTTCGCCTCTTCCTTCTCGTCATCTTTAGCCACGTGCATACGATCGCGGCTGGCCAGAGTCGGGAACAGTTTGACCCACACCCCGGTCACCACCAGCGTGCCGATCCCGCCCATGACCACGGCGGGCACGGTGCCGAACCAGTGGGCAGTCAGGCCCGATTCGAATTCGCCCAACTGATTCGAAGCACCGATGAACAGACCATTCACGGCGCTGACCCGGCCACGCATTTCGTCCGGGGTTTCCAGTTGTACGAAAGATGCGCGAATCACCATGCTGATCATGTCTGCCGCGCCCAACACCACCAACACCGCCAGGGAAAACCAGAACGAGGTCGACAGGCCGAAGGCGATGGTTGCCACGCCGAAGATGCCTACGGCGGTGAACATCACCCGCCCGACGTTGCGCTCCACGGCAAAGCGCGCCAGGAACAGCGACATCAGTAGCGCGCCCACCGCCGGTGCCGAGCGCAGCAGGCCCAGCCCCCACGGGCCGGTCAGCAGAATGTCCTTGGCGAACACCGGCAGCAGCGCCGTGGCGCCACCCAATAGCACCGCGAACAGATCGAGGGAGATCGCCCCGAGAATGTCCGGACGACTGCGGATGAAGCGAATGCCCGCCAGCAGCGAATCCAGAGTGGCCTTGCCCTTGTTCAACGGGGTTTGCCGGGCCGGTAGGTTGAGCATCAGCGAACAGGCGATGACATACAAAAGCACCGTCGGGCCATACACCCAGACGCTGCCGAAGGCGTAGAGCAAACCACCGAGGGCCGGGGCGACGATGGTTGCCGATTGCTGGGCCGATTGCGCGGCGGCCACTGCGCGGGGAAACAACGCGCTCGGCACGATACTGGGCAGCAGGGCCTGGGTGGTGGGCATTTCAAAGGAGCGAGCGGCACCGAGCAGGAAGGCCAGGATAAAGATCAATTCCCGGGTGACATGGTCGGTGGCGCTGCCGATGGCCAGCGACAGGGCGATCAATGCCTGCAGGGACTGGCAGATCGCAGCGACCTTGCGCCGGTCATAGCGGTCGGCGACGTGCCCGGTGTGCAGCATGAACAGCACGCGCGGGGCGAACTCGACCAGGCCGACCAGCCCCAGGTCGAGCACGTTGCCGGTCAGTTGGTACAGGTTCCAACCGATGGCCACGGTGAGCATCTGGAAGCCGCTGGCGGTAAATACCCGGGCCAGCCAGAACGCGAGAAAAGGGCGATGGTGACGTAACAGCAAGGGCTCTTGGCTGGGCATCTGCGGGAAAATCTGGGGAGAGGGGAACGACGAGATTATCACCAACCTGTAACAGAAAGTTGCCATGACAAAAGATTTAGTTAGCCAGGCATCGATTTTTCAAACGCCGAAAACCTTGTGGCGAGGGAGCTTGCTGTGGCGAGGGGGCTTGCCCCCGTTCGGCTGCGCAGCAGCCGTAAAAACGATCGATCAGGGGGTAACTGCCAAAACGAATTTTTGCCGGGGGCTGAGGTCGCTTCGCAACCTGACGGGGGCAAGCCCCCTCACCACATCGATATTGCTTCATCCAAAATCTGTTTCAGGCCATTTCGCCAACTGTGAGGCAACTTGTCACGCGGCAAAAGACCACGCGGTTCCTCCCCGAAATTGGGACTACTCTTTCAACGTTGATTGATCCAGATCAAAACCCACAAAAGGAATTGATCCGGCGGCCGCAAGGCCAGACTCCCTGCGTTGTGATGCGTGCAAAAAAAAGAACAAACAGAGATTCGCCACACTCCATATCCGTGGGGGCCGTGGGTGCAGGCTTTAAGCCGGCAGCCGTACTACCTGACAGAGGAAGACTTATGTTCGGTTTAGAGGCACTTGATCTCGCCCGAATTCAGTTCGCGTTCACCATCTCGTTCCACATCCTGTTTCCGGCCATCACCATCGGCCTGGCGAGTTACCTGGCGGTACTCGAAGGCCTGTGGCTGAAAACCCATAACGACACCTACCGTGACCTCTACCATTTCTGGTCGAAGATCTTTGCGGTCAACTTCGGCATGGGGGTGGTTTCCGGCCTGGTAATGGCCTATCAGTTCGGCACCAACTGGAGCCGTTTCTCGGACTTCGCCGGCTCCGTGACCGGGCCGTTGCTGACCTATGAAGTGCTCACGGCATTCTTCCTCGAAGCCGGGTTCCTGGGCGTCATGCTGTTTGGCTGGAACAAGGTCGGGCGTGGCCTGCACTTCTTTGCCACCGTGATGGTGGCCATCGGTACGTTGATCTCCACGTTCTGGATTCTCGCTTCCAATAGCTGGATGCAGACCCCGCAGGGCTTCGAAATCGTCAACGGTCAGGTCATACCCACCGACTGGCTGGCGGTTATCTTCAACCCGTCGTTCCCGTATCGCCTGATGCACATGGCCACGGCGGCGTTCGTCGCCACGGCCTTCTTCGTCGGTTCCTCTGCGGCCTGGCATTTGCTGCGGGGCAAGGACAACCCGGCGATCCGCAAAATGCTCTCGATGGCCATGTGGATGGCATTGATCGTTGCGCCGATCCAGGCTGTCATCGGTGACTTCCACGGTCTCAATACGCTTGAGCATCAGCCGGCAAAAATCGCCGCAATCGAGGGTCACTGGGAAAACAAGGGCGACGAGGCGACCCCGCTGATCCTGTTCGGCTGGCCGGACATGAAGGAGGAAAAAACCAAATTCGCCGTCGAGATCCCGTACCTGGGCAGCCTGATCCTCACGCACTCCCTGGACAAACAGGTGCCGGCACTCAAGGAGTTCCCGCCCGAAGATCGGCCGAATTCGACCATCGTGTTCTGGTCGTTCCGCATCATGGTGGGCCTTGGCTTCCTGATGATCTTCACCGGTTTGTGGAGCCTGTGGCTGCGCAAGCGCGACACCCTCTACACGTCGCGGCCGTTCCTGTACCTGGCGCTATGGATGGGGCCGTCTGGCCTGATCGCGATCCTCGCCGGCTGGTTCACCACGGAAATCGGCCGTCAGCCATGGGTGGTCTATGGCCTGATGCGTACGGCGGATGCGTCGTCCAACCATAGCTTCATGCAGATGAGCATCACCCTGATCCTGTTTGTCGTGGTTTATTTCGCGCTGTTTGGCGCCGGTCTTGGCTACATGATGCGCCTGGTGCGCAAGGGGCCGAAGATCGACGAAGGCAAGGAAACCAACGACGGTGGCCCCGGCCAGAAACGCACACCGGCCCGTCCGCTGTCCGCAGCCGACGACGATCACACCGATACCGGCCACAGCCTGACCAAGGAGATTTGAATCATGGGTATTGATCTTCCGCTGATCTGGGCCGTGATCATCATCTTCGGCGTCATGATGTACGTGGTCATGGACGGTTTTGACCTTGGCATCGGCATTCTCTTCCCGTTCATTCCGGGCAAGACGGATCGCGATGTGATGATGAACACCGTCGCCCCTGTCTGGGACGGCAACGAGACCTGGCTGGTGTTGGGTGGCGCGGCGTTGTTCGGCGCGTTTCCACTGGCCTATTCAGTGGTGCTCTCGGCGTTGTACCTGCCGCTGATACTGATGTTGATCGGGTTGATCTTCCGCGGTGTGGCCTTCGAGTTCCGCTTCAAGGCCAGGGACGACAAGCGCCATCTGTGGGACAAGGCGTTCATCGGTGGCTCGGTCACTGCGACGTTCTTC
The DNA here is from genome assembly GCF_019956275.1 of Pseudomonas sp. GL-RE-26. NCBI lineage: Bacteria > Pseudomonadati > Pseudomonadota > Gammaproteobacteria > Pseudomonadales > Pseudomonadaceae > Pseudomonas > Pseudomonas sp. GL-RE-26. Next base: position 222,722 of record NZ_JAHBDI010000055.1, read on the forward strand.
CAGGGCGTCGCGCTTGGCGCGTTCATCGATGGGCTGCCAGTGGTCAACCGGCAGTTCGCCGGTGGTTCACTGGACTGGCTGACACCGTTCACGATGTTCTGTGGTGCGGCGCTGGTGGTGGCGTATGCGTTGCTCGGTTGCACCTGGCTGATCATGAAGACCGAAGGCAAGTTGCAGGAGCAGATGCATGACCTGGCACGGCCATTGGCCTTCGTGCTGTTGGCGGTGATCGGCATCGTCAGCATCTGGACCCCGTTGGCCCACACGGAAATCGCCGCACGCTGGTTCACCATGCCGAATCTGTTCTGGTTCATGCCGGTGCCGATACTGGTGCTGGTGACGATGTACGGCCTGATCCGCGCCGTGGCCCGCAACGCGCACTACACGCCGTTCCTGCTGACCCTGGTGCTGATCTTCCTCGGTTACAGCGGGTTGGGCATCAGCCTGTGGCCGAACATCATCCCGCCGTCGATCTCGATCTGGGACGCCGCCGCGCCGCCGCAAAGCCAGGGCTTCATGCTGGTGGGCACGCTGTTCATCATCCCGTTCATCCTGGGCTACACCTTCTGGAGCTACTACGTGTTCCGCGGCAAGGTCACCCATGAAGACGGCTACCACTAGCCCTGTGCACCGCGAACCTTTGTAGGAGCGAGCTTGCTCGCGATGGCGTCCTCACAGACGCCATCCACCTTAAATGGAGTAATGAGCCATGCCTGGCAAACACACCCTGCACGACATTGAAGAAGCCGAAAAAAAGCCGCTGTGGCAGCGGCTCGGCTGGTTGGCCCTGATCTGGGTCGGCAGCGTGGGCGCCTTGTTCATCGTCGCCAGCCTGATGCGTCTGTTCATGAACGCGGCCGGCCTGACCACGCACTGACATCTCTCCCGTGGCCTCAGGGCACGGTTTTACGACCCTCCGACCGGAGGGTTTTTTTTGCCTGTTACTTGCGCGCCTTGAGGATCACGAACTTTGGATTGGCCGCCACTTGCTCGACACCACGGAACAATCGCGCCAGCTTGCTGTGGTAACCCAAGTGACGATTGCCGACGATGTACAGTGCGCCGCCCACGACCAGCGCTTCGCGGGCCTGCTGGAACATCCTCCAGGCCAGGAAGTCGCCCACCACCTGTTGCTGGTGAAAGGGTGGATTGCACAGCACGACGTCAAGCGATTGCGGTTCCTGGCCGGCCAGGCCATCACCGGCGCGCACGATCACTTCCCGTTCACCCAGCGCTGCGCGCCAGTTGTCGGCGGCCGATTGCACGGCCATGAACGACTCGTCCACCAGCGTGTAGTGGGCCTCGGGGTTTTGCAAGGCGCTGGCGATGGCCAGAACGCCGTTGCCACAACCGAGATCGGCGACCCGCGCCGAGCCAAGGCTTTTTGGCAGGTGTGGCAAAAATGCCCGGGTACCGATGTCCAGGCCTTCGCGGCAAAACACATTGGCGTGGTTGAGCAGTTCGATGGCCGGTTCGTCGAGTCTGTATCGCGTTGGGTAAGGCGACACCGCTGGCGTTTTGTCCTGAGCCGTGGCAATCAATAGCCGCGCCTTCTTCACCGCCAACGAGGCTTGCACGGGACCGATGTAACGCTCCAGCAAGTCGCCCGCCGCCCGGGGCAGATGCTTGATCATGGCTGCGGCAACCACTTGGGCGCCAGGTGCCAGTTGGCCTTGCAGGCGGATCAGTTGTTCTTCCAGCAGGGCCAGGGTTTTCGGTACACGGATCAGCACGCAGTCGAACGGCCCGGCTGGGGTTTCGCTGGCGGGTACGCTCGGCACCGCATCAAAGGCCAGGCCGTTGCGCACCAGGTTCTTTTCCAGACCCTGCAAGGCCAGGAACGAATCACCGCTGCTGACCACCTGCACCTTGCCCGCCAGGCTGGCCGCCAGCGCGCCGAAACTGTCATTGAGCACCAATACCCGGGTGTCCGACGCCGGCTGCTGTTCGGCCAGATGATTGAGCAGGTATTCATCGGCCGCATCGAAAGCTTGCAGCGGTTCGTTCTGCTGTTCGGGCTGGCGGATCAGGTCGAGGCTGGCGAAGGGTGTTTCGAGCAAAGGCATGGGGCGGGGCTCTGGGTAATCAACGGATGTCCCGCTGCCCGAAGGCGTTGGAGCGGGCGGAGCCGTCCGAGTGTAATGCGTCGTGAAGGTCTACACGCCATCACTCAGGAAGGACCGCAAATGGTACGTTTTTTTTGCCTGGATTACCCGCAGGTTTTCCCGCAGTCGGGCGCTTTCAGATGGCTCCGGACCGGGCCGCGGCGATGACTGCCGCAATCTTGTTATTGACGCCGAACTTCTCGATAGCCCTGTGCACATGAAAATTGACCGTGCGTTCACTCAAACTGAGGATCCTGGCAATTTCATAGGCCGTCTTGCCATCGGCTGACAGTTTCAATACCTCGAGTTCCCGCCGTGACAAGGGGGGAGCCTGGGGGCGAGCCGGTTTTCTCGGTTGCATTGCGATCGCCAGAGCGTGCAAATGGCGGCTGATGAACACCGAGAATCCAAGATGCTCGTACAGCTCATAGGCTGAAATCGGGCAATGGCTTCTGGCCAGGCTGAGAATACTGCGCAGACCGCTTTCCTCATCGTGGATCGCCTGGGACCAGCCATGCTGCAAACCTTGTTGCTGTAGCAACTGCCATAGCCATGGCGTCCTGGAAAAAAGCTCTTCGCTCCAGAGAACCGGCAACGTTGAGTGATTGCAATGCGCTATTACCGGATCTATTTGCGTGGCGTTGTTTTTTTCATATTGATCGTTCCACTCATGGGGAAAATTGTTCAGGTTCACCGTATTGGCGTCGGCCGCGACTGAGTTCGAAGTAATTGAAAAACCACAAAATTTATATCCAAGGTTTCTAGCAAAGTTGAGCGCGATTCGATAGGCCGTATTGATCTCTTGCGTGTGCGCCAAATGATTGAGCTGTGACTCCTTCCAGATCTCCATAGGGTGATCTCCATGTTTTTTGTTCAGATACAAGATTGGATCCGAAATGCGGCACGTCATGCAGTGTAGGACAGTTCTTACGGCAATGGTTCGACAATTTTGCTCTTTTGACTGTTGTAAACGTGTGTTTCAGGTTCTTAGGCAATATATGAGTTATGAAATGCCATATGTCATTTTACAATCATGGTTGTATGTCACGTTTAATATTTGATCAGTAGTGCTCGTTAATGCCACTACAAATTGTCGGTGGTTACGCTGCTTTCTTTGCGGGACACTGGGGTATCTTTCGATTGGAGCCTTCCATGTCCGTCAGTGAAGAAAAATTTACCCGTCAGACCTTGCTCGAGGTTCATCCGCTGACCCCGAACCTGTTTACCTTGCGGGCCACCCGGGACGCAGGGTTTCGTTTTCGGGCGGGGCAGTTTGCCCGGTTGGGCGTCACCAAGGCTGACGGCAGCACGGTATGGCGCGCCTACTCCATGGTGTCCTCGCCCTTTGACGAGTTCCTCGAGTTCTTTTCCATTGTCGTACCGGGTGGTGAGTTCACCAGCGAGCTGAGTCGCCTGGGGGTTGGCGATGCATTGCTGGTCGACCGCCAGGCGTTCGGTTACCTGACGCTGGACCGGTTTGTCGATGGGCGCGATCTGTGGCTGTTATCCACAGGCACGGGCATCGCGCCGTTCCTGTCGATACTTCAGGATTTCGAAGTCTGGGAGCGATTCGAGCGGATCATCCTGGTCTACAGCGTTCGCGAAGCCCGGGAACTGGCTTATCAGGAGTTGATCGCAGGGTTGGCGAAGCGTGAGTATCTGGCGGAGTACGCACACAAACTTCAATTCATTACCACGGTCACTCGTGAACAGCATCCTGGGTCATTGAATGGGCGGATCACCACGCTGATTGAAAACGGCGAACTGGAGCGCGCCGCGGGTGTTGCGCTGACCCCTGAGCATTCTCGGGTCATGCTGTGCGGCAATCCGCAGATGATCGATGACACGCGCAAGCTGCTTAAACAGCGGGGCATGCACTTGAGCCTCAGCCGACGACCTGGTCAGGTGGCGGTGGAAAACTTCTGGTAAAAAAACGGCGCTAAGAAGGCGCCGTTTTTTTGCTAATGCCATCAAGATCGGTTGTTCTGGGCCTTGAGCAAGTCGCGGATCTCGCCCAGCAACTCTTCTTCCTTGGTTGGAACCGGCGGCAGGCTAGGGGCCACGGCCTCTTCGCGCTTCAGGCGGTTGATGGCCTTGACGCCCATGAAAATCGCGAAGGCGACAATGACAAAGTCGATGATGGTCTGGAAGAATTTGCCATAAGCCAGCACCACCGCCGGCGTCGCGCCTTCCGCTGCCTTGAGGGTTATGACCAGATCACTGAAGTCCACGCCACCGATCAGCATGCCGATTGGCGGCATGATCAGGTCACCGACAAACGAGGTAACGATCTTGCCGAAGGCCGCACCGATGATGATGCCGACTGCCATGTCGACCACGTTGCCTTTGACCGCGAAGGCCTTGAACTCATTTAGCACGCCCATAGGTTATTTCCTTGTTACAGATGAGATTGATGAACGCAGTGTAAATCAGCAAATCACATTCTGCTCGAATCAACTGCCTGCCGTGCTTGCCAGCAATCGACAGCGGGTGGTGTTGAAAAATTCACCGATGGATTTCAATTGTGGGGCGGCCAGGCCTTCTGCGGTGTTTTGTATACGATGTTTTTTCAGCGATATGGCTTCGTTTGTGTGAGCGAGCAAGGTTGAGGGACTATCCCTGAATCGGGACGTTGAACGTTGATCGGGCAGTTAGTGGTCAGCGTGCGGTACTGAAAGTCTATTGGAGTTGTAGTGATGTGGACTATTTGGTTAGTTTCGGGGGTGGCAAGTTACGTGCTTCTCTGGGTTGATGACCGTGCGTTGTGTAAGTGTTTTCGGGGTTGAGTTTTAAACGTGTAAATGAATAAGGTGTGTATAGGTTTTCAAGTTGTATAGTAAGGTCTGTCTCTAGAGTTTATTGGTTATGTGGAACAAAAAACTTATACAAGGCCTGTAAGTGAGTGTGTATCAATATGTCTGAGTTTAATGGGGCTGTTTAAAATTATCAAAAGGGCTGCGAAGTATCTGGTCGCACTCGCGCGCTTCAGCTGAGCTATCATCGCGTTTTTTTCCGGGAGTTCCGATGGCCAAGGCCAAGCGCATGTACGGCTGCACCGAGTGCGGCTCAACCTTCCCCAAATGGGCCGGCCAATGCGGTGAGTGCGGAGCCTGGAACACACTCACCGAAACCATGGTGGAAAGCGGCGGGGCAGCGGCCCCCAGCGGTCGTACCGGGTGGGCCGGCCAGCAGGCGCAGATCAGGACCCTGGCCGAAGTCAGTGTCGAGGAAATTCCGCGTTTTTCCACCGCTTCCAGCGAGCTCGACCGGGTTCTGGGTGGTGGTCTGGTGGATGGCTCGGTGGTGCTGATCGGTGGCGACCCCGGCATCGGCAAGTCGACCATTCTGTTGCAAACCTTGTGCAACCTTGCCAAGAGCATGCCGGCGCTGTACGTCACTGGTGAAGAATCCCAGCAACAAGTGGCCATGCGTGCGCGGCGCCTGGGGTTGCCTCAGGATCAACTGCGGGTCATGACCGAAACCTGCATCGAAGCCATCATTGCCACGGCCCGTCAGGAAAAGCCCAAGGTGATGGTGATCGACTCGATCCAGACGATCTTTACCGAGCAACTGCAATCGGCACCGGGCGGTGTGTCCCAGGTGCGTGAAAGCGCGGCGTTGCTGGTGCGTTATGCCAAACAGAGCGGTACGGCGATTTTCCTGGTGGGCCACGTCACCAAGGAAGGCGCGCTGGCTGGCCCTCGAGTGCTGGAACACATGGTCGATACCGTGCTGTATTTCGAAGGCGAGTCCGACGGGCGCCTGCGTCTGCTGCGGGCGGTGAAGAACCGTTTCGGTGCCGTCAATGAACTGGGCGTGTTCGGCATGACCGACAAGGGTCTGAAAGAAGTCTCCAACCCCTCGGCGATTTTTCTGACCCGTGCCCAGGAAGAAGTCCCGGGCAGCGTGGTGATGGCAACCTGGGAAGGCACGCGGCCGATGCTGGTCGAGGTACAAGCGTTGGTGGACGACAGTCACCTGGCCAACCCCCGTCGAGTCACGCTTGGGCTGGATCAGAACCGGCTGGCGATGTTGCTGGCGGTGCTGCACCGTCACGGCGGCATTCCGACCCACGACCAGGACGTGTTTCTCAACGTGGTCGGCGGGGTCAAGGTGCTGGAAACGGCGTCCGACCTGGCGTTGATGGCGGCTGTGATGTCCAGTTTGCGCAACCGGCCGTTACCCCACGATCTGCTGGTGTTCGGCGAGGTCGGGCTTTCCGGTGAGGTGCGTCCGGTGCCGAGCGGTCAGGAGCGATTGAAGGAAGCCGCCAAGCACGGCTTCAAGCGGGCCATCGTGCCCAAGGGCAATGCGCCGAAGGAGGCGCCGGCCGGGTTGCAGATTATTGCCGTCACGCGTCTGGAGCAGGCGCTTGATGCGTTGTTCGAATAATTTCAGGTGAATACACAACCCTGTGGGAGCCGGCGGCTTCTAGATTTCGATCAGCGCCCCCAATTCTCGCTCCAGCTCCTGCGGATCAGCGAGGTTGAGTTCAATCAATCGCCGCAGGCGCTCGATGGACTCCAGGCTGATGTGCAGGCAGACAAAGCCGAGTTGGCCATGGTCGTCGTGGGCCAGTTGCACATCCATGGTGATGTCGGCCTCTTCGCTCAGATGAATGTCGACCAGAAAGTCCTGCTGCGGATTGCCCAGCCACGGATCGGGTCGCTCGATCAGCAAGCCCTTCAGTGAAAGGTCAATCAACTTCACCGGCCAAGTGGACTCGCCCTGACTCAGCTCGGTTCGGGCATCGAACGCAATACGTTTGAAGCGGCGACGTTCGGCAGGGTGCTCGCTCATGGCGCGATCCTCGGAAATGTACGCTGACTATAGACCCGCATGATCAAGGGCTGCCAGCGCGTGCAGGTGTCTAGACCAATGTCGGGGTATGGTCTTTGCCGTCAGGAGCGCTAAACTCGGGGTGGCTGTCTTTCTTGTCCACTCTGGCTGGAATAATAAAATGAAAAATAATAATAGCCCGCTACGCCATTTGCCTTGGCTGGTGCTGGCAATCGTAGGTGCGTGCGCCCTGGGTGTCGTGGCATTGCGCCGAGGCGAGGCAATCAACGCCTTGTGGATTGTGGTCGCTGCCGTGGCCATCTATTTGGTCGCCTACCGCTACTACAGTCTGTTCATCGCTAACAATGTCATGCAACTCGATGCGCGACGGGCCACTCCCGCTGTGCTCAACAATGACGGTCTGGACTACGTTCCAACCAACAAACACATTCTTTTTGGTCACCACTTCGCCGCCATCGCTGGTGCAGGTCCTCTGGTCGGTCCGGTATTGGCGGCGCAGATGGGCTACCTGCCCGGCACGCTGTGGCTGATCGCCGGCGTGGTGCTGGCCGGTGCGGTTCAGGACTTCATGGTCCTGTTCATGTCCACCCGCCGCAACGGCCGCTCCCTGGGCGACATGGTCCGCGAGGAAATGGGTCGTATTCCAGGGACTATCGCGCTGTTCGGCTGTTTCCTGATCATGATCATCATCCTCGCGGTGCTGGCGCTGATCGTGGTGAAAGCCCTGGCCGAGAGCCCATGGGGGATTTTCACGGTGATGGCGACCATCCCGATCGCGATGTTCATGGGCATCTACATGCGCTACATCCGCCCGGGTCGCATCGGTGAGATTTCGGTGATCGGTGTGCTGCTGTTGCTGGGTTCTATCTGGCTCGGCGGGCAGATCGCTGCTGATCCGGTGTGGGCCAAGGCATTCAGCTTTACCGGTATCCAGATCACCTGGATGCTGATCGGTTACGGTTTTGTCGCAGCGGTATTGCCGGTGTGGCTGATCCTGGCGCCCCGCGACTATCTGTCGACCTTCCTGAAAATCGGCACCATCGTCGCTTTGGCCATCGGCATTCTGGTGACCATGCCCGAGCTGAAAATGCCGGCGCTGACCCAGTTCATCGACGGCACCGGCCCAGTATGGAAGGGCGGTCTGTTCCCGTTCCTGTTCATCACCATCGCCTGTGGCGCGGTCTCGGGATTCCACGCACTGATTTCCTCCGGCACCACGCCGAAACTGCTGGATAACGAAACCAACGCCCGCTACATCGGTTACGGCGGCATGCTGATGGAATCGTTCGTGGCGATCATGGCCATGGTTGCCGCTTCCGTGATCGAGCCGGGCGTGTACTTCGCCATGAACAGCCCGGCGGCCGTGGTCGGCGGTGATGTGGTGGCCGTTGCGACAGCCGTCAGCAACTGGGGCTTCGCCATTACCCCGGAAGCCCTGCAAGCGGTGGCCCACGACATCGGTGAAACCACCATCCTGGCCCGTGCTGGCGGCGCGCCAACCCTGGCGGTCGGTATCGCGCAGATCCTGCACAGTGTTCTGCCGGGTGAAAACACCATGGCGTTCTGGTACCACTTCGCGATCCTGTTCGAAGCACTGTTCATCCTGACCGCAGTCGACGCCGGTACCCGTGCCGGTCGCTTCATGCTTCAGGACTTGCTCGGCTCGTTCGTGCCGGCCCTGCGTCGCACCGAATCCTGGACTGCCAACCTGATCGCCACTGGCGGTTGTGTGGCCATGTGGGGCTGGTTGCTGTACCAGGGCGTGATCGATCCATTGGGTGGCATCAACACCCTGTGGCCGCTGTTCGGCATCTCCAACCAGATGCTGGCCGGTATCGCGCTGATGCTCGGCACCGTCGTGTTGATCAAGATGAAACGCCAGCGTTATGTCTGGGTCACCATGTTGCCGGCGGTGTGGCTGTTGATCTGCACCACGACAGCTGGCTTCATCAAGCTGTTCGATGCCAACCCGGCGATCGGCTTCCTGTCGCTGGCCAAGAAATACAGCGATGCCTTGGCCAACGGCCAGATCCTCGCCCCGGCCAAGGACATCACCCAGATGCAGCACGTGATCTTCAACGCCTACACCAACGCAACGCTGACCGCACTGTTCCTGTTCGTGGTGTTCAGCATCCTGTTCTATGCGCTCAAGGTCGGTATTTCCGCCTGGGGCAGCAAAGAACGTACGGATAAAGAATCGCCATTCCAGGCGCTGCCGGAAGCGTGACCAGAGGATTGCAGCATGTTCAATGACTTGAGTCGCCTCGGTAAATACCTCGGTCAGGCCGCGCGCCTGATGGTTGGCATGCCCGACTACGACAACTACGTCGAGCATATGCAGACCAAGCACCCGGACAAACCGGTGATGAGCTATGAGATGTTCTTCCGGGAGCGTCAGGAAGCCCGTTACGGTGGCAAGGGTGGGCCGAAGTGCTGTTGATCCGGATTGCGGGTTAACAGCAAAACCTGTGGGAGCGAGCCTGCTCGCGAAAGCGGTGTATCAGTCAGCATATTTGTTGAAGCTGACGGCCCCTTCGCGAGCAGGCTCGCTCCCACATTTGTTTTGTGTTGTTTTTTCACTGTGTGAAAAAGGAGATCCAGTTTGTCCTCTCCCATCCCGGTCACGATCCTCAGCGGCTTCCTCGGCGCTGGCAAGACCACCCTGTTGCGTCACCTGCTCAAGGCCGAGCACGGTCTGAAAATCGCCGTGATCGAAAACGAATTCAGCGACGCCGGTATCGATACCCAGTTGTTGGGCGATGAGCCGGTACAGGTGATGACACTGTCCAATGGCTGCGTCTGCTGCACCATCCACACCGACCTGACCAAAGCGCTTTATCTGTTGCTCGAGCGTCTGGACCAGGGCGACATCGCCTTCGACCGCCTGGTGATCGAATGCACCGGCCTGGCCGATCCGGCGCCCGTGGCACAAACCTTTTTCATCGACGAAGAGTTGCGTGAGCGCTATATCCTCGACGGCATCATCACGCTGGTCGACGCCGCGCATGCCGACTTGCACCTGACCCAGACCATCGCCCAGGCGCAGATCGGATTCGCCGACCGCTTGCTGGTGAGCAAGCGTGACCTGGTGGACGAAGCGACCTTCACCGCGTTGAGCGAGCGCCTGACCCGCATCAACCGCCGCGCCCCGATCCGCGTGGTTGACCACGGCAAGATCGACCTGGCCGAGTTGCTCGATGTGCGCGGCTTCAACCTCAACGCCGACCTCGGTGGCGGCGTGAGTTTGCGCCCGGTCAGCCAGGCAGCTCCATCCATGGACCGCATTTCCAGCCTGGTGCTGCGCACTGAAAAACCGCTGGATATCGACAAGCTCAGTGAGTTCATGAACGAGCTGCTGGAGGAGCATGGCAAGCAATTGCTGCGCTACAAAGGCGTGTTGAATATCCTCGGCGAATCCCGTCGCATGGTGTTTCAGGGGGTGCTGAAGCTTTATGGTTTCGACTGGGATACCGAGTGGGCGGAGGACGACGTGCGCGAGAGCGTGATCGTGTTCATTGCCGATGATTTGCCGGAAGAAAAGATTCGCGAGGGTTTTGCGCGGGTGGCGGCGGATTAAATTCAGAAACTGCAGCGAGCCTTAAGCCGTCATCGCGAGCAGGCTCGCTCCCACATTTGAAATGCAGTCCTCCGTGGGAGCGAGCCTGCTCGCGAAAGCGATCTAACCTGCGGCACAGTTTTGGCCCATTGCCGATGCAGGGCTCAGCAACAAATCTTCCAGATAATCCAGATGCCGGTTGAGCGCGACTTGCGCCGTCGCGGCATCTCCTCGTTCCAGCGCATCCAGAATCTCCATGTGCTCCACGCAATAATCCTTCTGCTGCAGATCAAACTGCGCAATCGCCAAGGAAGTCAGCGGAACCAGGCTCTCAAGAAAATGCGCTAGCGGTGCATTCCCCGCCATTTGTGCCAACTGCAGATGAAACTCTCCCGACAATCGAATCGCCCGGCCACGCTCGACGCATTGACGCTCGTTTTCGACCAGTGTCCGCAGGTGCTTCAGGTCTTGCGCGCAGGGTCGTTGACAGGCCAGCCGCACCAACATGATCTCGGCCAGGCGCCGGGCATGCAGTGTCTGCCGGGTCTGCTCGACATCAAGCTCGGCGACGCGGGGACGATGGTTGACCCGAAGGATGATGACCTGCTGATGGGACAGTCGCGTCAGCACATCACGCATGTCGCTGCGCCTTGCACCGAACATCTGCGCCAGGCTTTCTTCGGTAAAGCGACTGGCCGAATGGATGCGCTGTTCGAAAATGGCGTCGAGGACCCGCGAATACAGATCATCCACCGACGGGCGGACGGGCAGGGTGGCGAGCGTTTGTGGCGAGGCGAAGCTGTTCATGGCCAATCTCCAGTTCGAAGAGGTTTCAACTGCCGAGGTTGTCTTCCGGGATGTTCAGTTCGATGCCCATGCGCTGGCCTTCGCGCAAAATGTGCCGACGCATCTCGGCGCTGGCTTGGGCGCTGTTCTTGTTGCGGATCGCCCGCACCACGGCTTCGTTTTCTTCAAGGCGTTCAGCCAAATGCTCCGGGGAGTTGCGCAACACTTCGGCGCTTTGCTTGAGGGCATTGCTGGTTTGCTGGACCACGCTCTGGAAGATCGGGTTCGACGTCAGCGTGAACAGCTCTTCGTGGAACGCGATGTAGGCGCTTACGCCGGCTTCACTGTCATTGGCCTCCAGGGCTTCGCGCATGTCCATCAGGGTCAGGCGCAGTTGCCCGACTTCCTTGCTGCTGATGGATTGGGCCACGAGGCCGACGATGAATGGCTCCAGGGTGTAGCGCAGTTGCAGCACGTCTTCCAGGCTCGCTGCGGCCACCGCGCTGTCGTGGGACTGGCCATCGCTGAGATTGGCCTCTAGTACGACGACGCCTTTGCCTGGCATCGAGCGCACCAGACCGAGGGTTTCCAGAACGATGACTGCTTCACGCAGGCTCGGGCGGCTGATGCCCAATTGTTCGGCCAGATCGCGTTGCCCCGGCAGCATTTCGCCGGAGCGCCACTGACCACGGGCCAAAGCGGCCCGAAGTTTTTCTACCACTGAGTTGACGACGGTTGATGAGGTAATCACTTGTTCGCTCCATGAGCCGTGCCTGCGGTCGGCAGGCACGGCGGTCATTCAGAATTCTTTGGCTGCCGCTTGAGCAACCGGTTTTCTCGGCTGGAAGGTATAACCCGCCTGACCCGAAAGTACCTTGTTCGCCCGCTCCACATCGATGTCCTTTTCCCATCGCGCAATGGCGACGGTCGCCACACAGTTGCCGATCAGGTTGGTCAGCGCCCGGCCGATGCCCATGAACCAGTCCACGGCCAGCACCAGCACCAGACCCACCACCGGAATGGCCGGAATGGCTGTCAGGGTGGCCGCCAGAATCACCAGCGCCGAGCCCGGAATGCCGTGGGCACCTTTGGAGGTGATCAACGATACCAACAGAATCGTCAGCAGGTCGGTCATCGCCAGCGGCGTGCCGGTGGCATTGGCGATGAACACGATGGCCAGGGTCAGGTAGATCGAGAAACCGTCGAGGTTGAACGAGTAACCCGTTGGAATCACCAGCCCGACCGTCGAACTGCCGATGCCCAGGTGCTCAAGCTTGCGCATGATTTGTGGCAGCACAGCGTCGGACGAAGCGGTGCCCATGACGATCAGCAGTTCTTCGCGCAGGTACTTGAGCAACGGCCACATCTTCAAGCCGGAGAGGCGCATCACCAGGCCGAGAATCAAGGCCACGAAGGCAGTACAGGTCAGGTAGAACAGGCCGACCAGGCTGCCCAGGTGCTGCAGCGAGTCCAGGCCGTATTTGCTGGTGGTGAAGGCGATCGCACCGAACACACCGATCGGCGCCAGGCGCACGATCATGCCCATGATGCGGAAGATCACATGGCTGAGTTCATTGATCAGCCGTGAAATACCCGACGCCGCCTCGCCCACCAGATTCAGTGCGCTGCCGAACAACACTGAAAACAGCAGGACCTGCAGGATATTGTTATCGGCAAAGGCACCAATCACCGAAGTCGGAATCAAGTCCATCAGGAACTGTGTGGTGGTGTGCATGTGCTGGCCGCGCTGGGCAATGTCGCCCATGTCGGCTGCGGAAAGCTGCTCCAGGTGAATGTTTGCGCCGCTGCCGATGCCGGTGCTGAAGGCGAACACCAGGCCGATCACCAGGGCGATGGTGGTCAGCACTTCGAAGTAGATCACCGATTTGAGGCCGATACGGCCGACCTTCTTCAGGTCGCCGGCACCGCTGATACCGCTGACCACTACGCAAAACACAATCAAGCCAATGAGCATTTTGATCAGCTTGATAAAACCGTCACCTAGCGGTTTGAGCTGAGCGGAGTATTCGGGAAGGGTCAGCCCGCAGACGATGCCGAGCACCAGTCCGAGAACCACTTGGAGGAAGATTGAACGCGAGCACCATCTGAGCATGGGAGGAATCCTGGTCGGTGTCCTGGCTGCCGTGTGCGGAGCACATCAGATTCAGGACTTAATTATTGTGGTCTTACCGGTATGTCCAGTGCAGGCGCAGTCTAGGCGCTGTTTTTGGGTGTTCGCAAGTAAAAATTAGAAAATTGGCATGACCGGTCTTACCAGTTGATGGATAAGCCCGATATAGAGCCTTTCCCCCCGGTTGAATAATTAAACGGGCGAAAAAAAACCGGCCATCTCTGGCTAATGCCAGTCAGTTAAGCTGACTGGCATTTTTATTTCTGATCGGATACTTCGGTGATTTGAGCCGGATGGCGCGAGGATAAATACGCTCCTCTCGCCGATGAGGCAGGACATAGTGCGGGGCTGAGGCATGAAGCTCGGCCAGGTA